>CAVERB010000075.1:0-28090 GCA_963618105.1 Oxalobacter sp. | reverse complement strand
ACTACGGACAGATATATACACATTATGGCGTATATGCGGATGAATGTCTCACCAATGTCTCGGAGGAAGTATTTTCACAATCAAGGAAAGCGGAACCTGGAGATATCGTTATGGCCGTGACAAGCGAGAATGTGGAGGATGTATGCTCTTGTACAGCATGGACAGGAAATGAAGATATTGCAGTTAGTGGACATACGGCAATAATTCACCACGACCAGAATGCGAAATATCTGTCCTACTATTTCCACACATCCGCGTTTTTCACTCAAAAGAAACGCCTTGCACACGGCACAAAGGTAATTGAGGTGAGACCTGCTGATTTAAATGGCATCATAATCCCGTTGCCTGACAGGAAGAGGCAAGATGAAATTGTCGAGAAACTGGATCGTTTTGACACTTTAGTAAATAACATCTCCTCTGGTCTTCCCGCCGAGATAAATGCCCGGCAGAAACAATATGAGTATTACCGTGATTTATTACTCAGTTTTCCAAGACGATAAAGATAACATGATATGGGTAAATCACTTACAGAAATCGCCCAACAACTCAAGGATGCCAATAAAAAGGTACAGTTGATTTATGCCTTCAATGGTGTCGGCAAAACCCGTCTTTCGCGCGAATTCAAAGAGCTGATTGCGCCAAAATTTTCTGAAGATGATGCTGCTGGTCAACCAGAACCAGCCCGTAACAGAATCATCTACTACAATGCTTTCACAGAAGATCTGTTTTATTGGGATAACGATCTTGACGGTGACCGAGAGCCCAAGCTGAAAATCCAACCCAATTCTTTTACTGACTGGATTCTACGGGAACAAGGGCAAGATCAGTATATCATCACCACTTTTCAGCGTTATACCAATAACAAACTTACTCCACGCTTCAACGAAGATTTTTCAGAAGTGACTTTCTCACTGCAACGGGGAAATGATGAATATATTGAAAATTTGAAAATATCAAAAGGAGAAGAAAGCAACTTCATCTGGAGTATTTTCTTCACCCTGTTGGAACAGATAATCGAAATACTTAATGTTACTGATCCTGAAGAGCGTGAAACCAGAGAATTTGATAATTTGGAATATATATTTATTGATGATCCGGTCAGTTCATTGGATGAAAACCATTTAATTGAATTAACTGTAGAATTGACAGAACTAATCAAATCAAATGAATCAAATATTAAATTTATCATCACTACTCATAACCCACTTTTTTATAATGTTTTGCACAATGAATTGAATAATGATAAAAATAGTAAAAATAACTATAAAAGAGAAAATTCTAAAAAATATCAACTTATAAGATATGATGATGGTACTTATGAATTAGTTAAACAAAAAAATGACTCACCATTCTCATATCATCTTTACTTAAAATCAGAACTTGAGAAAGCCATTAATAATGGACAAATCAAAAAGTACCATTTTAGTTTTTTGAGAAATATTCTGGAAAAAATGGCCACCTTTTTGGGATATTCAACATGGAGCGAACTTTTACCAGAAACACCGGATGGCACATCTGTTCCATATAAGGCGAGAATCATCAATATTTCCAGCCATTCCAGACATGCAGGCGATGAAGTTTCCGACCTTACAGAAGACAATAAACGTGTTCTGGAGTACCTAGTCAAAGAAATCAGCAGGATATATCATTTCCAATAATCTGAAAACAAGCAGAATAAAAAGAACGAATAGGAAACAATATGTATGAATTCAAGCCAATTGCAGAATCTAATAATTTTATCGTTCTTGACAAATACGAAAAAGACTGGCAAATCAATGAAAATTATCAAACAGAGAGTGAACTAGAACGGGAATTTATCCAAGATTTGCAAAATCAGGGCTATGAGTATGAACGCAGTCTGAATTCACCAGAAAAATTGCTGAATAACGTCCGTGAGCAATTGCAATCCCTGAATGTCATGCAGTTTTCAGATGCAGAATGGTTACGGTTTGTTGAAACCTGGCTGGACAAGCCCAGTGATAGCATAACCGATAAAACCCGTAAGATTCACGATGACTACATCTATGATTTTGTCTTTGATGATGGACACATCCAGAATATCTACCTGTTTGATAAAAGAAATATTGCCCGCAACAAATTGCAAGTTATCCGCCAATTCGAGCAAACCGGAACACATACCAACCGCTATGATGTGACAATATTAGTCAATGGACTACCTCTGGTACAGGTGGAATTGAAAAGACGTGGCGTAGCCATCCGGGAAGCGTTCAATCAGGTACACCGTTACAGCAAGGAAAGCTTCAACAGTGAGCATTCCCTATTCAAATATTTACAACTGTTTGTCATCTCAAACGGAACAGATAGCCGCTATTTTGCCAATACCACACAACGTGACAAAAACAGCTTCGACTTCACGATGAACTGGTCAACAGCGGACAACAGTCTGATTAAAGACCTGAAAGACTTTACTGCCACATTTTTCCAGAAAAATACCCTGCTTAATATCCTACTACGCTATTCAGTTTTTGATGTGAATAATACATTGCTGATTATGCGTCCCTACCAGATTGCTGCTACTGAACGTATCTTATGGAAAATCAACAGTGCCTACCAAGCCAAGAACTGGAGCAACACTGAAAGTGGTGGTTATATCTGGCACACGACCGGCTCTGGAAAAACACTGACCAGTTTCAAGGCGGCCCGTCTAGCGACTGAACTGGATTTTATTGACAAAGTGCTCTTTGTTGTTGATCGCAAAGACCTGGATTACCAGACTATGAGGGAATACCAACGCTTTTCGCCAGATAGCGTGAATGGCTCTGAAAATACCATCGGTCTCAAGCGTAACCTGGAAAGAGACGATAACAAGATTATTGTCACGACTATCCAAAAACTGAACAACCTGATGAAAAGTGAAAACGACCTGCCTGTTTATCATCAGCAGGTGGTTTTTATTTTTGATGAATGCCACCGCAGCCAGTTCGGTGAAGCTCAAAAAAACTTAAAGAAGAAGTTTAAGAAATTCTATCAATTTGGTTTTACAGGAACGCCGATTTTCCCAGAAAATGCCCTCGGTGCCGAAACAACCGCCAGCGTGTTCGGCCGCCAGTTACATTCATATGTCATCACAGATGCCATCCGTGATGAAAAAGTCTTGAAATTCAAGGTGGACTACAATGATGTACGTCCGAGATTCAAGTCAATTGAAACAGAACAAGATGAAAAGAAACTCAGTGCCGCAGAAAACAGACAGGCATTGCTGCATCCAGACCGTATCCATGAAATCGCTCAATATATTTTAAATAACTTTCGACAGAAAACCCATCGTTTTCAGTTGGGAACCAAAGGCTTTAATGCCATGTTTGCAGTAAGCAGTGTGGATGCAGCCAAGTCCTATTACGAATCGTTCAGAATCTTGCAGAAAAACAGCGATAATCCTCTGAAAGTGGCGACTATTTTCTCGTTTGCAGCCAATGAGGAGCAGAATGCCATCGGCGATATTCAGGATGAAAGTTTTGATGTTTCAGCAATGAACAGCAGTGCCAAAGAATTCCTGAACACTGCCATTGCTGAGTACAACGCACTGTTCCGAACTAACTTCAGTGTCGATAGCAGAGGGTTCCAGAACTATTACCGTGATCTTGCCAGACGTGTGAAAAATCAGGATGTTGACCTGCTGATTGTTGTCGGTATGTTCCTGACCGGTTTTGATGCTCCTGCGCTCAATACCCTGTTTGTCGATAAGAATCTGCGTTATCACGGTCTGATACAAGCCTATTCACGGACAAACCGCATTTTGGATAGCACCAAGACCTTTGGCAATATCATCACTTTCCGTGACTTAGAGCAGGCGACAATTGACGCCATCACCCTTTTTGGCAATAACAGCACCCGAAATGTACTGCTGGAAAAAAGTTACAAGGAATACATGGAAGGTTTTACCGATTTACTTACCGGTGAAGCACGGCGTGGTTTTATAGAAGTCGTACAGGAACTGGAACGGCGTTTCCCTAATCCGGCTGCCATCGCAAAAGAATCAGACAAAAAAGTCTTTGTACAACTCTTTGGCGAATATTTACGCATTGAGAATATACTGCAAAACTACGATGAGTTTGCCAGTTTGAAAGCGCTGCAAAACGTTGATATAAATGATCAACAAGCGGTTGAAGCTTTTAAGGTCAAATATTACTTAAACGATGAAGATTTAGCTGCATTGCAAGCAGTCAAACTGCTATCTGAACGACAGATTCAGGACTATCGTTCCACATATAACGATATCCGCGAATGGATACACCGAGAAAAAACTGCCAATGATACAGAAAAATCAGACGTTAATTGGAATGATGTGGTTTTTGAAATTGATCTTTTGAAATCTCAAGAGATAAATTTGGATTATATCCTGGAACTGCTTTTTGAGAGCAATAAGAAAATCAAAGATAAAAATGCATTGATTGAGGATATACGACGAATCATTCGAGCCAGTTTAGGTAACCGTGCCAAAGAAAGCTTGTTGATTGATTTCATTAATCAGACCGATTTAGATCAGCTTGGCGACAAGGCCGGTGTAATTGATGCTTTCTTCGCTTTTGCTCAATCTGAACAGCAGCGTGAAGTGCGAGAATTAATCAGCACTGAAGGCCTTAATGCAGAAGCAGCCAGACATTACATCCGCACTTCATTAAAACGGGAATTTGCCAGCGAGAATGGTACAGAGTTGAACGCTATTTTGCCAAAAATGAGTCCATTGAACCCCCGATATCTGCCCAAAAAACGAAGTGTTTTCCAACGGATTGCTGCTTTTGTTGAAAAATTCAAAGGTATAGGCGGACAGATTTAGAAATTCTCTTATTCACTGCAAAACAACAAAAAAGACCAGTCACAAAACTGGTCTTTTTAAAAAATTCTGGCTCCCCGACCTGGGCTCGAACCAGGGACCTG
Organism: Oxalobacter sp.; assembly: GCA_963618105.1. Classification (GTDB taxonomy): domain Bacteria; phylum Pseudomonadota; class Gammaproteobacteria; order Burkholderiales; family Burkholderiaceae_D; genus Oxalobacter. Next base: position 23,191 of record CAVERB010000075.1, on the reverse strand, counting down.
CGGATTAACAGTCCGTCGCTCTACCGACTGAGCTATCGGGGAATTGTTGATTTCGGCAAATGACTCATTCGTTTCAGCCGATTTTTTAATTATATAGCTTTTTCTCTAGAGAAAGCAAGCTTTGTTCAATGCTTTTCCACTTTTTCTGTTTTCCCTGTTGGTTTCTGTTCAGGCTCGGCAGGTATTGAGGTTTTGGCATCCAGCAGCTGAACAAAGATTTCATTCCGCTTTATCATTGACAATTCACCTCTTGCACGCTCTTCAATGGCTTCATCACCTTCCTGAAGACTTTTGATGTCAGAAGCAAGTCTTGCATTCCTGGCTTTCAGTTCTTCATTATGCTGTTCCGTAGATGCCAGCTGGTTCTTCAGGTTCCAGACACGCATCCATCCCCCTTTCCCAAACCATAGCGGGTATTGGATGGCCAAAACAAGAATCGCCAGTATGATGGTAACGGAACGTTTCGATGTAAACATGGCAACCTGTCTGATAAGCGGATTGATTGGACAATGCCAATCAATCTAAAGTCCATGAAACTTATCTAATGCAATAAAAAGCATCTCTCCCTGGATAACTTGCTACTTCCCCCAGGTCTTCTTCAATACGGAGAAGCTGGTTGTACTTGGCGATACGGTCAGAACGGGACAAGGAGCCTGTCTTGATCTGCAAGGCATTGGTGCCAACAGCCAGGTCAGCAATCGAGGCATCTTCGGTTTCACCGGAACGGTGAGAAACAACCGCCGTATAACCAGCGCGTTTCGCCATTTCAATCGCGGCGAAGGTTTCTGTCAACGTCCCGATCTGATTGATTTTGATCAGGATGGAATTTGCAATACCCTGCTTAATGCCTTCTTCCAGGATTTTCGTATTGGTGACAAACAGGTCGTCCCCGACCAGCTGAACACGGTCTCCCAGCCTTTCAGTCAGGTAAGCCCAGCCATTCCAGTCATCTTCAGCCATGGCATCTTCAATTGAAATGATGGGATACTTGTCACACCAGCTTTCAAGCAAGGTTGTGAATTCTTCGGCAGAAAGCACCAGACCTTCTCCAGTCAGATGGTATTTTCCATCCTTATAGAATTCGCTGGCTGCGCAGTCCAGACCAATGCAGACATCTTCGCCGGGGACATACCCAGCTTTCTCAACCGCAGATAGAATCAATTGAATCGCTTCTTCATGATGGGCGATGGAAGGTGCAAAACCACCTTCATCGCCAACCGAAGTCGGCAGTCCTTTAGCTTGCAGGATTTTCTTCAGCGCCTGGAAAACTTCTGCACCGCAACGGAGCGCAGCGGAAAATGTCGGCAATCCAACAGGGATAATCATGAATTCCTGGATATTCAGGTTGTTGTCGGCATGCGCACCGCCATTGACGACATTCATCATTGGCACGGGCAGCTGCATGCCTGCTGAACCGCCAAAGTAGCGGTATAAAGGCAGTCCTGCTTCTTCAGCAGCTGCCTTTGCAACAGCCAACGAAACGGCCAGCATGGCATTTGCCCCCAGGCGGCTCTTGTTTTCTGTTCCATCCAGATCAATCAACGTCCTGTCCAGGAAAGCCTGTTCACTGGCATCCAGACCGATAATGGCTTCAGCGATTTCTGTATTGATATGCTCAATTGCATTCAGTACACCTTTACCGTTGTAACGGCTGGTATCCCCATCACGAAGCTCAATGGCTTCACGTGAGCCGGTTGATGCACCAGAAGGAACAGCAGCACGGCCTAAAACACCAGATTCCAGCAAGACATCACATTCAACCGTTGGATTGCCACGGGAATCAAGGATTTCACGACCGATGATATCAACAATAGCACTCATATATTTTTTAGGATTCTAAAAATCTTTTTATAATCAAATACTTATTAAAAACCAAAACCTGCCATGCCTGTCTGTTTGACGACTTTGTCCAAAGCCAACAGCTGGACCAGCAAATCTTTCATGCGTCCTAATGGCACAGCATTCGGACCATCTGACAGGGCTTTTTCAGGCTCAGGATGGGTTTCCATGAATACGCCTGCCACACCGACAGCCAGAGCTGCTCTTGCCAGGACCGGAACAAATTCCCGCTGACCGCCAGAAGCATTTCCCAGACCTCCGGGCAGCTGGACAGAATGAGTGGCGTCAAAAACAACTGGACAGCCTGTCTGGCGCATGATGGCCAACGACCGCATGTCTGAAACCAGGTTGTTGTAGCCGAAAGAAGCGCCTCTTTCACAGACCATGAAATTGTCAACAGGGACATTGGCTTCAGTTGCGGCTTCTTTTGCCTTGGTAATGACATTCATCATGTCGCTCGGTGCCATGAACTGCCCTTTCTTGATGTTCACAGGTTTGCCGGAACGGGCGCAAGCTTGAATAAAATCTGTCTGGCGGCACAGGAATGCCGGTGTCTGGAGAACATCAACAACAGAAGCGACCTGAGGGACATCTTCCGCAGTGTGTACGTCTGTCAGGACAGGCACATTAAACTGTTTCTTGACATCTGCCAGGATTTCTAATCCTTTTTCAATGCCCAATCCTCGGAATGAGGATGATGAGGAACGGTTGGCCTTATCATAAGAAGACTTATAGATGAAAGGAATGCCCATTTCTTCAGTTATTGCTTTCAGGGTGCCTGCCGTATCCATTGCCAGCTGATGGGATTCAATGACACAGGGACCAGCGATCAGGAAAAATGGCTTGTCCAGACCAATTTCAAATCCACAGAGTTTCATGCTTTTTTTCCTTTGGCTTCACGGTAAGCCAATGCTGCTTCAACAAAAGCCTTGAACAGTGGATGGCCTTCCCTTGGCGTTGACTTGAATTCAGGATGGAACTGCACCCCGATATACCAAGGGTGTGCTTGTTCACCAGTTCTCGGCATTTCCATGATTTCGCAAAGTTTTTCTGTTGGTGTCAAAGCGGAAATCACCATCCCTGCTTTTTTGAGCTGATCCAGGTACAGGTTGTTCGCTTCATAACGGTGGCGGTGACGTTCTGTTACGACATTGCCATAGACTTCAGCAGCGATCGTTCCCGGTTCTACTGCACAGGTCTGTGCGCCAAGGCGCATTGTGCCGCCGAGGTCAGAGTTTTCATTGCGCTGGACAATCTTGCCCGCACGGTCTGCCCATTCTGTAATTAGTGCGACTACCGGATTTTCAGTATTCGGATCGAATTCCGTTGAATTGGCATTTTTCAGACCTGCAACGTGGCGTGCGAATTCAATCAAGGCAACCTGCATACCAAGACAGATGCCCAGATAAGGCACCTTGTTTTCACGAGCATACCGGGCAGCGGCAATCTTGCCCTCAACCCCGCGCTTGCCAAATCCGCCTGGTACCAGAACAGCATCATATTTTGACATATCCGGCAGCCCAGTCATTTCAATCTCTTCTGAATCAATATAATCAATATTGACCTTGCAGTTGGTATGAATGCCAGCATGCCGGAGCGCTTCAATCAGAGACTTGTAGGATTCAGTCAAGTCAACATATTTGCCGACCATACAGATGGAAACTTCTTTTTCTGGATGTTCCAGTGCATAGACCAACCTTGACCAGACTGACAGATCCGCCTGAGGCGGTGTCAGGTTCAGTTTCTTGCAGACAATATCATCCAGTCCTTGATCATGCAGCATCTGAGGGATTTTATAGATGGTGTCAGCATCCCAGACAGAGATGACGGCATTTTCAGGGACATTGGAGAACAGGGAAATCTTCGCACGTTCGTCATCAGGAATCGGTCTGTCGGCACGGCAGAGCAGTGCATCCGGATAGACGCCAATTTCACGGAGTTTCTGGACACTGTGCTGTGTCGGTTTGGTTTTCAATTCTCCTGCCGATGCGATATAGGGCACCAGTGTCAGATGAATGAACACGGTCGAATCTTTTTCAGCCCGCAGGCTCAGCTGTCTTGCCGCTTCAAGGAAAGGCAATGATTCAATATCGCCGACCGTACCGCCAATTTCAACGAGAGCAACATCATACCCTTTGGCTCCCCGGTGGATGAAATCCTGGATTTCATTGGTGACATGAGGAATCACCTGAACCGTCTTACCCAGGTATTCACCGCGGCGTTCCTTACGGATGACTGATTCATAAATCTGTCCAGTGGTGAAGTTGTTGACCTTGTGCATCCGGGTAGAAATGAACCGTTCGTAATGTCCCAGATCAAGGTCGGTTTCCGCCCCGTCATCGGTCACAAAAACTTCACCATGCTGGAATGGACTCATGGTACCCGGATCCACATTGATATAAGGATCCAGTTTAATCATGGTGACTTTAAGACCACGGGATTCAAGAATTGCAGCTAATGATGCGGCGGCGATTCCCTTACCGAGAGACGATACAACCCCGCCGGTAACAAATACGTATTTGGTCATTTTTTATCGATGCAGAAGCACAATAATGGAAAGTTAAATTATACCTGAAAAGAAAGCTATACAGGACTAAGGACTGTCTCTGCCAAACCTTCTATTGACAGCTATTCTAATGATGGCGGATTTATTTCGTATGCCAGAATTTCTGCGATGTTTTTCTTATGGCTTCAATGGCAAGCCCATCATGATCGAAGGCAAAAAATACGGCGCCATCATAGTCAGAGCGGAACATGGAAATATCCAATAGCTTATACCGTTTGGTTACGGAAGGATGCGGATGATGGTAAGGGTTCTGGTATCCAACCTGAAAAACAGCATATGCTGGTTTCACTGCCATCAGGAAAGGCAGGGATGATGAGGTATGACTGCCATGATGCGGAGAAATCAAGACATCTGCATGGATCTCTTCTCCATAAGCCGATACCAGATGTTGTTCAGTTTGTTCTTCAATATCACCGGTCAGTAACAGGGATTTATTTTTAGAAGATACTTTAACAACACAGCTTAAGTCATTTGTTTTATTGAAATAGGTATATTCTTGATGACTTGGATGTAATATGCTGAAGCGGATACCGTCCCATTCCCAGCTATCACCTGCTAGACAGGGATGGATGGAAACATTGGCAGTATGTGATGTCATTGATGACAGAACGTCTCCGACGGGTATGTTTTCCATCAAGGCATCGAATCCTCCTGAATGGTCGCTGTCGGCATGGGACACAATGACCCTGTCCAGTGATTCAATCCCCCTGGCTTTCAGATAAGGGATAATCACGCGGTCAGCCGCGTTGGATTGTCCAAAGGCTGGACCTGTATCGAAAAGCAGTCGGTGATGGGCTGTTTCAACCAAAACAGCGCCTCCTTGTCCCACATCCAGAACGGTGGCATTGAATGTTCCTTCTTTTGGAGATGTTGGTACTAATGCCAGTATCGGGAGAAAACAGCAAATTCCTGCAATTCGAACTTGCCATCCTTTGGGCGCAAACAGCCATAATCCGCCGATTATGGCAAATATCAGCAAATAAAGGTTTGGAAAAGGGACTGTCCAGATTGCAAAAGGCAGATTGCCGATCCAATCCAGGAAACTGCAGAAAATAATCAGTATCTGATCAACAGCTGACAAAAGCCAGGCATCAAGCGGTTCAGGCAGGATACTGCCTGTTAATGCCAATGGTGTTACCAAGAATGAAAACAGTGGAATTGCCGCTGCATTGGCAATAGGCCCAACAATGGATGCCCTGCCCCAGAAAAATAATGTCAAGGCAAATAGTCCAACAGTAACAGCCGCCTGTATTTGAACGAAGATAATTCCCCATTGATATAAACGCCCTGAAATACTGGTCTTGCTTTTACTGGGACGGTGCCTGACTGCAATATACAGGATTATCCCGACGGCCATGAAAGACAGCCAGAATCCAGGCTGATGCAAGGCCAAAGGATCAAACAGCAGGATCAGTATTGCTGCAAGCATCAGTACCTTATGAACCTGCACCAAACGGTCTGTCCATAGCGCAAGACCAACAATCATGATCATCGCCAATGTCCGTTTTGCCGGAATACCTGCACCAGCAAGCAATACGTACAGCACAGCAGAAAAGATACCGGCGACAGCAGCTGCTTTCTGGACAGGAAGCAACAAGGGCAGTTGCAACCGGGTAAAGAACGACCTCCGCCAAAGAAAGCCTGCAATCCCTGCGACCAACCCTGCAACCAAAGTGATATGCAAACCTGAAATCGCAACCAGATGGGAAATGCCTGTCCTGCTGAAAACATCCCAGTTCCGTCTTGGAACCGCTCGCTGATCACCAATCACCAATGCCGTAATGATCCCGGCACACTCCGCATCCGGAATTGCCCGATAGATTTTGTCACGTAGTCCACTCCGGATAGCATTTACAGCATTCATCGGTGTGAAAACAAAGCTGTCCAACAGCATATTGTGATTGTCAGGCGGCTTGTTCTCAACAACAGAACCAGTCGCACGCAGTCCCTGTTCAAACAACCAACGTTCAAAATCAAATCCGCCAGGATTCATTGTGCCGTGTGGTCGTTTCAGGCGCACAGAAAACCGCCATCGCTGACCGACATCAATAATGTGCCCATTTTCTTCAGGATGCTGTTTGAAAAGGAAAATTTTCTCTGGCACAACGACTGTCCGTTTACCGGCATAGGCTTCTTCAACCTTGAACTGGAAACTGACTCCATTGTTAGTTGTCTGCGGCAGGCTTGAAACAACCCCGACAACTTGAATCTTCCTTTTTTCCAAATACTTGGGAAGACTTTCTTCAAGGATTTTCCCACAAAAGAAAGATGCCCAGGCAATCCCCAGGCAGATTCCGGCAATCAACCGGATACCAGTAACCGCATTAGGGGAAAACTGTTTGAGTGTTGGCAGAAAAGAACAGACAATAAGAACAACGGTTCCGACAAAAAGCAGACCACAGATCAAATACCCTGGTAATTCAGACTGGATAGATGTTCCGCCAATTCCAAGGATGAAGCCTAACAGAAAGCTCATTGGATCAGGCCTGCCAACCTGGGAACAGCCGAAACCGCGTTCTTACAGGTCCATTCAGCAAGATATTCTGGAGAAACGCCTCTTAATCCAGCAATAATGGTTGCAATCCCAGGTAATTCAGCAGGACTGTTTTCCCGTTTGTTTTTCCAGTATGGAGGCAGGTCTGGTGCATCAGTTTCGACAACGATGGCATCAATAGGCAGTTCTTTGGCAAGCATTCTGCGTTGATGGGCACGTTCATAGGTTACGGTACCGCAAAAACTGATTTTAAGACCTTGATTGATATAGGCTTTTGCCTGTTGCAAGCTGCCATTGAACGCATGTGCAATCCCTCGTTTGATGCCATACTGACGCAAAAATTTCAGTACCATATCTACGGAACGCAAGGTATGCAGCAACACTGGCAGGTCATATTGATGAGCGATTTCCAGCTGTCGGCGAAAAAAATATTCCTGCTTTTCTCTTGCTGTGGGTGTGCAGCGTTCCGGCAGATAAAAATCTAACCCTATTTCTCCTATTGCGACAAAGCGGGTATCCGAGAGCTTCTCTTGAACCCATTGTTCCAGAATATCTAGGTCCGATTCTGGACTTTGAGGAACATATAATGGATGGATACCCAATGCATAAGAACAGTGCCCAACAGTATGGGCAATCTCACTGACAGCCGTGAAACTGTGACAGTCAACGGCAGGAATCAGGATATGTGAAACACCGTTTTTTAACGCGGAATCAACAGCTTGATGAACATTTCCAGAAAAAATATCAGCATTCAGATGGCAATGGGTATCAATCCACACCATTGCCTCCGTGTTTCCGGACAGGTATTTCTGTCAGGGATTTATCTGACATCTGGTATATCCTGTCGCAACGTCCTGCCAGTTCAGGGTCATGTGTCACAATGACAAATGCTGTATCCATCGTTTGTGACAATTCAAGCATCAAATCAAAAATCTGCCGCGCTGTCGGTCTATCAAGATTGCCGGTCGGTTCATCTGCCAGTACACAGGCAGGATTTGCTACCAATGCACGTGCCAAAGCAACCCGCTGACGTTCTCCACCGGATAATTCTCCTGGCAGATGGATGGCACGGTCTTCCAGACCAACCCTGGCCAGCATTTCCATTGCCGTCTTTTCGGCAAATGCCCGGGGTTCCCGACGGATCAGGAAAGGCATTGCCACATTATCCAATGCCGAAAATTCAGGCAGAAGATGATGGAATTGGTAAACAAATCCCAATGTCCTGTTCCTCAAGGCATCGCACGCTGCGCCGTTCAGTTCAGCCAAGACCTGTCCATTCATCGAAACCGAGCCTGCTGTTGGCGTATCCAATCCTCCCAGCAAATGCAGGAATGTCGATTTCCCTGAACCGGAAGCGCCAACAATGGCGACACGTTCCCTCTTTTTCACCTGAAAATCAATATCTTTCAGGATTTCAACCGCATATTTCCCCTGCTGATAGGTCTTGCAGAGTCCTGTACATGACAGAACAATATCATTCATAGCGCAACGCCTCCGCAGGATTGACTTTTGCGGCACTCCAGCTTGGATACAAGGTTGCCAGGAATGAAAGCACAATGGAAGAACCGCCAATCCTCAAAACATCCATCCATTGAAGATCTGAAGGTAACGAACTGATGAGATAAATGTTTTTCGGCAAAAACTGAAAACCGAACAATCGTTCGATAAATGGCACAATCACATCAATATTCAGGGAAACCAACACACCGAAACTGACGCCAATCAAAGTGCCCAAGATGCCTGCCAGTGCCCCCTGGACCATGAATATTTTCATGATGGAACGTGGTGTTGCGCCAAGTGTCCTGAGGATTGCAATATCTGCCTGCTTTTCCGTAACAGTCATCACCAGGGTCGAAACCAGGTTGAACGCTGCCACAGCGATAATCAACATCAGGATAATGAACATCATTTTCTTTTCTGTCTGGACAGCGGCAAACCAGTTCTTGTTCTGCTTGGACCAATCCCTGACAACAACTTCTTCATTCATCAACAGCAGGGATAACTCATTCGCAATAGCTGGTGCCTCCTGCATGTTCTGAAGTTTCACCCGTAATCCAGTCGGCGCATCTGCCTGGAAAATTCGCATTGCATCATCAATACTGATAAATGCCAATGTCGTATCAAATTCAAAATGTCCTGCTTCAAAAATCCCAGACACAGTGAACTGCTTTAGTCGGGGAAGGATGCCTGCGGGTGTTACTTGCCCCTGCGGAATCACCACAGTCACCTTGTCACCCACTCTGACCCGGAGCATCCGGGCAAGCTCACGACCAATGGCAATGTTGAATGAATCCGGCTGTAAACTTGAGAATGCCCCCTGTTTGAATTGTCTGCCCACATCGGAAACATTGCCTTCCAAAGCAGGATCAACCCCTCGGACAATGACCCCGCGCATAAAATCTTCACGGGTAAGCATTGCCTGTCCAATCACATAAGGAGCAGTTCCGGCCACTTCTTTGTGCTGCTTGACGGTAGCGGCAGTCTCACGCCAGTTTGGCAATGCGCCATAGACATCCTGTATCTCAATATGAGGCAGTACTGAAAGCATCCTGTCACGGACTTCTTTCTGAAAACCGTTCATCACTGACATCACGATAATCAGGGCGGCAACCCCCAAAGCAATACCTGCCATTGAAATCATCGAGATGAAAGAAATGAAACGGTTCCTGCCACTGCGCTTTCCAGAACGCAGATACCTGAGACCAACATACCATTCAAACGGCAGATTAGAAAAAAAGCTCAAGACAGCAACTCCTGATTGAAATCCAGCGGTCAGCCAGACATAATTCCAGAAAGCCCAATTGTACCCTTTCAGCCATGGCTGACAATATGCAGCAATAGTCTTTAACAATTTCACTTTGAAAACAGCAATCCAGCAACACCCGATGTCCCGTATTGAACAACGCCCTGTTTCCGCTGATACCTGTCTGGCACTTGAACTGGCTGGCATACATCCTGTCCTGGCAAAAGTCCTGTCTGCCAGAGGTATTTCAAGGAAAGAAGAAATTGAAGATTCTTTCAATCATTTGATGCCGCCAGATCAAATGCTGAATCTGGACAAGGCATCAGTTCTGCTGGCAGACGCCATCCTCAACCGAAAGAAAATGACAGTCATCGCTGATTATGACTGTGATGGCGCAACTGCCTGTGCTATCGCAGTACAGGGAATCCGGATGCTCGGCGGCAATATTGATTATATTGTCCCCAATCGTTTCGATAACGGTTATGGATTGACTCCTGCCATCTCCGAACAGGCATACCATGAACATCAGACTGAGATCTTGATAACAGTTGATAACGGCATTGCCAGTCTTGACGGTGTTGCCCGGGCAGTGGCTCTGGGCATGCAGGTCCTGGTCACTGACCACCATCTGCCGGGAGAAAAAATCCCTCAAAACTGCATCATCGTCAATCCGAATCAGAAAGGCTGCCTCTTTCCCAGCAAAAACCTTTCAGGAGCAGGTGTCATTTTCTATATCCTGCTTGGATTACGGACAGAACTACGCAAAAGAAACCTGTTCAGCAAAACAACTCAACCACGTCTTGATACCCTGCTCGATCTTGTCGCGCTGGGAACGATTGCTGATATTGTTCCTCTTGACCATAACAACCGAATCCTTGTTTCTCAAGGGCTTCAACGTATCCGGGAAGGTATCACCCGACCGGGCATCTTTGCCCTTTTTCAGGTAGCAGCAAGAAACATTCAGAAAGCAACTTCTGCTGATCTTGGATTTGCCATTGGACCAAGGCTCAACGCAGCAGGACGTCTGTCAGACATGGCTATTGGCGTTGAATGCCTGCTGTCAAAGGATCTTGAAACGGCAATGGCATATGCACATGAATTAAATACCATCAACCGAAACCGTCAACGTCTCGAAGAATCCATGAAAGAAGAGGCGCTGATAAAAACCGCCCATATCAGACCAATAGACCATTACACTATCTGTCTCGCATCAACTGACTGGCATCAAGGCATCATAGGTCTGGTTGCTACACGTATTCGGGAACATTACTACCGTCCTACCATTGTTTTTACGGAAGACAGCCATGGCAACTTGCAAGGCTCTGGACGTTCCATTCCAAACTTGCATATCAGGGACATCCTTGCCCAGATTGTAGAGCAGTTTCCAGGCATCATCCTGAAATTCGGAGGACATGCAATGGCAGCTGGCCTGACAATCTCCAAAGAAAATTTCCAGCAGTTCTGTCATGCTTTTGAAGACTTGTCCCGAAAACAATTGACACCTGAACAGCTCGAGCCAGTGACAGAGACAGATGGGTCGCTGGATACCCGGTATCTCACTGAAGAATTTGTGAAACTGTTGGACAACCAGATATGGGGATCAGGATTCCCTCCTCCCCTTTTCTATGATGAATTCACTGTAAGGCATCAACGAATACTGAAAAATGCGCATTTGAAACTTCAGCTTGAACGGAAAGGCAAAATATACGAGGCCATCCAGTTTCAGAACAACATCTTGTTGCCAGATACGGTAAAAATTGCTTACCGTCCTGTCATCAATGAATTCAACAACCGGAAAACTATCCAGTTGAATATTGAAACTGTCGATTGGTAAAACGATTCGAAAGAATCCATTGATATTGACAGAACAGTCATAAGTAGATTAGAATAATATTTTTCGGGGCGTAGCGCAGCCTGGTAGCGCAACTGCTTTGGGAGCAGTGGGTCGGATGTTCGAATCATCTCGCCCCGACCATATCCAGAAAGGTTGTCGTCAAGACAGCCTTTTTTCATTTCCAGAAAAAGGCTCCAGATATCTGAACTGCCCTTAGCTCAGCTGGATAGAGCAACGGCCTTCTAAGCCGTAGGTCACAGGTTCGAATCCTGTAGGGCAGGCCATAAGCCAGTAATCTGAATGACAGGCAGGTAAAGAAAGTAAAACTTGACAGCCTCTTCAATGATGAAGAAGCCAGAGCCGTTATAACTGCATCAATGTAGATTTTCGAAACCCAGTTCCTCGCGGTGCTGCTTCATCCGTTCAACAAATACTGCCATATGATTCTGTTCCAGCTGGATGCCACCAATATGTCTCGAATGACGCATAGCATCCACAAGAATCATTTCAGCGATATTCCAGATAACAGCAGTGACTGTATTCTTATCGTCATTGGCAAACAGATAGATTTCATCAATAAGTTTTTCTGTCGTCTTATTGCAGAAATTGTCGAAAATTTCCTGTTTGATGTTCAGGTCAGTCATATTGCCATCCATATTTATAAAGATGCTTGTTACGTTTTTACAGGCATTGATTTCAACAACCAAAAGGCTGTCCAGCTACTTTGGTTTATCTATACTACCACCAATGGGATTCGTATTTGTTATGTTTGTAATACTTAGCACTCCTGACAATTGCTTTTCGTCCTGTTCTTAGTGAAAGATAGTTTACCAGAATGCGCAATACGTTATGCAATTGACATAAGCCTCACACCGTCCACAGCAAGCATCTTGACGTTGCCAGAATGGACCGATATCGAAAACCAGTCCGTCGGCTTCATCACACATCTTGAATAATAACCTAAAATTGACCGCCAGAAGGCTATTGATTCACAGTCATCTATTTGCTTTTGCCTTAAAATACTTCCTGTTTGTTTTCATGGATATCCTTCATGTGTCTGATTGTTTTTGGATGGCAGGTCAAGTCGGGAACACCATTGGTCGCAGCATCAAACCGGGATGAGTTTTATGCCCGCCCTGCTTTGCCAGCGCATCATTGGCAGGATACGCCAATGATTTATGCAGGGCGTGATCTGGAAGGAGGAGGAACCTGGTTGGGAATCGCAGAAGATTTCCGAAACAAAGGATACCGTTTTGCCGCATTGACAAATGTCCGGTCACCTGACCAGTTCAGAACAGATGCGCCTACCCGTGGGCTGCTGGTCAGTGATTTTTTGGCATCAACAGTTTCTCCTGAAACTTATATTGAAGCATTGAAACCGAAAGCCAGTCTTTATAACGGATTCAACCTGCTTGTCGGCACAGAAAGAACACTGGTCTGGTATTCGAACCTTGGACAAGATCATCCCATGAATGGAAAACCTTTGGAGCAGGGGATTTACGGCATTTCCAATGCCTTGTTGGATACACCTTGGCCGAAGCTGCTCAAGGCGCGTGAGCAGTTTTCTGAGTTGATTAGACAGGATGCGCAAAGAGAAGATTATTTTGAGATGTTGTCCGATACCCAGACAGCTCCCGATAACCAGCTGCCTGATACAGGCGTTTCCTATGAGTGGGAAAAACTGCTTTCTGCTATTTGTATCCAATCAAAAGATTATGGTACACGTGTTTCGACATTGGTCGAAATATATAACGACATGCCACCTCTTCTCCAAGAGCGTATCATTCATTCCTGAAGTGCTTAAAACTGATCAATAAAAGTCATGATTTGGACAGAATTGGAAGCCCAGCTTGCCTCTTTGGCAGATAGTCATCTTCTGCGTACCAGGAGAACATTGGAAACAGGATGCAGTACCCATGTCACTGTTTCCGGGAAACCATTATTGGCATTTTGCAGCAATGATTATCTAGGATTGGCTTCCCATCCAGCGATACGGGAAACCATCTGCAATGCCGTGAATCAATGGGGAACAGGTTCCGGCGGTTCTCATGTCGTCAATGGTCATATGTTCCCGCATCAGCAGCTTGAAGAAGCGCTTGCCCATTTTGTTGGAGCTGAAAGGGCGTTGTATTACAGTACTGGTTATATGGCGAACATCGGCGTTGTACCGACATTGGTTGGTCGTGGTGATACTGTCTTTGCTGACCGATTGAACCATGCTTCCCTGATTGATGCGGTGCAGCTGTCTCGGGCAGACCATAGGCGCTATGCCCATAAAGACATGGTTCAACTGGAAAAAATGCTGGCATCTTCCGATGCAAAACGGAAACTGATCCTTTCGGATGCCGTATTCAGTATGGACGGTGATGTTGCTCCATTGAAAGCGCTATTTAACCTGGCTGAACAATATGATGCCTGGCTGGTGCTGGATGATGCCCATGGGTTTGGTGTGCTTGGGCAGGAAGGTAGAGGGTCTTTAAGCCATTTTAGAATACCTTTTCACCCGCGTCTTGTCTATATTGGCACATTGGGAAAAGCGGCAGGTGTCTCTGGTGCCTTTGTGGCAGGTTCTTCTACGGTGATTGAATGGTTGATGCAGCGCTCCAGGGCTTATATCTTCACTACAGCATCCAGTCCCATCATAGCATCAGCATTGTTGACTTCGTTGGAATTGATCAAGAAAGGCGATGACCGGCGTCAGCAATTAAAGTATTTGTCAGCATGTTTACATGAAGGCCTGCAAGGCACATCATGGCAGATACTCCCCTCTTTCACCGCGATTCATCCGGTAATTATCGGGGAGAATGATGTTGTGCTGAATGTTTCCAACGCATTGATGGAACGGGGAATCTGGGTACCCGCCATTCGCCCCCCGACTGTCCCCAAGGGACAGGCACGATTGCGTATTTCGCTTTCTGCATTACACACCCTTGAAGATGTCGCTCGATTGGTTTCTGCATTGAAGGAAATCCAATGAACAGATTGGTTTTCTGGCATGGCTGGGCAATGTCTCCCAAGGTTTGGGAACCGCTAATTTCAGCACTGAACAAGCGGTATGGCAGTCAATTCACCTGTCAGACTCCCGCATTGCCCGGGTATGGAGAAGTGCCTGTGCCGGATGGGGATTCTCCTACAGAATGGGTTGATGCGATGATGGCAAATGTGTCTGCTCCAATAGTACTCTGTGCCTGGTCAATGGGGGCTATCATGGCATTGGATGCTGCCAGGCGTTATCCTGCGAAAATTGAGAAGCTGGTTCTTTTTGGCGCGACACCTTGTTTCATCAATCGGAACGGGTGGAAAAACGGGCTTCCTGAGAAAACAGCACAACATTTCAAGGATGGTATCCAAACTGACAGCCGTTCAACCCTGCGGCGTTTCATCATGCTGTTCAATCAGCATGATCATCATGCCAAAGCAATTTCGCGGCAACTGTCTTCCCTACCATACCCTGCCGATGATGTCCTGTTGAAAGGATTGAATTTTCTGCATAGGGTTGATTATCGTTCTTGTATCCCTCACATCCATCAGAAAGTCCTGCTTGTCCATGGAAACCATGACCCATTGATGCCTGTCAGCGCTGCTGAATGGCTGGCACAGACATTACCTGATTCAGTATTGACTGTCATTGATGGGACAGCACATGCTCCCTTTCTGTCTCTGCCAGATGCATGCGCAGGTATCATTGGAAAATTTTTGGAATGGGAATGATTGATAAGACAGTTGTCTGCGGTTCCTTCAGCAAAGCCGCTGCCCAGTATGATGCTTTGGCACTGTTCCAGAGACGGCTCAATGAAAGGATGCTGTGCCTGTTGCCTGAAAGACTGCCGACAGGTTTTCACCCTGCTCGAATCCTTGATGCCGGATGCGGCACCGGTTTCGGTATCCAATGCCTTAAAAGTTTTTGGTTCGATGCAAACATCATTGGCTGCGATATTTCTCCGGAAATGGTCAACGAGGCAAAGCGGAAACAATTGGATGCGATTGTCGGTGATATTGAAAACCTGCCTTTTAACGATGCCACGTTCAACCTGGTCTGGAGCTGTCTGTCTTTGCAATGGTGTTCGCCTGAACAGGCTTTCAGGGAACTGTTCCGAACCATGGCGCCTGATGGCATGCTGTATTTCTCGACACTTGCACCGGGTACGCTGAAAGAAATCAGAGACGCTTTCTCTGAACTTGATGATGCAGACCATACATTGTCTTTTTCAGACAAAAACGATTTGGAAACTGTTTTAGACAAGATCGGTTTCAGGAACATCCACCTACAACAGGAAACCCATCAAGTCTTCTTTCCTGATATTCGCGCAGCCATAACTTCCATTCGGGGAATCGGTGCTGGAAATGTCCGCCAGCGACGGCGTTCCCTTTTTGGGAAAAAGGCTTGGAAAACCGTTCAGGAACGGTATGAATCCTTCCGTAAAGAAGCCGGTTTGCCCGTAACTTACGAAGTCATTATTGGTTCGGTTTTCCGCTGATGTTGCCAAAGAGCGGCGGCGGGAGCTTTGCTGTGACCGCATAAGGTGAGCGGAAATAATCGGAAAGGCTGATATTGAGCTCATGGTCAAGTATCCGCTTGATTTCCTCGGCAAGAACATCCTCGTGGTTGCCGGTGAAGACGCATTCCTCAAAAATCGTTGCCAACGTAATCTGGTTGGTATCGCCTATCCATTGCCATCGTGTCTTTGCTCTCCTTGCCCAGAAATAGGAAGAGAAAGTCTTTTCCTTGGGTGAACGTACCCAGTTGAGTCTTTCCAGTTCTCCGATAGAAAACTCGACCTCATGTCCGGACAGATGAGTCATCGCCACAATATCCGACATCGGAGAGAAAGCATGAAGCCTGTCAGGGTGGTTCAAGACACCGATAACCTTAAGGACATCGAAAAAATGCTTGCCAGGATGCAGCTTTTCATGCCAGCTGCCATTCCTGATTTCAGGCAGTACCGCTGCGGCAAACGCGCCCAACAATATGATGATTGTACAAATATAAATCCAGACAATGAAAATCGGGAACGCAGCCAACGTGCCATAAACTTTTTCATAGAAATTGAAATTCAGCATATAAAAGGCAAAGGCACGGATGGCAATCTCAAAGGCAATGGCGGAGAAAATGCCACCGGCAAAGGCATCCCGCCAAAGCACAAGACGGTTGGGCAGAATCCGGTAAAACAACGTGAAAGCCACTGCTGTCCATAGAACGCCGAATATAGATGTCGCAAAACCGCCAATCAAAGGAAGATGCGTAATAAACCCATGTTGGGCAAGCAAAACATGGGAAGTGGCATAAAGCGAGCAACCTACAGAAAGCGGAACCAATGTCCCCAGAAAAAGGTACAATGACAACCGCTTGTGCCAAGCTCTTGCACTCGTTGTCCCCCAAATACTGTTGAAAGCATTTTCCAACGCAGACAAACTGGTGTACAGAGAAAACAGCAGGGCAATACCACCGAACAATGAGACTTTTCCGGCATTAGCAACAAACCGGTTCAGATATTTCAAAATGATCTTGGTAACATTTTCCGGCATCATCCCTTGGGCAAAATAGTTCTCCAAAGTTCCCTTGAGCGTACCAAACACCGGAAACTGCGTAAAAATCGCCAAGAACAATGCCAGCATCGGCACAATATTCAGCAAAACCGTAAAGCTGATACCACCTGCTGATTCAGCAAGGCGGCTTTCTGAAAGCCTCTTGAGGCACCAGTGTATGATGACCTTTGCCCTCTCCTTTCCATTTGGGACTTCAGGGGAAGACGTTCCACTTGAATGGGTGTCAGGTTGTTTCATAAGGCAATTGAATATAAGATGGCTTCCATAAGCTTTTAGGTTCTCTTGCGTGAAGCATAACAAAGCTTTCCTTTTTACAGAATAACTATTTTCTGGATGTTTCATGGAATCCGCCGTTTTTCTTGAACAATGCCGAAAAGTTGTCGGTGCAGATGCTGTCTTGACAGAAAAACATTTACTGATGCCTTATCAGACAGATGTCCGAAAACGGTTTACCGGCAAAGCGCTGGCTGTCATCCTGCCTGCCGATGTCGCGGAAGTTTCAGAAATCATGCAGCTGTGCTGCCAATACAAGGTTCCTGTTGTCCCCCAAGGGGGAAATACCGGTACTGTACTTGGCAGTGTGCCTGACAGCACGGGAAATACAGTCATTCTTTCCCTGAAACGGATGAACCATATCCTTGAAATTGATGCAGATAACAATACGATGACTGTTGAGGCAGGCTGCATTCTCGACAACGTCCATGCTGCTGCCAGACAAGTGGATCGGATGTTTCCCTTGACCTTGGCCTCTTCCGGTTCCTGCATGATTGGCGGAAACCTTGCAGCAAATGCAGGCGGAACATCAGTTTTACGCTATGGAACTGCCCGGGATCTCTGCCTTGGTATCCAAACAGTCTTGCCTGATGGTTCTATCTGGGATGGTCTTTATAAATTACGTAAAAACAATACAGGCTATGACCTTCGTGACCTGTTTATCGGTTCAGAAGGAACCTTGGGTATCATCACAGCCGCTGTGCTGAAACTTTTTCCCAACCCGTCCCATCGGCAAACAGCCTTTGTTGCAGTTGAGTCCCCTTCAGACGCACTGAAATTGCTGAATATTGCGAAGAAACATGCTGATACCCTGTTGACAACCTTTGAACTGATTTCCCAACGGAGCCTTGACGTTGTCCTGAAACATTTTCCTGATCTGAAAGCCCCTTTTCCTTCGATGACGCCCTATTATGTCCTGATAGAACTCAGCAGCAATGAATCAGAAGATTACCTGTCGGGCCTATTGGAAACCGTATTACAGACCGCTTTTAACGATGCCTGTGTGGTTGATGCCTGTATTGCGCAATCCATTGCCCAATCAAAAAACTTATGGGCATTACGTGAAAACATTTCTGAAGCACAAGCAAGAGCCGGAAAAAACATCAAGCACGATATTTCGGTACCGGTTTCACAAATTCCAGCATTCATGGACGATACAGATGCCAGATTGCAGACAGCTTTTCCAGGATGCCGGATGACGGTTTTCGGGCACCTTGGAGATGGGAGCCTTCATTACAATGTCGGTGCGCCCGAAGGTATTGCCGATGATGATTTCCTGGCACAACAAGATGCTGTCAATCAGGTGGTCTATGACAATGTTGCCCGGTTTAATGGCGCAATTTCGGCGGAACATGGCCTGGGCGCGCTGAAGCATGACAAGAATGCCTGCTATAAGGATGCAGTTGAAATCCAACTGATGAAACAGATCAAACAGGCGATTGATCCCCATGGTCTAATGAATCCAGGCAAGGTATTACCATAAATTATTTAATTTCATCATGTTATATTGATATTTTTATGTAAATAATCAATATAATCCCATCATTTCCGTAACATCCTCAACCCATTGAACAGCACTATCAGGGTTGTACCGATATCCGCAAAGACTGCCATCCACATCGTTGCCATCCCTATCAGAGCCAAGGCAATGAAAAGGACTTTGATACCCAAAGCAAAAACAATGTTCTGTGTCAGAATACGGAAAGTCTCTTTGGATAACTGGATAAGCCTGGGAATATTGCCTAAATCATCATTCATCATGACGATATCTGCAGCTTCCATCGCAATATCAGTTCCCATCTGTCCCATTGCAATACCGATATCTGCAATCGCCAAAGCAGGCGCATCATTGATACCATCACCTGCCATAGCCACCAAACCTGGACTTGTCCTGTTTTTTAACGCAACAACTGTCTGCAATTTTCCAGTTGGCAGCAACTGTGCCCTGACTTCAACAATACCGGCTTCTGCTGCAATGGTATTGGCTGTTTCTGGATTGTCTCCAGTCAATAAAACCGTTTCAATGCCTAACAGCTTCAATAAACTAATGGCATCTTTTGACGTTGGCTTGATGCTGTCTGCTATGGTGAATATTGCCAGGATTTCCGTATCTGTTGCCAGCAGCGCTGTTGTATAACCTTTGACTGCATCAGTATGCAGGTGCTGATTGACCATATCATCTACGGGTTGTTTTTCCGTAATCCACCCGATACTGCCAAGTTTCAGCTGGAAACCATCTATCGTGGCACAAATCCCTTTTCCTGGGAATTCTTCGAACCCTTCACAGATAGCATCTACGCCAGGAATACCCTTCGCAATAGCTTTTGAAACCGGATGATCCGATCGGCTGCTCAATACGGCAGCCCATGCCAAAATCGCCGCTTCAGGATAACAGCCTGTCAAGATATGATAATGCTGAAGTTTCGGTTTTCCTTCTGTAACAGTCCCTGTCTTGTCCAATGCCAGCAGTCGGATTTTCCTGGCATGTTCCAGAAAAACACCTCCCTTGATGAGAATCCCCTTCCTGACAGCTGCTGTCAGACCACTAACAAGTGTCGCAGGTGTCGAGATGACCAAGGCACATGGACAAGCTATTACCAACACGGCAAAAGCCCGATAGCAAGATTCAAACCAGGTAATACCTGACAGAAACGGAGAACCAATGGCAATACAAAGCGCAATGATAAATATAATGGGGGTGTAAATGGCCGCAAATCGGTCAATGGACTGCTGGAAAGGTGCTTTAGCCTGTCGAGCTTCTTCAACAGTATTAATAATCCTTGCAGCGACAGTATCTGATGCAGCAGCCGTCACCAGAACCTGCAGGATGCCGTTTTGATTGACTGTCCCGGCAAAAACCTGATCACCACATCCTTTGCTGATAGGAACACTTTCCCCGGTCACTGCAGACTGGTCAACCAGGCTATACCCTTCCTGCACAATGCCATCAAGCGGAATACGTTGACCAGGACGTATCCTGATCAACGCATTGACAGGAATGGTTTTTACAGTCTGCGACTCCCATTGACCTTGTTTGAAAACCTCAGCAGTATCTGGAGTCAAGGCAAGCAGTTTCTTGATGGCATTGTCTGCCCTGATGGCAGACCTTCTTTCAAGCCATTCAGAAACGGCAAACAACGACATGACCATGGCTGCCTCCGGCCATTCCCCGATAAGACATGCGCCAGTCACTGCAATCGACATCAAGGCATTGATGTTCAATTGCAGACGGCACAATGCAGCAATGCCCTTACGGTATGTCTGGAAGCCCGCCAGCACAATCGCAATGATGGATAAAACCATACACCCGACATCAAAGATGAGGGATGTGCTGGTATCTGTCAGAAAAAGATCAATAATCTCAACAATGCAGGCAAGTACAAGTGCTGTCCACATCTTCCAGGTATCTTCAGAAGGCTCCTGTAACGCAGCAGACTTGTCAGATACCAAAATATCAGCCGGATAACCCCCATGTTGTATCGCTGAAAGACATTGCTGCACCGTCTCTTCATCGGCTTCAATGGCAAGTTCCCTTTTTGCCAGGTTGAAATGGAGTGCATTGATACCTTGGATTCTGGTAAGAATGGAACGGATATCATTTTCTTCAACAGGGCAATCCATGCCAGGAATCCGGAGAATACTGGCATTGTCAGGCAAGGTTACGACACTGTTGTTTTCCGCCATATGCGTATGGGTATGAGAACATGCGCATACATCAACATCACGATGATGGTGATGATGACAACCATGACGGCAATCATGGGCAGATGGTTTTTCATAGTGGTCCATCGCGTGTTTTTCACCATGGCAACAATCACAAGCAACAAGCCGTCCAGCTCTTTCATCATGATGATCATGGCTCAAATTTCGATGTTTCCCTTGCATTGCCTTTCCCTGGTATTGATTTTCAACGATTAAAAACCTTATAGTTACTACAAAGTCAATCTCTGGCAGCCCTGCTGTTTTTGGATAATCGGAACAAACACTATGAAAATTGGGGACTTGGCAAAAAGAAGTGGTCTTCAGGCAGGCACCATTCGTTATTATGAAAAAGCCGGATTGATGCCGGCACCAGGACGGAATAACAGCAATTACCGCCATTATGCTGAATCGCATGTTGAACGGCTAAGATTCATCCAGCATTGCCGGTCGCTGGATATGTCATTGGATGAAATACGGCTCCTGCTGGATTATCGGGATTCACCCGATGCCAGCTGTTCAAAAGTCAATGCGTTGATTGATGAGCATATCTGTCATGTCACACAACGGATCAATGAACTGAAACTGCTGGAAAAACAGCTTCGGCATCTTCGTAGCCGTTGTCCGGAAACTGTGGGGATGGATGATTGCGGCATCCTGAATGCCTTGTCCTGTCCCGCTTTCTGTCCTGCTGAAAACGACAGGCATACCGAATGCGGACATATCCAGCATACCCACGGGCGGCAGCCCTCTAAGGCACCAGCCCATGAATAGCCCTGCCAGTACTAACAATCACCTTTGGAAAAGTTTTCAATGGAACCGGAAATTATCAGACAAGCGAAATTGGCTGCCTTAGCAGCAGGGTTGCCTTATGCGGGCGATCTGACACCCAAACAGGCATGGCAACTGGTCCAGGAAGGGAACGCCACCATTGTCGATGTCCGGACACCAGAAGAATACCAGTTAGTTGGCCATGTACCTGGCAGTCAGCTGGTTCCTTGGCAGTCTGGATCCCCTGCTATCCCCAATCCGCTTTTTGTGCAGGAAATGACGAGGCGATTTTCAAAGGATGCTGTCCTGCTGCTGCTTTGCCGCGGCGCAAGACGTTCTGTCAAAGCCGCCATTGCCTTGAAAGAAGCAGGGTTCACCTCTGCGCTGAATATCCTGGAAGGATTTGAAGGGAAAGCAGATGCATCAGGACAACGCGGTAATATCGACGGCTGGCTATTCCATCAACTGCCCTGTAACCATTGAACTATGCTGCCAGTCTCTGTCACTGACAAATATTTTGGCACATAGGTGATATGACAGATCAATTTCAAGGAAATATCAAGACCATTTTTTATACTTTCAGTCTTACTATTGCTGTGAATCCCATTCTTTCTGCGCTTCAGCTACTCGATGCTGGAAACTTTCATCCCGCATCAACCTGTCTACAATGCCTGTAACCATTGCTTCTGCTGCATCAACATCACTAGCCCAATGATAACCGCATATCCATCTGCTATCTCCCAAACGGCGTGTCAGCATAAGGAGATGATCGGCTTTCTGTGGAACGATTTTTGCGAGCATGATACCAACACTCCATGCTGAAGCCGCATGAAAAGATGGATAACTTCCATAAGGATTTGAACTGTCTCTTTTATCTGGCAAACATGTCATATCCTCAGGATGAAGAACAAACGGACGGGGACGGTTGAATTTCTTTTTAGCTTTTCCAGCAGCTTTTCTTGAAACATAAAAGACTTCTTCTAACAAATCATGTGTTTTGGGCTTTGAATGACTGGAAATCGGTTGCCCTAACGAAGCAGAAAAGAAATCTTCCAGCTTGTCTAGTTTATTGATATCCGCATGTTGCCGGGCTTCTTCCCCACGTTCAGTCTTACGCAATGACAACCCTTTCTGATAAGTATCTTCATCATAACTTAATAAATTGCTTCCTATCTCCGGCGGATTTGGCAATGAATCAATAGCAGTGTTGATTTCTGAAATATACCTGTTCTTGTATGAATAAAGAAAATAACCAAAAGCGATAAAAACAGACAACAATAAAAAAATAAGATGTATGCGTTTCTTCATTTTCGTTGAGAATCAACGGATATGAAGAGGCTGAGCATCCATATCCGCCAATAAAAATTAAACGAACATAAACATCTCATAAGCTATTGTTTTAATTAGTATTTTTTATTTTATTAA
>CAVERB010000074.1:0-27166 GCA_963618105.1 Oxalobacter sp. | reverse complement strand
CGTCATGCTATGCCGCTTTTCTTTTAGCTCTGCCCCTTTCTTTGATGGAGAGCCATCTTTTCTGATGGGCGTTTTTTTATTTGTTTCCAAAAAAGTTCGTCTATTGTCAAAGTTGGTGCGTATCCGTTTCAAAGCAGTGAGTTTTTTCAAGAATCAGTCTGATGGAGAGGCCTTTCTTTCCTGTAAAACATCTGTTTCCAGATTGGCACAGTAATTGCTTGCCTATTATGCATAGCCTTTCCGTATTGCATGTATGAATCACGGAAGAAAAAGGTTAAGCAGTTGAGATGACTGAGAAATCGGATTTCAGTTGGACGGAAAGAAAAGGAGACTATGATGAAAAAAACGTTGATTTCCACACTGGTTCTGGGGCTTCTGACTGGGGGAGCCTATGCACAGACGAATGTCACCATTTATGGTCAGGTTGATACCGGTGTCATGAAAGAAACCGGATCAGATACCCGGATGGGTAATAATGAGAACAGTCTCATCGGTTTCAAAGGAACTGAGGATCTGGGAGGAGGCACAAAGGCTGTTTTCAGACTGGAACAGCGTTTCAATGGTAATGACGGCACCAAATATTCCGACAACAATGCATTGGACAAGCTTCAGGGTAGCGATGGTGCGGAATGGCAGGGAGCCGCTTATGTCGGGCTTGCCAGCGACATTTTCGGAACAGTGACATTGGGGCGGGTCAACAATATCGCAATTGAAAACTATGGGGCAGTTGATCCATTTGCTTATTTTAGTGTCGGTATCGCAGGCTCAGGGGTCAACTTGCTCTATGCAGAACAGATAGGCAATACCATCCGCTATGACAGTCCAGAAATGGCGGGTCTTTCCGTATCAGCAAGCTATACCCTGGGTAAGGATACGCATCCGAATGGTTATTACCATTCCTATGGTAATGATGGTTTCGGTCTTGGCTTGAAATATGAGAACGGCGGATTATGGATGACTGCCAACTATGACCGTTTGGCAGATTCTGACAAATCCTGGTTGTGGAATGCAGGTATCGGTTATACCTATGAAGGTTTCACGGCAACCTTGGGGTATCAGAGGACAACCGTCAAAAGTGCTGCTGCGGATGTTCTTGAGATTGACAGCAATGCCATCAAACAGAAAGACTGGATTATCGGTTTGATGTATGAAACAGGTCCACACACTGTCAAGTTCTCATACAACCGTGGCGATTTGAAAAGCAAGGGCGATTATGATGGCAATATGAACAAATATGCCTTGGGTTATACCTATGCAATGTCCAAGCGGACATCACTCTACGGTATCGTGGCATATACCGACAGTGACAACAATGCTGTCGGTTCTGTTTATAACACCAATGGCGCTGAAAGCGATTCTGTCACAGGCATCCAGTTCGGGATCAACCATAAGTTCTGATGATGTGTTGAACGTGTTTTTCACGGTCTACTCATGAATGATTTCCCTTTTTGTGGGAGCAGTATTGGGGTATCCAAGAGTCTCTGTGCCGAAAAAAGGATCCCTTTGCTGTCTCCCTGTCCCCTGCGGTGCAGGGGATTTTTTTAGGGATTCTGACTGAAAGGTTTCTCCTTCAATCGTGGGTTTTTACATGTCCCATGGCAATGATGTCTTCATCAGTGCGGTTGCCATGGATGGTGATTTTATCCAACGCTGCCTGAAGAGCAGCGTATTCTGCTTCAGTGAAAGTCACCTCTGCGGCTCCGAGGTTTTCTGCGATGCGTGCATCACTGCGCATACCGGGAATTGGCGTGATGAAATCATTGCCATGCAGCATCCATGCCAGTGCCAATTGTGCTTTAGTTGCGCCTTTCTGCCGGGCAAACAGATCCAGCATATCAAGCAAAGGCATATTTGCCAGGACGTTTTCTTTATGGAAACGGGTGATGGCAAGCCGGACATCATCGCCTTTGTAAACAGAATCCGCATTGTATTTGCCGCTTAGGAAACCACTTGCCATGGGCGAGAAAGCAACAAAACCGATATTCAGTTCTTTGCAGGTTGGGATGACATCCTTTTCAAACATTCGCTCCATCATTGAATATTCACTCTGGATGGCTGTCAGCGGTGTAACCGCATGGGCTTTCCGGATTTGCTCTTCCGTAGATTGAGATTGCCCCCAGCCACGGATTTTACCTTCTTGGATCAGTTCACCCATCCAATAGGCGACTTCTTCCGGATTGCTGTCAAGCGGGACACGGTGCTGGTAATAGATATCCACGTAATCTGTCTGCAAACGGCGCAGGGAATCTTCCAACGCATGACGGATGCTGGAACGAGTCATTTTGGGTTCATCCCATTTGTCTTGACCGGCAAGTGTTCCGGGAACAAATTTGGTGGCAAGAATAATCTTGTCACGGAAAGGTTTCACCGCCTTGCCGACCAGTTCTTCATTCAGGTAAGGGCCATAAGCTTCTGCGGTATCATAATGGGTGCAGCCAAGGTCGTATGCTTTCTGCATCAGGCGGATAGATTCTGATTCCGGCGGCAGGGCGCCATAGCCGTGGCTGAATCCCATACAGCCCATACCAACAGCAGAGACTTCAATATTCCGGAGCTTACGGGTCTGCATATCATCTCCTTTTATTGGGAAAGTTTTTGAAAATAATTAAAAATACAATGAATAATCATTGGATTATATAAAGCAGTTTTTAAGATTTAAGGCTTATTTCAGGTACGTCTTGAAGAAAGCTTCCAGTTTATCGAATGGAATCACATCCTTCTTGTCATACAGATCCGTATGCACGGCACCAGGGATGATCATCAGTTCCTTGTTGTCGCCTTTCAGTTTTTTGAAGGCATCTTCACTGAAATAGCGGGAATGCGCCTTTTCGCCGTGAATGAGCAGGACAGCGCTGCGGATTTCATCACTGTAGGTCAGGATAGGCATATTCATGAAAGACAGCGGTGAAGTGACGTTCCAGCCGCCGTTGGAGTTCAGGGAACGCTTATGGTAGCCGCGTGGCGTCTTGTAGTAGTCGAAGTAATCTTTCACGAACCATGGCGCATCATCCGGCAGGACATCCGGCACACCGCCGCTCAGTTTATAGGAACCGTTTTTGTAATCAACCAGACGTTGTGCATTCATGGCTTTACGGGCTTCATAGCGGGCATTGGTATCCATCTTGTCAAAGTAGCCATTGGCGGTGACACGGCTCATATCATACATGGTTGAGGCAACCGTTGCCTTGATACGGGTATCCATCGCTGCGGCATTCAGTCCCATGCCGCCCCAGCCGCAGATACCGATGATGCCAATACGTTCAGGATCGACATTGGGCTGCAGAGACAGGAAATCCACAGCGGCAGAAAAGTCCTCGGTATTGATGTCGGGAGATGCAACATGACGCGGTCTGCCTCCGCTTTCACCGGTATAGGAAGGATCAAAGGCAATTGTCAGGAAACCTCTTTCTGCCATTTCCTGGGCATACAAGCCGGAAGACTGTTCCTTGACAGCACCAAAAGGACCAGAAACTGCAATCGCAGGCAGCTTGCCAGTTATTCCTTTGGGAATATACATATCGGCTGCCAGGGTGATGCCATAGCGGTTGATGAAAGTCACCTTGCAGTGGTCAACCTTATCGCTTTTGGCAAAGGTCTTGTCCCATGATTGGGTCAGGGCCAGGTTTTCTGTTTCCATCATTTTCGCCCCATGTATTTGATCAGTTTTCATGGTGGCAGATGGCGCGGCATATGTTGCGCCACCTGTTATGGATACCGCACACAGCAATGCAGTCGCAATGACGGTCTTTTTCCATTGAAACATACCATCTCCTCGAAAAACAGGCGGAATCTCTCTACCAAGACAATCAGTAGAAAACTGTCTACATGATAACAGGGGAGAAAAGAAATGATAAATACTTTATTCTTATCATCTGTTATGCCTTAAATGCATAACAGATTGGCCATGCCATTCATATTATTGACGGAGAAACAGTCATTTATGGACTTATGTTAAAGTCAAGACAGTTGGCACATCAGTTTTTTCTGGTTTTCCTGACAGATTTCTGCTTTGGCGCGTAGTCCCGCATTTCGGGAATGGCTCCACCAGAAACTGCCCATAGGTAGAGACTGGCAACACTGCCATAAGGACTGAACCGCCGGCGATATTTCTCAAACAGCTTGCGGTCGATCTTGCGATGGTGATAGACCATTCGTAATCCCCGCTGGATGGCAAAATCCCCGAAGCTAAGGATATTCGGGCGTTGCAGACAAAATAGCAGCAGCATTTCTGCAGTCCAGACACCAATTCCTTTGAGAGATAACAAAGCCTCAATGGCCTGTTCATCGGACATCAGGCTGATGGCATTCAGATCAAATTCACCAGAAAATACTTTATCTGAAAAATCAATGATATTCTCGGCTTTTTTGAAAGACATGCCACAAGACTGCAATGCATCAGTTCCGACTGAAAGGACATGTTCTGCATCCATCTGACCAGCCAGTGCCGTCATCCGTTCCCATACCGTTGCTGCAGCCTTGCCGGAAATCTGCTGTCCAACGATACTGCGTACAACTGAGGCAAACAAGTCTGTATGTACTTCACGGTCAATGTATCCAATCTGGTCAATGACAGCACCAAGAATCTTGTCCTTGGCTTTCAGGTGATCGGTTTCTGTCTTCCCATATTTAAAAAACATCATTTGCCTCAACGGATAGTCAATACAGACAGCATCTTACCGTATCGGCTGACGATGGTGGGTAACAGACAGTGCGGGTAAGGACTATTTTGAAGGACGGTGAAATAACACTGAACATAGTAGTCCCAATGCCATCAGAGGCGGATAAAGCAATCCCATCATAATATCCATCGGTCCCAATCCGATGGCAGCAGTCAAGCTGGAAGCAATCAGGATCTGGGCGCCATAGGGAATCATCCCTTGGACAACGCATGATGTTGTATCAAGCAGGCAAGCAGAACGTTGGGGCGATATCTGATACCGTTGCGCCATTTCACGGGCGACAGGACCGGCAGTAATGATGGCAACCGTATTGTTTGCGGTAAAAAGATTGATGGTACCGACCAGAAAACATAAAGCTGCTTCACAGGATTTCCGTCCTTTAACCCATTTGCTGGCAGAATCCAGCAGGAAATCAATACCGCCGTTGAACCGGACAAGCGCCAATAACCCGCCTGCCAGCAGGGCGACAATCAAAGTCTCTGACATGCTGATGGCACCGTTGCCGAGCGTCTCCAATGCATCTGCGCCATTGATGGCATTGAAGCCAATGCCGATGGTGATATTCAGGACAGTGCCGGCCAGCAGTAGTAGCATGACATTCACGCCACAGATGCCTAATCCCAGCAGCAACAGGTAAGGGAGGATTTTCACACAGCTATCCCAGCCAATAGCGGTTGCTGGATGGTTTTCCGCTAGGGAAGAGAATACCGGTAGCAGGTAAAGCACTGTACAGACCATCGCTGGTACCATCACAATTTTCAGGTTGCCCAGCATTTTGTCACGCATCGTTGCGCCCTGTGTGCGGGTTGCAGCAATGGTAGTATCAGAAATCAGGGAAAGGTTATCTCCAAACATTGCGCCGCCCACGACGGCACCGATAATGATGCCTGCATTGATAGGCACCGACTGTGCAAGTGACGCAGCAATGGGTACGATTGCTGCAATCGTACCGCAGGATGTCCCGACAGCAAGAGAAATCAATGCCGATACGACAAACAGTCCTGCAACCAAAAATGCTGACGGTACAAAGTGCAATGTCATTGCAACGGCTGCGTCCACACCGCCAGCAGCTTTGGCAGATGCTGTGAAAGTACCTGCCAGAATGAAGACCAGACACATGATCATGATGTCGCGGCTGCCCATGCCTGCGGCGAAGATTTCGGTTTTCCGGTTCAGGGGGATTTGGCGGTTCATGAACAATGCGGCAGCCGAGGCGGCAATAAAGGCTGTGGTCATCGGTACCTTTGACAACTGGCCCATGACCAGTGCGAACAGCAGATACACGACTATCAATACGGCAAATGGCATCAGTGCCCATGCGGAAGGACTGCCGCGAGAGGAATCAGGAACAATGTCAGCTTCAGGATGCATCGTATCAGGCTGTCATCAAATGGGGATGGCACAGTATACACAAATAGATCGTTTTAAATCCCCCCGAAAAACTATTGAAATCCTGAGCCAGGTGCATTGGAGACTTGTTTCAAGGAACGATAACCCGCAGAATAAACGTTTCAGGAAAAGAACGGATATGCCAATCAATACAGACAAAGACCATGCCATCAACTGGTGGAAAACCACAGCCTTTCAGGGATTCATCATCTCGCAGTACAACCTGGGCGTGATGTACCGTGATGGAAATGGCGTGCCTGAAGATATGGAAACGGCGGCAGACTGGTTCCTGCTGGCAGCTGAACAGGACTATGCGCCGGCGCAATATGCGTTGTCGCTGCTTTGCCTGGCAGGAAAAGGTATGGTGCTCGATATTGATGAAGGCATTGCCTGGCTGCAGAAAGCAGCTGCACAAGATTACGTGCCTGCCTGGAGCCGTTTAGGTGAAGCCTATTTCAAAGGGGAAGGTATTCCACAGGATATTCCACAGGCCATCGAACTGTGGCAAAAAGCTGCGGTACTGGAAGAACCGGATGCCCTGTACCACCTTGCCATGCGCTGCCAGGATGGCATCGGGATTGAACGGGATGAGGAACAAGCTGTCCGTTTCTGGCTGGTTGCCGCAGACCAAGGACATCGGGATGCCCAATTCCGCCTGGGCGTTGCTTATCAGGAAGGTAGAGGGTGTCAGAAAAACCTTGAACTTTCCGCCTATTGGTACCAGAAAGCCGCCAGTCAGGGTGATGACATCTCACGGTACAACCTGGGCTGTGCATTCATCAATGGGAAGGGCGTTTCCCGTAGCGTTTCTACAGCCGTTTATTGGTACAGACTTGCGGCAGAAAACGGTTTCCCTGCTGCACAGGCTGCGTTGGGAGAAATCTATTTCCAGGGTGTTGGTGACATTGCCAGGAATGCGGGCACAGCGGTTTATTGGTGGCGCAAAGCTGCAGAGCAGGGGAATACAGAAGCCCAGTTTCGTCTTGGGGCTGCCCTGAATTTTGGCATCGGTGTGCCAAAGGATGAAAAACAGGCTGCCCACTGGTGGATGCTTGCTGCTGGAGAAGGTCATGTCTCTGCCCAGTATTATCTGGGCGTTGCTTTTGAAGAAGGGGCAGGGGTTGATCCAGATCCTTCCCAGTCATCCTATTGGTACCGTATGGCGGCGGATCAAGGAGATCCGGATGCCCAGTACAGTCTTGGCCTAGCATATGATGAGGGACGAGGCGTCAACAAAGACCCGCTAACAGCAGCGGAATGGTACCGTCGCGCGGCGGGACAAGGACATGCCGGTGCCCAATATAATCTTGGTGTTGCCTATTCTTTGGGAGAAGGAGTGCCACGGAATATTCCCAAAGCCATTGAATGGTATCGGAAAGCCGCAGACCAGAACCATGCCGGCGCACTTTTCTTCCTGGGAACGGCTGCTGCAGATGGCATCATCATGGAAAAAGACGAGAAAGCTGCTGCTGACTGGTGGCGGCGTGCAGCAGAACAGGACCATCCTGCTGCACAGTTTTATCTGGGACTGGCTTATATGAATGGCGATGGCGTGGCGCGCAGCGTTGTTAAAGCCCGGGACTGGTGGTTAAAGGCAGCTGAAAACGATGATGTCAGGGCCCAGTATTGCATTGGGCGGACCTACTATAACGGCGATGGTGTTCCCATAGACCAGAAAGAAGCTGTCCGCTGGTTCAAGCTGGCAGCCAAACGCGGCTATCCTATCGCCCAGTTCAGCATAGCGATTGCCTATGCTCATGGCTATGGCGTGCCTCAGAACCATACCCGAGCAGCTGTCTGGACACGGAAAGCCGCAAGACAAGGCAGGGTTGATGCCCAATTCAGCCTTGGTATGGCATATGACCAGGGAATTGGTGTCAGCATTGACCATAAAAAGGCCACCCATTGGTACTTGAAAGCAGCGGAGCAGGGACATGCCCGTGCCCAGTATTATGTCGGTTGGGCATACGAACATGGTGAAGGACTGAAAAAGGATCTTGATCAGGCAATGTCCTGGTATCGCAAGGCAGCAGAACAGAAAGATGCCGATGCCCAATACCGTCTTGGTATCCTGATAGATACCACTGGCATCATCGGGCAGGAAAATCCAATCGATCTCTGGACACAGGCGGCAGGGCAGGGGCAGGTCGCTGCCTGCTATGAACTTGCCATGGCAAATTACAATGGCAGAGGAATCCCCAGGAATATCCGCAAGGCAGTCAGTTGGTGGCAGGAAGCGGCAGAAAAAGGACATGCTGCGTCCCAGTGCTGTCTCGGAATGCTTTACCGGGATGGAGAAGGGGTTGAACAGGACTATAAGACCGCCGTTGCCTGGTTCAGAAAATCCGTTGCACAAAAACACCCTGTTGCCATCTTCAATCTTGGCTGCTGCTATCGGAACGGGCAAGGTGTTGTCAAGAACGATAAGAAAGCCGCAGAACTTTTCCATCAAGTCATTGGTCAGGGGGATGATGCCATGTACCTGTTGGGACTCATGTACTACAACGGGCAAGGCGTCAAGAAAGACAGACAGTATGCCGTTGAACTGTGGCGCAAAGCTGCAGAACTTGGCAACCAGAATGCCAGGGAGTGCCTTTCCCGGTCAGAACGCATGGATGAAATAGTGCGGGAACAGACAAAAACAATGGAAAATGGACAGAAACCATAGTCCTATCCCTTAACGGTCAGATACAGGAAAGGTTCCAGTCCAATGGATAACAGCATCCTGATGATGGCTTGATTGTCTCCGGCCAGCAGAAATGAGACCTGTTTTCAGGTAAAATCCCATGATGCTTCAAGCATGACAACCCATGCCAGCAATGGCTTATCTAGCAAGGACAGAAAATGCAGACATATAAACTGAACAACGGGGTTGAAATACCAGTGATCGGTTTTGGAACCTGGGAAACCCCAAACGACGTATCCGGTGTTGAGGCAATCCAATATGCAATCACCCAGGCGGGATACACGCATATTGATACCGCAGCAGCTTACCGCAATGAAGAAAGCGTTGGCAAAGCTATCCGTGAAAGTAGTGTTTCCCGGGACAAAATTTTTGTAACCAGCAAGCTGTGGAATACCAAACGCGGTTACGACAACGTTTTCCGTGCATTTGAACGTACCATGCAGAATCTTCAGATGGATTATCTGGACTTGTACCTGATTCACTGGCCAGCCATTCAGACACAGTTTCCAGATTCCTGGCAGCAGATCAACTATGACACCTGGCGTGCAATGGAACAGCTCTATAAAGATGGCAAAATCCGGGCAATCGGCGTCAGCAATTTCATGCCACACCACCTGGAACCTTTGCTGGATAAATGTGATGTGGTGCCTGCGGTCAACCAGATTGAAGTGCATCCTGGCTATCAGCAGGTTGAAGCAGTCGAATACTGCAAGCAGAAAGACATTCTGGTCGAGGCATGGAGTCCATTGGGCCGCGGTGACGCACTGACCAACCCGACCATCATGGACATTGCCGAACGGCATAAACGGACACCTGCCCAAATCTGCCTGCGTTGGGTTTTGGACAAAGGGCTACTGCCATTAGTCAAGTCCGTTACGCCAGCACGCATTCTGCAGAATATCAACGTCTTTGACTTTGCACTGAGCGCGGAAGATACCGCCGCCATTGATGCACTGACAGACTGCGGAGGCATGTGCCTGCATCCAGACAAAGTCAAGTTCTGATTCTTTCCTGACCATTCAGATGACCCGTTGGGGGGAACATGCCTTCCCAGCGGGCTTTCTGTTTGCAGACAGCTAGTCAGGCACCGGCATTTTTCCGGTCAGATGGATAGAGAACCTGCCATCAGGATGGCAGATTGCCTGTGGCACTCATCCATCTCATTTCTGCGAAAAATTGCATATTTACCCATGTTCATAAAAGCTATAAGATTGTCACCTGCTTTTGGTCAAGCATTGCATCGGTAAAAGGGAAAGAGACGATATGATTATTGCGATTCTCATCCTGTCTGCTCTGGTATGGCTCATTGCCTGGTGGCGGGTCTATGTCTATAATCAGCGGAAAGGTTCCCGTCGGTTTGTCTCCCATTTTCTTGGTATTATCGTGGGACTTTTTCCGGGCTATTTCTGCCTGCATTCCGCGGCAATGACCTTCCTGCCCTCGCCAAATGGCATTGAACCCTCGGTTGGCGACCTTATCACAGTCTGGGCAATCTGCATCCTGACAATCATCGGTGTTTTCTATATGACATCTCGGCCAATTCCCCAACAGACCGGTCCCAAGACCTTGATTGAACGGATGGCAATGCGTTCCGATGTGGAAGAAGATGACGAAACAGAGGAATCCGGGAAAGACACCCTGAAACGGGACGAGGGGTTCTAGATCCGTTCTCTTCCAGAGGAAAACCGGTATGTTTTTCCCCTGAATCCATTGAATAACTCAATCAAGTCCGCAGAGACCGCAGTCACTGCAGCCATTGCAGACCATCCGGCTGGCGCAAGTCATACAGCATTTGCGGTATCCGGGACGGTAAAGCAGTTCATCAGGGATTGGCAATCCAAAATCATCATGCAAATGAAAGCGGATCGGCTTGCCTTGGTAAGAAGCCTCTGATTTGAATGCCATCACACTCTGCAAGCGTTTATCAGGGAGGGTATAGGTCTTTCCATCTTTCACAAACTTTGTCCCTGTCTCAATGAAACAGAATGTGACACCCTGTTCACGGCATTGACGGGACAGGTCCAATACCCAGTCATAATGACAGGGATGGGCACCATCATAATTCTCACCGCCACAAAGCACCCGCTCAATCTGTCCAGAAGCGAGATAACGGGAAGCATCGACAGGTCCCAGCATAGGAGCAGCCATAAAACCTTTATGCTTGAATGGCAGTGAAAGCAGGAGCGGAAGCCGCTCATCTGTCCGCCGCTGATTCTCACAGGTCACATTGAAAAAAACATTGTCCCAACCTTCGCCCCAATGATTGGGCAGGCAGTCAGCAACCCGTTCAGGCCGTTTTGTCAGCAGGTAAAACGACACATCAGGACGCATCGAAATAATCCGCCAAGCCTCTTCCCGCCACGGGTCGGCTTCTTCGATGAAAAAATCAGAAGTCATACAGACGCGCAGCATTTCCCCTGACTGTACAACATACTGTCCGTTGCGTCGTTTCTGCAAAGGATAAGTGAATCCTGCACCAGTCCGGAAAACCTTGTTGGGATTCAGTCCCCGTTTACGGTCCAGGAAATACATATAGCAGTTCCTGCACCCTTCACTGATTTTGGTGCAGCCGTGCCACGGATTCCAGATATCATGCATGACAGGCGATCAAACAATCACAGATTCATCAACCCATACGAACCAGAAAATCCCTGAACAGCTGTCCCAGTTGGTCAAGCCGGTTTTTCAGGCGATGTTCATCATCAACAAGATGCAGGGAACAACCGTGGTCGTGAGCGAACCTCACTGCATTGGAATAGGGAATCAGGCTGTCATGCCAGCCGTGGACAATATCAATGGCATTGCCCGGACAACCGATACGGTAATAAGGATAACCGGGGATATCAATGGCAGGTGCCATCAGGAACAATCCTTTCAGGCATTGTCCTTCCATAGCCATCAAATCAGCGCTGGCATCCAAGGCAACCCAACCGCCCATACTTGATCCGGCCAACAAGCTTGGCGGACGTTCCTGACAAGACTCAACCAGCATTCTGACACGTTTTGCAGGATCAAAAGTACTTGAATAATCAAGACTTTCCACATCATAGCCCATGTTTTTAGCAATATCGGCCAAGGACCGTATCTTGGTTCCCCAAGGTCCGCTTTCCTTGCCATGCACAAAATGAATCAATGGTTTCTCCATCTGTAATCCTTAAAAGCTGGTTGAAAAACTATTATATCGGCAATCCTATTCTGAAAGGAAAATGAATATTGGATGGTGGAAACAGGATGAGCCGTATCGGATTGCATATAGTAAAATGAAACAAAATCCTCGATTAATGTCTAAGGAGAAGAACGTGTCCAGATGCTTTAGCTTCAGTTCCCTGTCGATGGCATTGATTTTGATGGCAGTGCCATTTGCGGCGGTACCCGCCAAGACAGCAGCCCTTGCCAAAACAACGGTTAAAACCAAAGCTAACGTTTCCAAGACTGCGGCGAAACCAGTCGTTGCTGCCAAATCCAGTTCAGCAGAAAAGAAAGCGGCGGCTGCTAAAAACAGCGTGGCATCCGCCAAGAATAAGACGGTTACACCGGCAAAGCAGAACAACACCACAAAAACTGGAACAGTAACAAAAGCATCCAACCAGAAGAATGCTTCAAAGACGGGCAATACGAAATCAGCAGCGAAAGCTACTTCTGCAGCCAGTCATAAAAAAATTGCCAAGAAGCAGACGACATCCAGCCAGAAAACCATGCCGATGCGGGTCACAACCCTGAAAGCAGGCGGAAAATCCATCAAGGTTGAAGTGGCATCAACGGAAGCTGAACACGAAAGGGGACTGATGTACCGCAAGTCCCTGCCAGCTGACAGTGGTATGCTCTTTGACTTCAAGGGCCCGGCCAAAACCTGTATGTGGATGAAAGACACCTATATCCCGCTTGCTGTCGCTTTCATTGATGTCAATGGCAAGGTCGTCAATATTGAGGAAATGAAACCAAGAACCACCACCAGCCATTGCAGCAAGAACTGGATACGCTATGCGCTTGAAATGAACACGAAATGGTTCTCAAGACATGGTGTCAAACCAGGCAGCCGGATAACAGGGTTGCCCCACTGATAACAGTTGCCGTTTTTTTCCAAAGAAAAAACCGCTATCTGATCTGATTGATGATAGCGGGCCATCTTATTCTGACATCTCGTATATCAGGTGCCAAGCTTCTGTTTTAGCAACTGATTGACTTGACCTGGGTTGGCTTTTCCACGGGTTGCCTTCATCACCTGACCGATCAATGCATTGAAAGCCTTTACTTTGCCGGCACGGAATTCATCGACAGATTTCTGGTTATTCGCCAGCACGTCATCAATGATTTTTTCAATGGCACCAGTATCGGAAATCTGCTTCAATCCCTTTTCATCAATGATGCGGTCAACGGCATTCGCATCCTCCGGTCTGTTCTCCCACATGACATTGAACACTTCTTTGGCAATCTTGTTTGAAATGGTATTGTCAGCAATGCGTTTCATTAGCAGGGATAACTGTTCTGCAGAAACAGGCACATTGTCGATGTCAATACCTTCACGATTCATAGCAGAAGAAACATCACCCATCATCCAGTTGGCACTCTGTTTTGCCAGCGGTTTGCCGGTCAAGGCGACCAGTTTCTCAAAGTAGGCAGCCATTGCCTTGGAAGAAGTCAGTACCGTCGCATCATATTCCGGTAAACCATATTCTGCGACAAAACGGGTTTTCATGGCACTTGGCAGTTCAGGCATGGCAGCCTTTACCTGTTCAATCCATTCAGGATCAATCACCAATGGCGGCAGGTCTGGGTCCGGGAAATAACGGTAGTCATCCGAATCCTCCTTCGTACGCATTTCACGGGTTTCGTGCTTGTCCGGATCATACAAACGGGTTGCCTGTACCACCTTACCGCCGCTTTCAATCAGTTCAATCTGACGAGCCACTTCATAATTGATAGCATCTTCCAGATGACGGAAAGAATTCAGATTCTTCACCTCACAGCGAGTACCCAACACATCAGATCCCGCAGGACGAACAGACACATTTGCGTCACAGCGGAAAGAACCTTCCTGCATATTGCCATCAGACATACCCAGCCAAACCACCAAAGAATGCAATGCTTTTGCATAGGCAACCGCTTCGGCTGCGCTGCGCATATCCGGTTCTGTCACGATTTCCAGCAGAGGCGTTCCCGCGCGGTTCAGATCAATCCCTGTCTGCCCGGAGAACTGGTCATGGATGGATTTTCCGGCATCTTCTTCCAAATGAGCCCTGGTCAAGCGAATGGTTTTTGTATAAGGATCCCGTCCCTTGGGTTCAACCAGGCAGTCCAATGTCCCGCCGATAACGACCGGTTTCTCAAACTGGCTGATTTGATAACCCTTGGGCAGGTCAGGATAAAAATAATTCTTACGGGCGAAAACCGACAGATGGGCGACTTCTGCGCCAATGGCAAGACCGAACTGGATAGCCTTCTCGACAGCGCCACGGTTCATGACTGGCAGGACGCCAGGCAAAGCCAGGTCAACAGGACAAGCCTGGGTATTCGGTTCAGCGCCAAAATGGGTGGATGCACCACTGAAAATCTTGGAGACGGTCGAAAGCTGCACATGTGTTTCAAGACCGATAACTACTTCCCACTGCATAATATTTCCTCTATCAAGGCGGTGGTCCCTGACCACTGCAAAAATCTTTATTCAGGCGCTTTCAGATGCCAGTCTGTCACTTGCTGGAACCGATGGGCTGCGTTCAGAAGCTTTGCTTCAGAGAACCAGCTGCCGGTCAGCTGCAATCCGACAGGACGTTTTGCATGGTCCCCTTGCCCGAAACCACAAGGGATGGACATACCAGGCAGACCAGCCAGATTGGTGGAGATGGTAAAGATAT
Source organism: Oxalobacter sp. (assembly GCA_963618105.1). Taxonomy (GTDB): domain Bacteria; phylum Pseudomonadota; class Gammaproteobacteria; order Burkholderiales; family Burkholderiaceae_D; genus Oxalobacter. The sequence goes on along the minus strand of CAVERB010000074.1, from coordinate 12,560 downwards.
CCCCCAGATAATTGGCGACAGGATCATCCACTTGGTCCCCCAGGTTCCAGGCAACGGTCGGTGCAACAGGTCCCATGATGATGTCACATTGTTTGAAAGCATCTTTGTAATCGTTGGCAATCAGACGGCGGACACGCTGTGCCTGGATGTAATAAGCATCGTAGTAACCATGGCTGAGGACATAAGTGCCGACCAGAATGCGGCGCTGTACTTCATCACCAAATCCTTGGGAACGGGATTTGCGATACATATCCTGTAAATCGGTATATTGATCCGCGCGGTAACCGTAACGCACACCATCATAACGGCTCAGATTCGAAGAAGCTTCAGCGGGGGCAATAACATAATAGGCAGGAATGCACAGATTCGTGTTTTTCAGGGAAATATCAATCAGTTCCGCGCCCAGTTTTTCAAAGACTTTCAAAGCCTCGCGAATAGGCTGCTCGACTTCAGCGGCAAGCCCTTGACCGAAATGTTCTTTGGGCAGACCGATGCGGAGACCTGCCAAAGGTTTATCCAAACCGCTGATATAGTCATCAACAGGGCGGTCCATGCTGGTGGAATCCTTAGGGTCAAAACCAGCAATCTCACCCATTAGCAGGGCGCAGTCTTTGGCAGTCTGTGCAATCACACCCCCTTGGTCCAGGGAAGAAGCGTAGGCAATCATACCGAAACGGGAAACACGTCCGTAAGTCGGCTTGATACCGGTCACACCGCAGAAAGAAGAAGGCTGGCGGATGGAACCGCCGGTATCGGTTGCTGTGGCAGCCGGCGTTAAACGGGCAGCGACAGCTGCTGCAGAACCGCCGGAAGAACCGCCAGGTACTGCCTGGGTATCCCATGGATTTTTGACAGCACCGAAAGCAGAATTTTCGTTGGCGGAACCCATTGCAAATTCATCACAATTCAGCTTGCCGAGATGCACCATGCCAACCGCTTTCAGTTTTTCAACAACGGTTGCATCGAAAGGACTTACATAATTGGCAAGCATCCTGGAACCAGCTGTGGTACGCCAGTCCCTGGTGACGAAAATATCCTTATGGGCAATCGGCACTCCGGTCAATGGGTGTGCATTCCCTCTGGCAATCTTGTCATCAGCTTCAGAAGCCTGCTTCAGGGTCAAGGCTTCATCAACGTGCAGGAACGCATTGAGTTCGCTGGCATTGATGCGTTCCAAAAATAGGCTGGCCAGCTCAGTGGCCGAAACCTGCTTTGTCTGCAACAGGTCAGACAATTCCGAAATTGTTTTGGTATGCATGGATTGAATAGTTGCAAAAATAACCGGATGAAAGGAAGATGCATAAAAAGCATCAACCTGTTTATTCAATAACCTTTGGAACGAGGAAAAGCCCGTCTTCAACAGCAGGCGCAGGTGCCTGGTATTCTGTACGGTGATCTTCTTCAGTCACCCTGTCAGGGCGTAAACGGAGAGCAACATCATCCTCAAAGGCGGAAATCGGATGGGCAAGTGGTTCAACACCTGCAGTATCGGCAGAACGCAGCTGTTCAACCAGATCCAGAATCCGGTTCAGCTGCTCAGCGGTTTTCTGTATCTGTGTGTCAGAAACGTCAAGCTGTGCCAGCTTGGCGATGCGGTCCACATCAGAGAGATCAAGAGTCATAAGTCAGGTAATTCCTAAATTCCAAAATATTGGGATTGAAACGCATCAAAATGCGGTTCAGCTGATATATATCCATAAAATTATAAGGTAGAATAACAGGGATTTACATATCTGCAAGCCTATAACTATTTCCTGTAGGCTATCTGTGGACGGTTTTTAAGGATACCGCCGTCTGAAGGGCATTTTTTTTGATATTACAGAACAATCATGTTTGGTTTTTTACGCAGTTTCTTTTCGAATGATCTGGCTATCGACCTCGGTACAGCCAACACACTGATTTACGCCAGGAATTCCGGTATTGTGCTGGATGAACCATCCGTTGTTGCCGTCCGTTATGACGGACCGGGTGGCAAGAAAAGCATCCAAGCGGTGGGTCAGCAAGCAAAACAGATGTTGGGCAAGGTTCCTGGCAACATGGAAGCCATCCGCCCGATGAAAGACGGCGTTATTGCGGATTTCACGGTGACTGAACAGATGCTCAAACAGTTCATCCGTATGGTTCATAATTCCCGGTTCTTCCGTCCATTCCCGCGTATCATCATCTGTGTGCCGTGTGGCTCCACACAAGTTGAACGCAGAGCCATCCGTGAATCGGCATTGGGTGCCGGTGCCTCCAAAGTTTACCTTATTGAAGAACCGATGGCGGCGGCAATCGGTGCTGGTCTTCCTGTTTCCGATGCAACAGGCTCCATGATCATTGACATCGGCGGTGGTACCACAGAAGTCGGTATCATCTCTCTGGGAGGCATGGTTTACAAAGGGTCTATCCGTGTTGGCGGTGACCGTTTCGATGAAGCGATCGTCAACTATATCCGACGTAACTATGGCATGCTGATTGGTGAACAGACGGCGGAAATGGTCAAGAAAACCATTGGTTCTGCCTATCCGGCAACAGAAGTCCGTGAAATGGAAGTCAAGGGGCGTAACCTTTCTGAAGGGATCCCTCGCTCCTTTACCATCACCAGCAACGAAATCCGTGAAGCGCTCAATGATCCGCTGACCCGTATCGTTGCAGCTGTCAAGATGGCTTTGGAACAGGTTCCGCCTGAGCTGGGAGCCGACATTGCAGAAAAAGGCCTGATGCTGACAGGAGGAGGCGCGCTCCTGCATGACCTTGACCGTCTTCTTATGGAAGAAACCGGTCTGCCTGTCCTGACAGCAGAAGATCCGTTGACCTGTGTCGTCCGCGGCTGCGGTGTCGCATTGGAACATCTTGACCAGTACGAGAACGTTTTCTCTTACGAATAAAAGACAAGAAGCAGGCATCTCTCAGGGAACCTGCTTCCTTTGGACAGGCATGCAGAACGAACCATCGCCGCTTTTCAAGCAGGGAATATCAGCAAGGGTAAGGCTCATCGTCTTTGTGGTGATAGCGTTTGTCCTTATGCTTGGCGATGCCCGTTTCAAAGTGTTGGGCAATGTCCGCTCAGTCATTAACACCGTCCTCTACCCGTTCCAGCGCGTTGCAATCATTCCGGCTGATTTTTTAGATGCTGTTGAAGACCTGTTCCGTACAGGGGACGATATGCAGGAAGAAATCGACGCATTGCATGAAAAAGTACTGCATGATGCGCCTGTTCTTCAGAAAACGGCATTGCTGGAACAGGAAAATGCCCAGTTGAGGGAATTGTTGGGACTCAAACGGCGTACCACTGTTCCAACACTTGCCGGAGAAATCCTCTATGATATCCATAGCCACTTCATCAATAAAATCGTTGTCAACCGTGGTTCCAGTGATGGCGTTGCTGTCGGTCAGGCGGTTATTGATGAAAATGGCGTTGTTGGACAGGTTTCCAATGTCTGGCTTGCGACGAGTGAAGTGACACTGCTGACAGACAGGTCGCAGGCGATTCCTGTCATCAATACCCGGACAGGAGAACGGACGGTTGCTTTTGGCGACGGGCAGTCCGGTCTTTTGGAACTCCGTTTTGTATCAGCAACAACAGACATCCAGGAAGGGGACAAGCTAACCACTTCCGGTATTGATGGTGTCTATCCGGCAGGCACTGCTGTTGCTGTCATTTCAAAGATTATTCCAGCCTCATCAGAAGTGGAAGGTAAAGTTCTCTGTACGCCATTGGGCAGCATCAACCACCAGAAACATGTGCTCATCATGTTAACAGACATTGATGCCTATCCTGCCAGACCACCCATGGAAACCAAGAAAAAGAAAGGTGAATTGTCCCAGAAGCAAGAGGGGGGCGCATGAGCGGATTCAGCAAGGCACAAGAAGAGATCCTTTATCCAACAGGCTGGGGATTCATCATCTTCAGCCTGTTTATTGCTTTCATGCTCAACCTCATTCCATGGGGAAAGGCAAGCGGTATTCCTGATTTTTTGGCAATCACCCTCCTGTTCTGGAACATCCATCAGCATCGCAGGGTCGGTATCGGCTTTGCTTTCTGCTTGGGACTGTTGATGGATGTCAATAATGCGACACTCTTAGGAGAAACAGCGCTTGCCTATACCCTGATGACCTACTTTGCCATTACACTGCATAAGCGGATACTTTGGTTCTCATGGAGCTGGCAAGTCTGGTATATCCTGCTGTTGCTTTTCATTTCGCATGGCGTTGGAACAGCGATACAGTTTTTGGCAGGGAGCGAAACGGCAGGCTGGTTCTGGATGCTGGACTGTGTCATTGGCGCATGTATCTGGCCATTGGCATACTGGTTGCTGGCATGGCCGCAGCGCAGGGCAGAGAAAGCGGATAATCAGATTTAGGTCTCAACACAAGAAGAGGCAGAATGGCGAATCTAGGCGATAACGACAAAGACATACACCAGTTCCGTAACAGAATTGTTGCGCTGGGCATTTTTGTGCTCATCTGCTTCCTGATCCTGTTGATGCGCTTTGTCTGGCTGCAGGTTATCCGCTATGACAGATATGCCGCAAAGGCAGAAGATAATCGTGTCACCATTGTGCCGACCATGCCTGAGCGGGGTCTCATCCTTGACCGTAATGGGGTTGTCCTTGCAAGCAACTATTCTGCTTATACCCTTGAAATTACACCTGCCAAAATTGAAGGAAAACTCGAAGAAGTCATCAACAAACTGGCAACTTTCATTGATATCTCTGACCTTGACCGTAAACGCTTCAAACGCCGGATGGAAGAAGCCAAGCGTTACGATAGCATCATCCTGAAAGCCAAACTGTCTGATCAAGAAGTTGCCCGTTTTATCGTCCAGCGTTTCCGTTTCCCTGGTGTTGAGGTTCAGGCAAGAACGTTCCGTCAGTACCCGATGGGCGCGGTTGCTTCTCATGCGATCGGCTACATCAGCCGTATGAGCCAGCACGATATTGACAACCTGGATGAAGAAGAAGCGCAGAACTATATCGGTACCACCCATTATGGCAAGGAAGGTATCGAAAAGAGCTATGAAAAAATCCTGCATGGCATTACAGGCTATGAAAAGATGGAAGTCTCCGCCAGCGGCAGGGCAGTTCGTCTGTTGGAAAGCCGTCCGACAGTTCCGGGCAGCAATATCGTCCTTTCCATTGATATCGGTCTTCAGAAAACCGTAGAACAGGCATTTAGTAATCGGAGAGGCGCATTGGTTGCACTGGAACCGGATACTGGGGAAGTGCTTGCATATGTTTCCAAGCCGACATTTGACCCGAATCTTTTTGTAGAAGGTATTGACCATCAGAATTGGGAAGCGCTCAATAATTCTCCGAACAAGCCTCTTCTGAACCGACCGATCAAAGGCGCCTATCCGCCTGGCTCTACCTATAAACCCTTCATGGCGATGGGCGCATTGGAACTCAAATACCGCACACCGGAACAAGGTATCAGCGACCCTGGCTATTTCCAGTATGGCGATCACAAATTCCGCGATGATGCCAAGAACGGTCATGGTTACGTCAATATGTTCACATCGATCGTGGTTTCCTGCGATACCTATTACTACATCCTGGCAAGGGACATGGGCGTTGATACAATCCATGACTTTATGAAGCAGTTTGGTTTTGGCCAGAAAACCGGTATTGACCTGCAGGGAGAACGGAAGGGCGTGCTGCCATCCAAAGAATGGAAACGTAAAGCCTATAAATCAGAAAAACAGCAGGAATGGTATTCAGGCGAAACCATCTCACTGGGCATTGGGCAAGGGTACAATACATTCACGCCGGTCCAGATGGCGTTTGCCACTGCATTGCTCTCCAATAATGGTGTCGCGGCGCGTCCGCACCTTGTGAAAGAAATCGAGGATCCTGTCACTCATGAACGCACCCCTATCACGACAGAGACAGTTCGCCTGGATCATATGAAACAGGCAAATTTCGATTTCATCAAACGGGCGATGGTCGGTGTTGCCGGTTGGGGAACGGCAAGGAAAATATTTGGTGGCACCCGCTATTCGAATGGCGGTAAGACCGGTACTGCGCAGGTCTTCACCGTTGCCCAGGACAAATCTTACAAATCCTATTACCTGTCTGAATTCAAACGTGACCACGCACTTTATATCGCTTTTGCGCCAGCAGATAAACCCCGAATTGCTGTCGCCGTCATTGTTGAAAATGCCGGGTTTGGTGCAGATGCCGCTGCACCGATTGCCAAACGGGCGCTGGATTATTTCATGTCTGGTAAAACGGACGGGAATGTCAGTGTAAGCAGTGATCCTGCTGCTGGTAAAGAAAAAGGCAAGAAAGCGGCAGAAGACGACAATGCGCCATCTGATTCGCCGGGTGACGATCGGCCACAGCAGGCACCGGCACCAACACCTGCGCCAAAAGAAGAAAAGAAACAGGAAAAATAAGAGGCATCCATGGATAACACCTTCAATCATTCTTTCCTGACACGGATAAAAAAACTGGGCAGCACCTTTGATGGACCGTTGGCACTCATCGTCTTCCTTATCATGTCTGTCGGCATCATTACCCTGTATTCCGCAGGGATTGATTTTCCTGGCAGAGTTGAAGACCAACTTCGTAACATCATCATCTGCTTTGTCATCATGTGGATTGCCGCTAGCATCCCGCCGCAGCGGTTGATGCGGTTCGCTGTTCCGATCTATACCGTTGGCATTGCCCTATTGATTGCCGTGGCAATGTTTGGGCTTGTCCGGAAAGGCGCCCGCCGCTGGATCAATATCGGCATTGTTATCCAGCCCTCTGAAATCATGAAAATTGCCTTGCCGTTGATGCTGGCATGGTATTTCCAGAACAAAGACGGCAAAATCACCTGGCGGGAATACCTCAAGGCATTCATCATCCTTGCGATACCGGCAGCACTCATTATGAAACAGCCTGACCTCGGAACGGCTCTTCTCGTTGCAGCAACAGGCTTTTACGTCATCTTCCTGGCAGGACTGGCATGGAAAGCCATCCTCATCATGTTCGGCTGCTTTGCCGCATCACTGCCATTCATTTGGATGCTGCTGCATGACTATCAGCGTCATCGGGTGCTGATGCTCATCGATCCCTCTTCCGACCCATTGGGTAAAGGCTTCCATATCATCCAGTCTGTCATTGCCATTGGTTCGGGCGGCATTACCGGCAAAGGCTGGATGCAGGGGACACAAGGGTATCTCAATTTCATTCCGGAAAGGACTACAGACTTCATTTTTGCTGTTTTCGGTGAAGAATTCGGGCTGATTGGCAATATCGTCCTGCTCATTCTGTATCTGCTGCTCATTGCACGGGGACTCATCATCACGCTCAGGGCTTCTACTGTCTTTTCACGTTTGCTGGCAGGTGCGATTACCATGATGTTCTTCATGTATGCCTTTGTGAATATGGGCATGGTCAGTGGTATCCTGCCTGTTGTCGGTGTGCCTCTGCCGTTCATGAGTTATGGCGGTACAGCCATGGTCACGCTGGGACTTGGTACGGGAATCCTGATGAGTATCCACAGACATCGGAACCTTGTACAGACTTGATGTGAGATGAAAGCAAGAAGGAGATGGTATGCAGGGCATCCGTAAACATAATGGCATCATAGTAGCAGTGCTTGCTGTCTGCTGTGGCGGCCTTATCCTGTCTGGCTGCAGTACCTCTCCCAAGAAAAAAGGCGGAGGCTACTATCTGGATGATGGGCCGGGCACCAATATTCCCCCCAACCTTGACCAGGTACCCGATGCAGAGCCAAAAGTTGAGAAGATAGCGAGCGGTACCAGCAAACCCTATACCGTCATGGGGACCACCTACACGCCAATGACATCCCTCAACTATTACAAGCAGCAAGGCATCGGCAGCTGGTATGGCAAGAAATTCCATGGACTGAAAACATCATCTGGTGAAACCTATGACATGTTCGGCATGACCGCCGCCCATCCAACTCTGCCCATTCCAAGCTATGCCCGTGTTACCAGTCTTGAAAATGGGAAACAAGTCATCGTCAGGGTCAATGACCGGGGACCGTTTCTGAGCGGTCGTCTCATTGACTTGACCTATACGGCGGCCTATAAACTGGGTTATGTCAATAAAGGCAGCGGACGGGTAGAAGTGGAACTGTTGCTGCCTGACGAAATCGAGCGCATCCGGAATGGTTCCACCACGCCATATACCGGTACTGCCAGCACCAAACCGATATCCGCTTTCAAGATTGGGAAGACCCAAGGAACCACCTCTTCCGATACCCATACCACAGCGCCGGTAACAGCTGCTGCTGTTGCCAGCGGCTACTACGTTCAGTTCGGTGCCTATCAGGACATCGACAACGCCAGAACCCACCTGAACCGTTACAGCAGGTTCTGGTCCAGCAGCTATCCTGCAATGAAAACCGTTCCCAATGGCGGGCTTTACAAACTCATGGCGGGACCGTTTGCTTCCAAAGAAGCAGCATCTGCGGCACGGGAAGAAATGCTCGACCGGGGCATTGATGGGTTCATTGTCAGAAAATGAGGTTTCTTCTGGCTGGCAGTCATTCAGCAGTCAATTTGTTCGAATGTTATTCCCAATGCTTTAGCGATTTTTTGCTTTGTGCTTTCTCTGGGGTGTTTGCTATTTTCCTGTTTGGCATATGCTGCTTGGGAGATGCCAAGCTTGGCTGCAATCTCAGCTTGGGTGAAGCCTAAGTATTCACGCCATGCTTTGATTGGACTCATGTCCTGTTTGACCATCATGCCTACGACTTCATTTGGAACCAATGCTTCTTCTTTGTTCGTAAAGATTGCAATGTATTCACTGTAAGGAATGACGGCAAACGCTGGTAATCCTTTGCTGTCGTTCAGGATCTGTACGGTTAGTAAGTCTGTTCATCACGTTTCTTCACTTCGTCAATCTTGATAATGATAGGGTTGCTATTCTGGTCTATTTCAAATATCACTCTGTAAAAGAAAAAGCGGAGGAACAGAATCCTCCGCTTTGATGAATAATTGCAACAAAAATCAATCATTGTACAGCTTCTGTTTCAGTTCCCGGCGTTGCTGTGCTTCCAGTGACAGCGTAGCGGTCGGACGGGCAAGCAGGCGGGCAACACCAATCGGTTCTCCGGTTTCAACGCACCAACCATAATCACCGGCATCAATGCTGGCAATAGAAGTCTTCACCTTCTTCAGCAGCTTGCGCTCGCGGTCACGGGTACGCAGTTCCAGTGCGTGCTCTTCTTCAATAGTTGCACGGTCAGCCGGATCAGGCACCAGAGTCGTTTCACGCAGGTTTTCAGTCGTCTGTCCTGCGTTTCTCAGCAAATCCTGCTCCATTTTCAACAGGCGCGCCTTAAAGAAATCCAGCTGTTCCTGATTCATATAATCGTCATCACTCATCTTCAGGATATCTTCTTCCGTCAGAGGAGCAGGTGCTTTTTTCGCTTTAGTCGTTGCTTTTTTCATGATTCATCGGTCTTCAAAAAATTGATAGCAAACTGAACATCATTCCAGTTTCCATCCCGTCTGATTATCCTTTTTTGAAATCATGCCAGAAACTTGAGCAGACGGAAAAATGCCGGATGACGGATTCTAGCAGACTTTTTGAAGAAAGGCATCCCAAGATGGCAAGATAATCCCCAAAAAAGAAACAAGATTCCTTCTGGGAGAATACAGCCATCACCATTTTCAGAAGACTACTTACCGAAATATGGAAAGTAGATTATCCAATACAGTTGTTTTTTCTGTAAAGACAAAAAATCAGTCCGTCAGACAGCGGTCCAAACCTTGCAGAAACATATCCTTGGGCAGTTTCTTGCCAATGAAAACCAGCTTGCTTTCCCGTGGACCGTTTTCCCATTTCTCAACAAGGTCAGACCCCATCAACTGCTGAACACCCTGGAAGACAACCTTATTATCTGTTCCCTTCACATTCAGTACCCCTTTATAGCGCAGCATATCGGTACCGAACCTGCCAATCATCTCATCAAAAAACAGATTGAGCTTTTCGGAATCAAACGGACGGAAACTGCGGAACACAAACGAGACAATATCATCCAGATGATGACGGTGATGATGATGGTGTCCGCAGCCGCAGGCACCTTCCCCTGCATGATCATGATGATGGCCGCAATGGCATTCATCACCATGTTCATGGTGATGATCGCAACCACAAGTGCATTCCCCGTCATGGTCATGGTGGTGATGTCCGCAGCAACATTCGTGATCATGCTCATCCTCATGGTCGATATCCAGATTGGCATTCAGGTTGAATCCCTGCAGATCCAGAACCGCCTTGATATCCACCTTGCCAAAATCCACTCTATAAATGGCAGCATGAGCATTCATATCACGGATGCGGTCAGCCAATGCATCCACCAAAGCCGGGTCAGCGATATCCACCTTGGAAATCAGAATCTTGTCTGCAAAGCCGACCTGTTGACGGGCTTCCTCATACTCATCCAGCTGATGCATTCCGAAAACACCATCCATTAACGTGATGATGCCATCAATCATATAACGGTCAGCTACCGAATCTTCCAGGAAAAATGTATGTGCAACAGGGCTGGGATTCGCCAATCCGGTCGTCTCAATGATAACGCGGTCAAAAGCAATCTCGCCGCTGTCTTTCTTGGCAACTAGATTGTTCAGGACTGTCACCAGATCGCCTCGCACTGTGCAGCAAACACAGCCATTGCTCATCTGGACAATCTCCTCTGCATCGTCCTGCACCAGAATATTGCTGTCAATATTTTCTTCGCCAAACTCATTCTCAATGACAGCGATTTTCTGCTTGTGGTCGTTATCCTTCAGGATACGGTTCAACAGAGTCGTCTTTCCTGCGCCCAGGAAACCGGTGATAATCGTAACAGAAATCAATCCAGGCATCGCTTCAGCCATTGCACACCTTCTTCAAAAAAACACATTACCCGTCCCAAATGACAGGATTCAAATCATTGACCAGCATGGTCATGGCGTAAACATACAGTATCGCAGTCATCCCCGATAAAATCAATCTGGTTTTCAGGGAGACAATTTCAGAGCAGCCTGTTGTTTATTGGCAGGGAGACATAGAATGAGATGGTCAGGGAGGGGTAAACCATCTTTTCCAAGCGTCATATCCGTCACTAACCGTGAACAAGGATTTCTGAGGATTTCCAGATTATGTGCATAAATCTGGGTAGTCTCCATACGGCTATGCCGGGCAAACTACTGTGCTTCCTGTAAAGTCGCTCCCCCCCCCCCCCAGCGCCAGAGTGACAGCAGAATGTCTTAAAGAATGCGCTGTCAACCGGGGAGAATCAAAACCGGCATTGCGTAATGCCCGTTTGACAATCTGGCTTATCGTTCTTGGGCAAAGCCGTCCGCCTGTATTATTGGGTCCCAGAGACATGAACATCGGCAGTTCTGTCCCGTCAGGCGATTGCAGTTCGAGCCAACGCAAGACCACAGCAGCAACATTATCCGGCACATTGACCGTGTCAGAATTGCCGTCCTGTCCCTTGCTATGCACCAGCAGGCAAAATATCCCGGAGGACTTATACAGATCTTTCCCATCCAGCCAGCTTACTTCAGATATCCTTAATCCGCACGTCAACATCAGCAATATCATTGCATAGTCCCGAATATCCTTCAGAGTTCCGGTTCTTCCCGTTGCCTGCTTGGCAAGCTGCTTAAGCAAGGCATGTGCTTCCCAGGCATTCAGGAGATCGCACATCAACAGTATGATTCACCTTAACGCCAAGCACACTAGATGCAATATCGGCATACAGGCGGCGTTTGTACAACCAGGAAAAAAACGTCTTTACAGCTGCCAGATAAGTCTGGGCAGTGGTGATACGGTAATTTTCAAGCAACCATGAACGGAAATGTGCGACATCCCCCTCAACAGGCATCGTGATATTTGAATCAGTACACCAACGTCTGAAAACCCTCAATCCAGTGCCGTAAATCCTTATGGTTGCCTGAGAGAAATGCGGTGATGCGAGGAAGTCCCTTATCCAGATAAACAAGTCAAAGTCTGAGTGATACATAGCTATTACAAATTCCAGAAAAAATCAGAAACAGTAACAAGCAGACCAGACCTGTCTCCAGATGTCATCCCATGAAAGAAAGTTTCTGTAAAGAAACATGGTTTAAAAACAACAACGATACCGTTTGAATACCTTCAAGGGAAAAAAGGCAACAGCACTGTTGAACAATACTTTTAATAGGAGACTATAAACATTAGCGGACATAATGATTGTACCAAATAACAACCATAAGTGTCTGTCTAGTAAGGAGAAAGTCTCATATCGTCTATAAGACAATCATACGGAAATTTATAAGTGACTGGATAAAGCTGCAAACATAAATCCTTTAAAAACAATAGGTTATAAGAAAACCAATGTCTGCTAATGTTTATTAGCGGACATTAGTCAGTTAGCCAGTGAAAGCAAGGTTTTTACAAAAAGCAGCATGAATCCAGAACCAGCCATCCAGACCGCTGCCAAGGCACGGTCAAAAGACATCCAGGGCATCATCACAAAAGCCTTTGCCCAACCAGAATCCAAGGGATTCATGTCCCTGATTGCCGGGCTGATGGAAGCCTATGGCGTGATGAACCTCTCCAAAGAAACCGGCATAGACCGAG
>CAVERB010000073.1:0-2602 GCA_963618105.1 Oxalobacter sp. | reverse complement strand
AGGAAAGGGGTTTGTTGGAATTTTTCAGGATTTTTCAGGAGAAAAACGGTTCAAAGATTTTTTTTGAGGGGAAACAGCAGAAAGTGTTGTTGGAAAAATGGTTGACAGAGGTAGTCAATCTTTTTGAGGGCAAGTCGAAAAGATGTTATTCAATAGTCGATCGTTTGAATTGGGTAAATTTGATGTGTTGTATGGTAGTATATACTATCAATATATACAAAAAAGGAGAACGATGATGCATGTTGCGAAACTTTTTCAGAATGGTCAAAGCCAGGCGGTCAGGCTTCCAAAAGAATTCCGGTTTTCCGGCAGTCAGGTTTTCATCAAACGTATTGGCAATGCAGTTGTCCTTTTTCCAGAGAATGAACCGTGGGAAACCTTAATCAATTCGCTGTCTGGCTTTTCTGATGATTTTATGTCAGAACGGAATCAACCGCCTGTTCAGGAAAGGGAGTTGCTCTGATGATCAAAGCCATGCTGGATACAAACATCTGCATATACCTTATCAAAAACAATCCGCCAGAAGTCGGAGAACGGTTCCGGAAGTATGTTTTTGGTGAACTCGGCATTTCATCAATAGCGGTATCCGAGTTGATGTATGGTGTTCATAAGAGCAGACAACCGGAAAAGAACATGACAGCACTTGATGCCTTTCTGCTGCCATTGAAAATACTGCCATTTGATGAGGCGGCATCTCGGCAATATGGATTGCTGCGGGCAGCATTAGAGAAAAAAGGAACGCCGATAGGCAGTATGGATATGTTGATTGCAGCGCATGCCCTGGCAATGGGCTGTACACTGATTACGCATAATATTCGTGAATTCAATCGGGTCGAAGGGTTGAAAACGGAGACTTGGATCAATTAAATGGAAGGCGTCATAAAAAGGGCAGGGGACAGTGATAGGTGTTCATCTTATTGTGTGAGAAAGCTGTCAAAGGCAAGGCTGAAAATCCAACGCTGTAACTGTGGCAAGAAATATTGACAGGCCATGAAAGCCTGTCGATAATAACAATAAGTCGTTACTTTACGACCTAATATGTGGCGCGAAGAGTGGAAAATCAGCCTGCCACCCAGTCTCCGGACTGTCATGGAGGGACTCCCTAACGGGTCGGCTGTCCTCCCGCGCCATATATTTCTTCAGCCCTCTTTTCTTTCTGTCTCCTCTGTCTGTCTTTCAGAAAATGCAGATTCACGATTTCATAATTGTTTTTTGTTTCTGACATTTCAAGCAGGACGACAGTATTCTTGTTTTCCCCAATCCGGCTGATAAAATTAAAATACGACCTTTTGTTCTTGTTTGCCGGAAGCACACTGTCATGGTCATACAGGGACTTACCGATAATGTACTTGTAATCGGCCTCTGACAGGTCAGGATGCTCTCTCCGGTTTTTCTCAATGATGTCATGTTTCAGCAGGACAGGCTTGTCAGATTTGCCTAGTTTTTTCAAAGTTTCAGGATTCAACCGAGGCAGATGGTTGTCTTTGCTGAAATCAACGTGGATATTGGCAATTTTTTCTTGGATTGCTGTCTGACTGTTCTGTTTTTCCTGCATTGCCATCTTGCAATTATAACCTTTATCCGACCTGCCTTTCCTTAATGCCTTTTTTTCGACTGGTCTGCAAATATGGCAAGCAATGGGTCATTTCTACAGAAGCCATGAAACGGGAATATGGTCAACCAAAGATAGATCGGATTTGAAACACCGACAGACAATAAAAAAGGGCAGGGGAAAGGGATTCCCCTGCCAAAACTTTAATCGCATTTACTGCTGTCAGCGTCGCAGTGCACGCAGAGTCTCCGGCTATGCCGTCAGGCGAACCTGACGGCATAATCCGGATAAGTTCTTAACTCAAATTAGAACTTGTGGGTGATACCCAGCTGAACAGCAGTCTGAGAATCCTGAGCTACGCCATCAAAGATGGCACCAACAGCTTCGTCACCCCAGTCGACATAGGAAACGATACCGTACAGGCTGGTGCGTTTGGACAGGTTGTAGGTGTAACCAAGACCAACTTTCCAGGCATCTTCATCCAATTTGCCTTTCCCATGACCAGATTCAACACCCAGCCACTGGACAGACGCATTCAGGCGACCAGGACCGACTTTCCATTCAATACCCAGCAATGCTTGGTCAAGGGACAAACTATCAGCTTTCTGGAGAGAGTCCATTTCATAGTCGTGACCATTCTTAGTCCAGTATGAAGTGTCATAAATAGGATCACCATCTTCATCGACTAAGTAACCAGATTTGTCCTGGGTTTTCTGATACAGGGCTTCAACCTTAACAGTATCCCATGAATAACTAACACCGATATTCCACAGATGGGAACGGTTGGAATCAGCCAGAGTCTGGTAGTTTGCGGTTGCTGCAAAACCACCGTATTTATAGTTCAGCCCTAATTGGTAACCATCATTGTCGTAGCCGTTAGAATGGCCACCGCGAACATCATCGCCATCTTTGTATTTGTCAGAAGCATAAATACCGTCAACACCACGACTCTTGGAGTTCATGTTGCGACCGAGTTCATAAGCTGCGCTGAAAGAGAAACCAGCCCAGTTAGGGGAGTCGTAACGAATAGTGTTGTCGGTACGAACACCA
>CAVERB010000072.1:0-24984 GCA_963618105.1 Oxalobacter sp. | reverse complement strand
GTGTAGATAATAAAATTATCTGGTAGTAAATTTATTAAAAACCAGAAATGATTATTATAATCAAGAACTGGTATAAGAAAAATAGCTTGATTGAACTGTTTGTTGCAGACACAATAGTCAGTCTTGTAGCTTAACTTGTCGGTGTAAATATTAAAGAAGGGGTTCGGACAGAGTCCTAGATAGTGTCTACACGAGTTAGTTAAAACTTTAAGCCAAATGGCAATGCAGTGGATCAGGACAACAGCCATGAATAATGCAAGCGACTTGGCATATCTTGTTGTAATACTGCACCAGTGCTTAAGGTCCAAAGACGCATTTTCCACAAGATGCCAAAAACGATAAAGGGCCCGTCATAGTTTTGCTGTCCTTTACGGTTTTTCCTTGGTGGGAATGAAGACGGCAATGCCTGCTTGCGCAGTGGCATCTATCACTTTATCTGAATCGTATCTCCTGTCTGCCAGTAAGTGCTGTGCTTCCAGGCCCTCAATCAGGTCTGCAGCTTGGCTACAATCAGCAGCGGTACCTGAAGTGACAAAAAGTCGGACTGGTACAGAAATGCAAATGTCAGTCCATAAATGCGCCTGTTAGGGCGTTATTGGTAATAGAGTCCTATGGGCATTTAGGAAAGCCACTGGCTATGCCGGTGAGTAACTTTTCTTTCAAGTACTTATAGCACTTTCTACTTCGACTGTCTCCAAAGAAATCCAAAGACATCCAGCGTTCAATCTTCGGTTGACAAACGATTAATAATGTAATACATTGTAATACAAAATAAAAAGGAGATTGTCATGGCAATATCTTTAAGGCTAAATGAAGAAGATACAATGCTTATCAAAAACTATGCTGCTTTGCATAATATCAGCATATCGGATTTGTTTCGTCAGGCAGTCATGGAAAAAATTGAAGATGAGTATGATTTGCAGTGTTACAAGAAAGCCTTGCAAGACTATAAGGCCAATCCCAAAACCTACACTCTGGATGAAGTCGAAAGGGAGTTGGGGTTACAGTGAAATATCATGTCGAGTTTACAAGCGAAGCATTGAAACAGTTAAAAAAAATGGACAAATCCAATGCTTCTCTAATACTTGGATGGATCAGGAAAAACATTGAAAACTGTGACAATCCAAGGATTCATGGTAAAAGCCTTACTGCCAACCGCAAGGGACAATGGCGGTATAGGGTTGGCAGCTATAGGATCATTGCTGAAATCCAAGATGATAAGGTTGTAATTCTTGTCATGAATATTGGACATCGTAGGGATGTCTATAAAAGAATGTCTTCTTGATGAGTATGCACATAGCACACTTAATGAGAAATCACAATTTGTGAGGCGAGGATACGAAATTCCCGTGGAGTGAACCGTTTAGTTTCACGGCTGATATCCCGCATGACTTCATCACAGATGGTCTTGGCGGTCTTGATTTGTCTCTTGCCATTGCAGATAGGGCAGGGTTCACACAAGACATGCGTCAGCGATTCATGGGGGCGTTTTCGTGTCATTTCAACCAGACCAAGGGCGGAGATGGATACTTTTGTACGGTCAAGTGCCAGCGCTTTGAGCAGTTCTTACAAAACAGCCTGTTGATCAGAAGGAATTGTCCTAGATAACGCAATTGATTGAGAATAGTTCTTCAATTTAAGAAGCGCAATCTACATCAGGATGACATCATATTGAGCCTGATGGTATGAGGGTTCAACCTGCAGGGAAATCGGCTTGCCGATCATATCTCCCAATCCAGCCAGATGCTGGGATTCTTCTTCCAGGAACCGGTCAATCACAATCTGTGAGGCGAGGATACGAAATTCCCGTGGACTGAACTGTTTGGCTTCACGGCTGATATCTCGCATGATTTCATAACAGATGGTTTGGGCGGTCTTGATTTGTCCTTTGCCATTGCAGATAGGGCAGGGTTCACACAAGACGTGCGCCAGCGATTCACGGGTGCGTTTTCGTGTCATTTCAACCAGACCAAGGGCGGAGATGGCGGAGATGGATACTTTCGTGCGGTCAAGTGCCAGCGCTTTGCGCAGTTCTTCCAAGACAGCCTGCTGATGTTCCGGGTTCAGCATATCGATGAAGTCCAGGATGATGATACCACCCAGGTTGCGCAGTCTCAGCTGACGGGCAATGGCATGAGCGGCTTCCAGGTTGGTTCTGAAGATGGTGTCATCGAAAGTCCGTCCATTGACGAACCCGCCGGTATTCACATCAATCGTGGTCATGGCCTCTGTCTGGTCGATAATCAGGTATCCGCCAGATTTCAGGTCAACACGGCGGGAGAGGGCACGTTCAATTTCTTCTTCCACGTTGTAGAGGTCGAATAATGGCCGGTCCCCTTCATAGCAGGTCAATTTGCCCAAGATATCAGGCGTGTATGATTTTGCAAATTCCTGCAGTTTGATGAATTCTTCCCGGGAATCCACCAGAATATGATTGGTTGATTCATGGACAAAGTCCCGCAGGATTCTTTCAGACAAGGTTAGGTCCTTGTACAACAGGGTTGGTGCAGGAAAAATACGGGCTTTTGCCTGTAAAGATTGCCAGATTTTCTGAAGAAACGCTACATCGGATTCCAGGTCATCATCAGAAGCACCTTCCGCCATGGTTCGGATGATGTATCCGCCCAAGGGATCATGTTGTACCAGTTGCTGAATACGTTTTTTCAGGCTTTCACGTTCTTTTTCATCTTCAATACGTTGGGAAATACCGATATGTTTTTCTTGCGGCAGATAGACCAGCAGACGTCCTGCAATGGAAATCTGTGTCGAAAGACGGGCGCCTTTTGTTCCCAAAGGATCCTTGATGACTCGGACCATGATGGATTGGCCATCATGCAGCATCCGTTCGATCGGGATAGTCCTGTTCTGACCTTCTTCATGGTAGTGTGCTTCAAGGATGTCATCAATATGCAGGAAGGCAGCACGCTCAAGTCCAATGTCCACAAAGGCGGACTGCATACCTGGCAGGACGCGGACAACACGTCCCTGATAGACATTGCCAGCGAGTTCACGGGTTTGTGAACGTTCGATATGCAGTTCCTGGACAGTGCCTTCAGAAACGATGGCAATACGGGTTTCCTGCGGTGTGATATTGATGAGGATGTCTTCTTTCATTCGATGTTTATCCCTATTCCTCTTAGCAGTTCTGCTGTTTCATACAAGGGAAGTCCCATGATGCTGGAATAACTGCCATTGATATGGGAAATGAATTTCCCGGCCAATCCTTGTATGCCGTAGCCGCCAGCCTTGTCATAAGGTTCATTCGTAGCGATATAGGATTCAATCCGTCTGTCATCCAATGGCGCGAAGGTTACATCAGAAACTTGTACAGATGATCGTATCTTGTCCTGCCATTTGACGGCAACGCCTGTCAGTACCTGATGGGTATGACCGGCGAGCGCTTTCATCATGGTTCGTGCCTCATGCCGATCGGCAGGTTTTCCGAGAATGGTTCCATCAATGACAACGGTGGTATCTGCAGACAGGACAGGACGCAGCGGTTGTCCTGTTTTGAGCAGATACTGCCAGGCATAGGCTGCTTTTTCTTGGGCAAGCCGGCTGACATAATCGTAAGGCGATTCACCATCATGGATGGATTCATTCACCATATCACGGTTTCCTGTGTCCTGTTCAGGCGGCAGCAGGATATCAAAGGCAACACCAAGCTGGGTCAGCAGTTCCTGACGCCTGGGACTTTTGGAGGCAAGCCAGATACGGTCAGGGACAAGCTGTTTTTCCATAGTGTCAGCTCCGGTGGTAAGGATGGTTCTGCAAGATAGTATGGGCACGGTACAGTTGTTCTGCCAACAGGATGCGTACCATGCCATGAGGCAGGGTCAGCGAAGACAGACGGATAAGTTGTTCAGCCTGTTTTTTCAGTAATGGGTCCAGTCCATCCGCACCGCCGATGATAATGGCGATATCTCTGCCATCTTGTTGCCAGTGTTTGATGTTGTCGGCTAGCGCCATGGTTGTCAGGTCCTTGCCATGCTCGTCCAGGGCTATCAGTCTTGCATTTTTCGGGATGGCTGCACGGATGCGGACAGCTTCAGCTTCCATGACAGATTCTGCGGAACGGTTGCCGCTGCGCTCAATGGGTTTGAGTTCCTTGATGGAAAAATGCCATTCGGCAGGCATCCGTTTGGCATATTCCCTGAAGCCGTTCTCAATCCAGCCAGGCATTTTGTGTCCGACAGCAATCACGGTGATTTGCATGGCGGTTTCCCCGGTGATTATTTCAGGGATGCCTTGATGGTTGCCAAGTCGATTTCTTCACCACCCCAGATTTCTTCCAGGCGGTAATAGTTCCTGATGGCTGGCTGCATGATGTGGACGATGATGCCGCCCAGGTCAACCAGTACCCATTCACCAGTGTCTTCACCTTCAATACTGACGATGTTGCCGCCAGCTTCCCGGATTTTATCGCGCACAGAAGCGGCAAGTGCTTTTGTCTGGCGGTTTGAGCTGCCGCTGGCAATGACGATGCGTTCAAAAAGACTTGTCAGCCGGGTTGTATCGAAAACAACGATATCTGTGGCTTTCACATCTTCGAGGGCATCAACAGTCAGAGCCAATAATACGTTGATGTCATTCATCATATTCAATTCCTATAAAGTTTGTGGTCATTGATATAGCCGAGTACAGCAGGCGGTATCAATGAACCAGGATTCTGTTGGTTCCGCAGTGCATGACGTATATTTGTCGATGAAGCGGTTATTTGTAAAGTATGGTCAATCAAGACTTTTCCTGCAGGGACTGCTGCCACTTCAGAAGAAGAAGCAATACGTGGCAGGACCATATCTGCAACTTTCTGGGGCAGATCTGCCAAGGGTTCCGGTGAACCAGGACGGGTTGTGGCAGCAAAGTTTGTCAGATTCAGCAGTTCCTGCCACCGATGCCAGGTATGCAGACGATGCAGTTGGTCAGCCCCCATCAGAAATATCAGGGAAACCTGATTTCCGACTTCATGACGGATATTCGACAGGGTGTCGAATGAATAGGTTGCTCCCGGACGTTCGATTTCCTGGCAGTCAATGGTGAAAGTCAGTCCAGAGCCTGCAAAAGCACGTTCCAGCATGGCGATACGATGGTCAGGGGACGCGGACAATGGCGGCTTCTGCCAAGGATTCCCTGCCGGGATTAGACGCAAAGCATCTGTTTTGAAGAGCTGGCAGAAGTATTTGCCAAGCTCAACATGTCCTGAGTGGACGGGATCAAAGCTGCCTCCAAGCAGCAGCAAGCATTTTTGCGTCAATTCAGTTTTGTTCCTGTTGGTTCCAGAAGCGCCTTTCAGATGCCATATCAAGTGGTTTCATGGGGTTTCAATGCCCGCCAGCCAATATCCTTACGGTACTGGATACCTTCAAAATGGATGGCTTCAACCAGGCTGTAGGCGCTTTGCTGGGCTGAACGCATGGTATCAGCCAGACCGACAGCACAAAGAACCCTGCCGCCAGCAGTCAATAGATTGCCATCTTTGTCCAGTTTGGTGCCGGCATGGAAGACCTTGCCATTCTCTGTTTCAGCCGGGATACCGGTAATGACAGCGCCTTTCTGAGGACTGTCAGGATAGCCTGCTGTAGCAAGGACAACACCCAGTGCGGTACGCCTGTCCCAAGACAGTTCAACCTGGTCCAGTGTGCCATTCACAGCATGTTCAAGAACCGTTGCAAGGTCGCTTTTCAGTCTGGACATGATTGGCTGGGTTTCAGGATCGCCCATACGGCAGTTGAATTCCAGAGTCTTTGGATTACCTGCTTTATCAATCATCAAGCCGGCGTAGAGAAAACCTGTGAAAGGAATACCGTCACTGCGCATGCCATTGACTGTCGGCACAATGATTTCCCGAAGGATTTTCGCATGCAGGGAGGGGGTTATAATCGGAGCGGGTGAATAGGCGCCCATCCCGCCGGTGTTCGGACCTTCGTCCCGGTCTTTCAGGCGTTTATGATCCTGGCTTGTTGCCAATGGCAGGATATTCTTGCCATCGACCAAGACGATAAAACTGGCTTCTTCGCCATCCAGAAAGTCTTCAATAACAACGCGGGAGCCTGCTTCGCCGAATTTATTGCCAGACAGCATCATATTCACCGCTTCATGTGCTTGCTGCACAGAAGTGGCGACAATCACGCCTTTCCCTGCGGCAAGGCCGTCTGCCTTGATGACAATCGGTGCTCCTTTGGCATCAATGTACTGATGCGCCAGTTCGGGATCTGTGAAGGTCTGGTAGTCAGCAGTCGGCACATGATGCCGTTTCATGAAGGCTTTCGCAAAATCCTTGGAGCTTTCAAGCTGCGCTGCTTCTTTGGTTGGTCCAAAGATTTTCAGGCCACGGGAGCGGAAGGTATTGACGATACCTGCCGCCAATGGCGCCTCAGGCCCGACAACAGTCAGGGCAATGCCGTTCTGTTTGGCAAAATCTGCCAAGGCATCAGCACCTGAGATGGCAATGTTTTCCAGCTTGTCTTCCAGTGCGGTGCCGCCATTTCCGGGTGCGACAAACACCTTTACCACTTTTTCGGACTGCGCCAACTTCCATGCCAGTGCATGTTCTCGGCCTCCGGAACCAATCACAAGGATTTTCATCAGATATTCCTAAGGATGTTTTTCAATCGTATTCAGGTGCAGGCTGCTGGATGTCAGTCATCACCGTTATCAATGACGGCATTGGTATAGACTTCCTGCACATCATCCAGGTCTTCCAGGGCATCAAGCAGTTTCTGCATCTTTTCAGCAGCCTCGCCGGTGAATTCTGTTTCGTTTTCCGGCTTCATAATGACTTCGGCTACATCTGGGGTGAAGCCTGCTGCTTCGATAGCTTCTTTGACAGTCACAAAGTTGCTGGGTTCACAGATGACTTCAATACCGCCTTCTTCGTCTGTAATGACATCATCAGCACCAGCTTCCAATGCCGCTTCCATCAAAGCTTCTTCGTCAGTACCAGGAGCGAACATTAACTGGCCACAGTGTTTGAACTGGAATGCGACAGACCCCGCTGTTCCCATATTACCACCATATTTGGTGAAAGCATGGCGAACATCTGCAACGGTCCTGACACGATTGTCAGTCAGGCAGTCTACGATGATTGCCGCACCATTGATGCCATAGCCTTCATAGCGGACTTCTTCATAGTTCACGCCATCCAAGGTACCTGTGCCACGGGCAATGGCGCGTTTCACGTTTTCCTTTGGCATATTGGCGGCGAAAGCTTTGTCTGCTGCCAGGCGCAGACGGGGATTGCTGTCGATATCGCCTCCTCCCATACGGGCAGCAACCGTGATTTCCTTGATCAGGCGGGTCCAGATTTTGCCGCGTTTCGCATCTGCGGCCGCTTTTTTGTGTTTGATGTTAGCCCATTTACTGTGTCCGGACATGTTTTTCTTCCCATGAAAAGTTGATTCGGATAACCTCTAATTCTACCATAAACCAAGGCTATTTTTTGGGAGTGATATTGAAGAAAAAGGTTTCCCATCACCATGTTCAGCGGCGCTGTCCATTTTAGGGTTAACCAACACCCCGAAGACCTTTAGGTAAGACAAAAGAGATGGTTTCAAGCATGCCTTCCTGTTCATGGACTTCGCTGTAACCATAGCTGACCAACAGTGTAACGATTTCCTGAACCAGGATTTCCGGGGCCGAGGCGCCGGCTGTAATACCGATGGTTGCATGTCCTTTCAACCAAGACTGTTGAATCTGGGAGGCATTGTCCACCATATATGCTTCAGCACCATTCCTTTCCGCCATTTCCCGCAAACGGTTTGAGTTGGAACTGGTTGAGCTGCCTACAACTAGTATCAGGCTGGTTTCCCTGGCAAGCCGTCTGACAGCTTCTTGGCGGTTGGTGGTTGCATAACAGATATCGCTTTTCTGAGGAGAGGAAATTTGCGGCCATCGGCTTTTCAGCGCATCAATGATGGTTGCTGTGTCATCCACTGACAGTGTGGTTTGGGAGACATAGGCAATTTTATCCGGATTGGGGACAGTGATTTGGTTAATCTCATCAATCTGGCTGATAAGGTGCATCCCTGTTTCAGACTGTCCCATCGTTCCTTCTACTTCAGGATGTCCTTTGTGCCCGATGACGATCACATCATGTCCTTCAAGTCGTCTTCGGTGGACTTCGACATGGACTTTGGTAACCAACGGGCAAGTGGCATCGAACAGGGTCAAGTTCCGTTTTTCAGCTTCTTGGCGAATGGCACAGGATACTCCATGTGCCGAGAAAATCAAAATGCTGCCGGAAGGGACCTCATCCAGGTCTTCAATGAAAACGGCTCCTTTTTCACGCAGATGTCCGACAACATAAGTGTTATGAACGATTTCGTGTCTGACATAAATGGGCGGACCAAACAGGGCAAGCACCCGTTCAACGGTTTCAATCGCACGTTTGACACCGGCACAGAAGCCACGGGGTTGGGCAAGAATCAGTTTCATGCAGGAAAATTTCAGTACAATATCCTGAGCGGTTTCGCAGGTTGCGATACACCCCATAAATTCCTGACATTATATAGGACATTCTATGGCAATCACAGATTGGCCAACCGATGAACGCCCCCGTGAAAAGCTGCTGGAACGGGGCGCAGGTGCTTTGACGGATGCAGAACTGCTGGCGATTTTTCTGCGGACAGGTGTCCATGGGAAAAGCGCAGTAGCACTTGGACGTGAGGTTATGGCGCGTTTTGGTTCTTTTTCCGCCTTGCTGACAGCGACAAAAGAAGACCTGAAAACCGTCAAGGGAATCGGTAAGGCAAAAATGGCACTTTTGACAGCGATTGTGGAAATCTCAAGACGGCTGCTGACTGAAGAACTCAATAAGAAAGAAATTGTTCTGACCTCTTTTGACAGTGTCAGGCAATATCTGCAATTACACTACCATAACCGGAAATATGAGGCATTTGTCATTCTGTTTCTTGATGTCAAGAACCGTTTGATTGCGGCAAAAGAGATGTTCCAAGGGACGTTGACCAGAACCAGCGTCTATCCCCGTGAAGTGGTGAAGGAAGCATTGAACCTCAATGCCGCCAATGTCATCTTGTCGCATAACCATCCATCAGGCGTACCAGATCCCAGCCGGGCTGATATTGACCTGACGCAGTTGCTGAAAGATACGTTAAGGTTGGTGGATGTGACCGTACTTGACCATATCGTGGTCGCTGGCAACAGTACCTGCTCGTTTGCCGAACAGGGACTGTTATAAGGGAGCAAGCGGATCAGGCTTCGAGAACCTCAATTTCAAAGATTAGGTCTGCATTGGGGGGAATTTTGCCGCCGATGCCATTGGGACCATATGCCAGGTCGCTTGGGATATACAATGTACGGCGACCACCGACTTTCATGCCCCTGAGCCCCAAGTCCCAGCCTTGGATGACGTAGCCCCTGTTGAATGGGTACCGGAAAGGCTGATTCCGGTCAAGACTGCTGTCGAACTTCTCACCTTTGGAGCCATCAGGATTTTTCAGCCATCCTGTGTAATGCACCCTGATGAAAGAAGACCCCCTGCCGACTTCTGTACCTGTCCCGATGACATGATCAATGTACTGGAGTCCCTTTGCCATCGTCTTTAATGTTTCCATAAGACAAAATCTCCTCAAAAAATCCGCTTGTATACGGAAAAGAAAACGATTGGGTAATAGTACCACCGGTATGCAGATGTGTCAGAATTACGTCCAATATCCATGGACTTCCAGAAAAGGAAAACAGCATGACAATCGGACTTATTATTATCGGTGACGAAATCCTGTCCGGTAAATATACGGACAGGCATTTCAACAGCGTTATCAGGCTGCTTGCGCTGCGGGGACTTCAACTTGGCTGGGCGCGTTATCTGGGCGATGAGCCTGCCTGTATTACAGCAACCCTCAGGGAAACCTGGCAGGCAGGGGATATTGTGTTCTGCTGCGGTGGGATTGGTTCAACCCCGGATGACTATACGCGGGCTTGTGCCGCGGAGGCATTTGGCAGACCGCTGGTCATGCATCCTGATGCCCGTCGGGAAATTGACAAACGTATCCGTGAGGTGGCGGAAGATCCAGAACGTCCGGATTATGGTTCTCCAGACAATATCCGCCGGCTGCAAATGGGAGAATTTCCTGAAGGTTCCGCCATCATACCCAATCCGGTCAATCATTTCCCGGGGTTTTCTTTTGGCACCCATTATTTTGTGCCCGGTTTTCCGCAAATGGCACATCCAATGATTGAATGGGCATTGGATACCTACCACAAGGATCTGTTCCATACAGCAGAGCAATTGGAACTGGTGGTTAATGTACTCGGTGCCATGGAAGCCAGCATGACACCGTTGATGGAAAAAATCACAACAGATTTCCCGTTGGTGAAGCTTTTCAGCCTGCCTCATATTGGTCCGAAACGTTCAGACAATTATGTTGAGGTTGGTGTTAAAGGGGCAAAGGAAAACTTGCAGCCTGCATTTGACGCGTTGTTGAAAGGATTGGCAGATTTGGGCGCACATTGCAAGTTGCCATAGAAAGGCATGTGCGTTTATGGTGCATTTAATGCACCATATTGATGCGTCTTTATGGACAGTACGCACTATTATGGCATATGCTCTGCCAAGAGGCAGAAAACTCCCGCCTTGTGATTCGTGAAAACAAGGGAGCAGGATTTCTGGCACGGAAAGTGCATGCAGGAAAGTCAGGTTTTTCCAGCAGGGCAGCGATTGTCCAGCTTTTTAATCAAGCGGGAAGCGATAAAAAGGAGAGAAGAATGTCAAAGTCAGCAGCAGACGTATTGGATATGATTAAGGAGAACGAGGCTAAGTTCGTTGATCTCCGTTTCACAGACACCCGGGGGAAGGAGCAGCATGTCAGTGTGCCGGCTTCCGCTTTTGATATGGACAAGTTTGAAGAAGGTCATGCTTTCGATGGTTCTTCCATTGCAGGTTGGAAAGGCATTGAAGCTTCCGATATGCTTTTGCTGCCGGATCCGGATTCTGCCAATATTGACCCATTTATGGAAGACACGACTGTTTTCATGCAGTGTGATGTCATTGAGCCTTCTGATGGCAAAGGTTATGACCGTGACCCTCGTTCCATTGCCAAACGGGCTGAGGCATATTTGAAATCTTCAGGGGTTGGCGATACGGCTTTCTTTGGTCCGGAACTGGAATTTTTTATTTTCGACAGCATCCGTTGGGGAGACGATATGTCTGGCTGCTTTGTCAAGATCGGTTCAGAAGAAGCGCCTTGGTCTTCCAGTGCTGATATTGAAGGCGGTAATACCGGTCATCGGCCAAGGGTCAAGGGCGGTTATTTTCCGGTTCCGCCAATTGACAGTTTCCAGGATATGCGCTCTGAAATGTGCCTGTTGCTTGAACAGATGGGCATTCCGGTTGAAGTCCATCATCATGAAGTTGCAGGTGCCGGACAGAATGAAATCGGTACCAAGTTCTCTACACTGACCAAACGCGCGGATTGGACACAGATTCAGAAATACATTGTCTGGAATGTCGCGCATACCTATGGCAAAACCGCGACATTCATGCCTAAACCGGTTGTTGGCGACAAT
This sequence comes from Oxalobacter sp., assembly GCA_963618105.1. Classification (GTDB taxonomy): domain Bacteria; phylum Pseudomonadota; class Gammaproteobacteria; order Burkholderiales; family Burkholderiaceae_D; genus Oxalobacter. The sequence goes on along the minus strand of CAVERB010000072.1, from coordinate 13,461 downwards.
GGTACCGGTATGCATGTTCATCAGTCTATCTGGAAAGATGGCAAGAACCTCTTTGCAGGCGATGGTTATGCCGGTTTGTCTGAACTGGCGCTTTATTATATTGGCGGGGTCATCAAACATGCACGGGCATTGAATGCCATCACCAACCCAAGTACCAACTCTTACAAGCGTCTGGTGCCTGGGTTTGAGGCACCGGTCAAACTGGCCTATTCGGCGCGCAACCGCTCTGCGTCCATCCGTATCCCGCATGTCACCAATCCTAAGGCACGCCGTATCGAAACCCGTTTCCCTGATCCGACGGCAAATCCATACCTGTGTTTTTCTGCGTTGCTGATGGCTGGTCTTGATGGTATCCAGAACAGGATTCATCCAGGGGAAGCCGCAAGCAAAGACCTGTACCACCTGCCGCCAGAAGAAGATGCCTTGGTACCAACGGTATGTGCCTCATTGGATCAGGCATTGGAAGCATTGGATAAGGACAGGGAATTTCTTACCCGTGGCGGTGTGTTCAGCAATGACCTGATTGATGCTTACATTGAACTCAAGATGCAGGATGTTACCCGTCTGCGTATGACCACTCATCCTATCGAATTCGACATGTATTATTCCCTGTGACCGGATTGTTCAGGTTACGGTAAATCGAGAGGAACCAGCAAAGGCGGAAATGGCAACGTTTTCGCCTTTTTTCACAGCGTGGGCATTATGGAAAACTTCAGTGGGCTTGATCTGCTTTCATCGGCAGTTCTTATCCTCGACAGGACAGGGCATATCCAGTATGCCAATTCTGCCGCAGAGAATATACTTGAGCTTTCATTGAAAGTACTGCGGACACATAAGCTGAAGCAGATATTTCTGAATAGTGAAGTTCTTGAGGACATTTGCCAAGAAGTCCTGGCACATGAGACGGTTGAAATCGGACAGGATATCGTCTTGCTGCGGCCGGCGAACAAACCATTGGCGGTCCATGCGGTTGTCAAGACGATTGATATCCCTTTCGATGGCATCCTCATTGAAATGCGGGGCAATGTCCAGCGTATCCGGCAGGATCGGGAGAATCGCCTGGTTAACCAGAACCAGGCAAACATGGAAATGGTCCGCAATCTCGCCCATGAAATCAAGAATCCGCTGGGAGGAATCAAAGGGGCTGCCCAGCTGCTGGAACTAGAAGTTCCAGAAGGGCATCTCGGAGAACTCCGGGAATATACGCAGGTCATCATCAAGGAAACCGACCGCCTTCAGAAACTTGTTGACCGGATGCTGATTCCCCATAAACGTGCTCATATTGTTGATGACATCAATATCCATGAAGTTGTAGAGCGTGTCCGCAGTGTTGTCCTGGCGGAGTTTCCGGAAGGGCTTGAGATAAAACGTGATTATGACTTGTCGCTGCCGGAAGTTTCCGGAAATAAAGAACAGCTTATCCAAGCCGTGCTGAATATTTCCGAGAATGCAGCCCATGCATTGCTTCCCCAGATACAGAAAGGCAATGCAGAACTGACATTCAGGACCCGTGTCTCGAGAAAAGTCACTATCGCCGGTATCCATTACAAGCTGGCGTTGAACCTGTCAATCATTGATAACGGTCCTGGTATCCCGTCTGACATGATAGAGACCATATTTTTCCCCTTGGTTTCAGGTCGGGAAGGCGGCAGCGGTCTGGGATTGGCATTGTCACAGACTCTCATCCAGAAGCATGGGGGACTGATTGAGTGTGACAGTGTTCCTGGTCGGACGGAATTCCTGATACGCCTGCCATTGACAAAGGCATAAGCAACATAACACCAGAAAATTGTGATTGGAATGGAATTATGGAACAGGTCTGGATTGTTGATGATGATGAATCGATCCGTTGGGTACTTGAACGGGCTCTTGCCCGTGAAAGTATTTCCCTGAGAGCTTTCCACAATGCAGATGAGGTTCTGGAGGCTTTCAAGACTGACAGACCACAGGTGCTGTTGTCGGATATCAGGATGCCTGGTACATCGGGTCTGAAACTGCTGGAGCAGGCGAAAGAACGTTTTCCGGGAATGCCGATTATCATCATGACGGCGTTTTCGGATCTTGATTCCGCTGTGTCAGCATTTCAGGGTGGCGCATTTGAATATCTGGCAAAACCATTTGATTTGAGTAAGGCAGTTGATCTCGTCAAAAGGGCGATCAAAGAGAGCGAAGCCAAAGCGGAACAGGAGAAATCGGTTTCCCGGATGCCGGATATTATTGGGCAGGCACCTGCGATGCAAAGCATCTTCCGCGCAATCGGTAAACTCTCAAATTCCAATGCAACAGTCCTTATCACTGGTGAATCAGGTTCTGGCAAGGAATTGGTTGCACGGGCACTGCACCGTAACAGTCCGCGTGCCATGCGGCCATTCATTGCGCTCAATATGGCTGCAATCCCGAAAGATCTTATGGAATCGGAGTTGTTCGGACATGAAAAAGGATCGTTTACGGGGGCACAGACTATGCGCCGGGGACGCTTTGAACAGGCGGAAGGGGGGACGTTGTTTCTGGATGAAATCGGCGATATGCCGGTCGAAATGCAGACGCGGCTTCTCCGGGTATTGTCTGATGGGCATTTCTACCGGATCGGTGGCAACCAGTCCATCAAGGCAGATGTCCGTGTCATTGCCGCGACCCATCAGAATCTTGAAAAACTGGTTCAGAAAGGCACTTTCCGCGAAGACCTTTTTCATCGTCTGAATGTCATCCGGCTGAGGTTGCCGCCATTGCGGGAACGTACAGAAGATATTCCAGTGCTTGCTCGTCATTTCCTCAAGCAAAGTGCAGCCCAGATGCATGTAGAACCCAAACGGCTTTCTGAAAGTGCTGCGGCATTCTTGTCACGATGCCGGCTGACAGGAAATGTCCGACAACTGGAAAACCTCTGTTACTGGTTCACCGTCATGGTTGCAGGACAGACCATTGAGGTCAAAGACATGCCGGTTGACCTGCTTGAAGAAAACACAACGGGAAGTCCTTCTATTGGGCAGGGTTTTCAGGATCCCCAACCATCCACTAGTGAGGCATCTGCATCCGCTGCGTTGCCTGAAAATGACAAGACAGAATCTTCATGGGAAAAACTGCTTGAGGATACCGTCATGGAAATGCTTGGTCAAGGACAGGACAATCTGATGGATGCATTGGGCAGTCAGTTTGAACGTATCCTGATCCGGTCAGCATTGCAGAAGACGCATGGACGCAAGAACGAAGCAGCGGCTTTATTGGGTATTGGACGCAATACCATTGCAAGGAAAATCCAGGAACTGGGTATTGACAGTTATATCTGATTCAATGGCTGTTGTATAACAGCACAGGATAGGGGTGATTTTGCAAGGCTTTTTTGGCAAAGCATGTTCTGTTTGCCATAATGCGCAGAGAACCTGTCAGGAATTCTGCAAAACGTGGAAATAAGGCAGTTTTTTCTGTCTGACATAAGAAGGTGTCTGCTGGAATGATAACCTGGAATATCTTGAGAAACCGCCTGAAAAAAATGGTCTTTGTCTTGGCATTGATGATGCCGTTTGCCTGCCATGCAAAAGACACTGTCACTTTGGCTTTCACTGGCGATATCATGATGGGAACCAATTATCCTGACAGTAGCTATCTTGCATCTCATGGTGGGAAAAACCTGTTTAAAGATGTTTCTCCGGTCATTAAACAATCCGATGCCGCATTCGGGAATCTTGAGGGCGTGCTGATGGATGCCGGCGGAGAAGTCAAGAAATGCAATAATCCGGCTGTTTGTTATGCTTTCCGTACGCCAGTCAGCTATGTCAGCAATCTGGTTGATGCCGGTTTCGATGCGGTTTCGGTGGCAAACAACCATGCCAATGACTTTGGTCTTATAGGTCGGTTGTCAACCATGTCGACGCTTCGCAAGGCAGGCATTGCCTATGCTGGTCAGGAAGGTTATTGCGAGACAGCCATTTTCCAGAAAAATGGCATTACCTATGGTTTCGTAGCATTTGGGCATAGCATCGGGACACTCCGTATTCAGGATATTGCCAAGGCACGTCAGGTAGTCCAGTCCTTGCATGGCAAGGTTGATTTGATCGTCGTCTCATTCCATGGCGGGGCGGAGGGTATGGGAACAGACCATGTGCCAGGTACCCAGGAAATATTCCTGGGAGAAGATCGGGGTAATGTCAAGGCATTTGCCCGTGCCTGTATTGAAGCCGGGGCTGATATCGTCTATGGACATGGTCCTCATCTGCCACGGGCTATCGAACTCTATCGTGGGCATCTTATTGCTTACAGTTTAGGCAATTTCTGTACCCCCCAACGTGTCAGGCTTGCAGGACAGCTTGCTTATGCGCCTGTTCTGGAAGCGACAGTCAATCTTGCTGATGGTACCTTTGTCAGTGGGAAAATCCATTCATTCATCCAGTTCAAGGGTATTGGTCCCCGTACGGAAGTTACCCATACTGTTGCCAGAAGAATCCGTGCGCTAACTTTGTCGGACTTTCCGGATACCAATCTTGTCATTTTCCCTGATGGCAGAATTGAACGCCGGAACAAGGTAAACGATGCTTCTGAACTTCATCATAAGCATAACCGTCCATCCCAGCAGAACATGGTTGCGCCGCCTGCTTCCCATCAATCTATTGGATTATGGGAACAGATCATGGCTTTTTTTTGGGAACTGTTCGGGATTCCAGAAACACAGGCGGCTTGATGTCCTGTTGACTGACAGTCAGGGACACGGGGATAAGGTTGTTTTCTAAAATGCAAAGAAAGAAGCATTTTGTTACAAAATAGCCTTGAAATCGGCAAAGATACTGAAAAATAACAGCAATAATCAGTGGCTTTTTTTGACATTCTGGGCATATTCCCTTAAAGTTTCAAATCTGTCAGTGGAATCGGGGTCAATATGTCATTTGGATGGAAAATGTTATTACGTGCAGTCTGCATTTCTGCATTTGCAACGGCAATAATGTCCATGCCAGCCCATGCTGCCAGGAAAAACAGTCATAGTGCGCCAGCTGCTTCCAAACAGGTTTCAACAAGATCTGCACAGTCAAAGACGGTTTCTGGAAAAACGGCACAGCATCATGCAGGCGGGCAGCAAAAGGATTCCAGGAACAACCCTCATAAAGCACCTTCCAGAGACAGACAGTCTTCCCATAGGGAAGTTGGACATCATTCAATAAAAGAATCGCGCAGGAGCCGTTCCCGCCAGGAACGGTCTTTGTCTTCAGAAAGACGGGAACGCCGCCATTACAGTCGCCGGAGCCGGTATCGGAACTACAGCTACCATTCTGATTATTCAGGGGCAGATTATGCCAGCAATATAACCACCAATGTGGTCAGCAAGCCTGTTTCCTCGCCACATGGATATGCCCCACGGGCAACGGATATTGCGATGACGGCAATGTCCCTGATCGGGACGCCCTACCGTTATGGCGGCAACTCACCGCTTACTGGTTTGGATTGCAGCGGTTTTGTCAAATATGTCTATAAAGAAACCCTGAATACCGATCTGCCAAGGACCGCTGCTGAAATGAGCCGGGTAGGGCAGCCTGTCAGTCGGGAAGAACTTAAGCCGGGGGATCTTGTTTTCTATAACACCATGCGGCGCAACAACTCCCATGTCGGTATTTATCTTGGTGACGACCGTTTCATCCATTCGCCACGGACGGGGCAGCGTGTTCGTATCAACAGTATGAATGAAAGTTACTGGCGCGGCAGGTTCAATGGTGCCCGCCGTATTATCGACGGAGAAGGGATAGGCCGTGCCAAGGTCCTGAAACAGTATAGCCGAGAAGCAGATACCAGCCCAGATTCCTACAATTATGATGAAGCGCCTGATGAAATTGGCAGGGCGGAACAATCGAGAAAACATGCTTATAACAGACAGCATACTGAACGGCTGCTGACCGATGTCCAGAAATCTTCGGATGATGTTGTTGTCAGGAAAGCGGTATCTGAAAGCAGGAAAGAAACTCGTCAAACAGATCGTAATAGACAGCAGGAGATAAGGTATCAGGAAACGGCATCCAGACAGCATAGAGTAAGATATGGCGGAGAAGAAGTCCACCATAAGGATACCCGCCATAGTCGTACAGACCGGGATAGTAAAACATTGAAAGAGACGCGTCGTCATAGAAAGGATAAAGGGCAGGAAATCAATAGGGTGAAAGATGTCCGTCATCAAGGAGCGAGAGCAGATAAGCGTGACGTTGGAAGGCCAGGAAAAGAAAAAACAGTTGACCGGAAAAAGACGGATAAGGCAAAAGCTGTCAAAAGTATCGAAAGGAAAAGTCCGTCAAGGGAAAGTCAGAAACGTAAACGCTGACTGACAGCTATAAAGATTTTTTGGTGATTGAATTTTTATACCAAGCAGTTTATTTTTTTGAAGTTTCAGAAATTGATAAGGCAATCGCCTGGGCGGTTTCGATGCCATCCACCGCGGAAGAAAGAATGCCGCCTGCATAGCCTGCTCCCTCACCGGCAGGGTAGAGTCCTTTGACAGAAACACTCTCAAAACTTTGGCGGTCACGGACAATCCTGACAGGAGAAGAAGTCCGTGTTTCTGTTCCAGTCAGTATGGCATCTGCCATGGAGAATCCTGGAATTGCTTTCTCAAAAGCAGGGATGGCCTCCCGCAATGCTTCTATCGCAAAATCCGGCAAGGCTTCTGCCAGGTTACAAGGCGTGACACCCGGCAGATAGGAAGGAACGACCTTACCCAATTTTTTTGAAGGGATATTTTTCAGAAAATCACCGACACGTTGACAAGGAGCATTGTAATTTTCACCACCTAAAACAAACGCCTTATGTTCCAATGCCCGTTGAAAAGCAATGCCGGCAAGCGGCCCTTTTCCTTTGAAGTCTTTAGGAGCCACATTCACGACAATGGCGGCATTGGCATTCCGCTTGTTGCGGGAATATTGGCTCATGCCATTGGTCACAAGACGATCCGGTTCAGAAGCAGCGGCAACGACTGTGCCGCCAGGACACATGCAGAAACTGTAAACTGTCCGGCCGTTCTTGCAATGGTGAACCAGCTTGTAATCAGCTGCACCCAACAACGGGTTTCCTGCATTGGGACCAAGACGGCAGGTATCAATCAGGGATTGAGGATGTTCCACACGGAAACCGACTGAAAAAGGCTTGGCTTCCATCGTAATCCCTCGACGGTGCAGCATTTCAAAGGTATCTCGCGCGCTATGTCCCGGTGCTATCAGGATATGGTCAGATTGAAGTATTTCCTCACCGTGCAGAACAACTCCTTTGATATGTCCGTTTTCAATCAGCAGGTCATCCACTCGGCTTTCAAAGCGGCATTCTCCGCCAAGCGCGATAATTTCTTCGCGCATTTGTTCAACCATGCGGACCAGTCTGAATGTCCCGATATGGGGTTTGCCGATGTAAAGGATCTCTTCTGGTGCACCTGCCTTCACAAACTCTTCAAGAACTTTCCGTCCGTAATGCTTCGGATCCCTTATCTGCGTATGCAGTTTCCCATCAGAAAAGGTGCCGGCACCGCCTTCGCCGAACTGGACATTGGATTCCGGATTCAGTTCCCGTTTTCGCCAGAATCCAAAGGTATCTTGTGTCCGTTCTCTAACCTGTTTTCCCCGTTCCAGCACAATCGGTTTGAAACCGCTCTGGGCGAGAATTAGTGCAGCAAAAATGCCACAGGGGCCAAAGCCGATGACGATCGGACGTTTGAATGGGGTTACAGGTGCCTGAGCGACAAAATGGTATGTCATGTCAGGCGCCTTGCGTATATGCGGATGCTTATCAAACTTGGTTAGCAGGGATTCTTCGCAGTCCGTTTCTACGTCAATGGTATATGAGAAAAAGATGGCTGATTGCTTGCGGGCGTCATAATTCCGGCGATAGATAGAGAAACCCAGCAGATGAGAAGCATCAATGTCTAGACGGTCAAGCACTGCCTGTTCCAGTGCTTTGTCATCATGGTCAATCGGTAAACGGATTTCCGTCAGTCGCAGCATGTATTGTCCCAGCGGGGAATCCCATCATAAATACAGGATTCCCGCTGTCCCTTATTGTTTAAAGCGATTCTTCCCGGCGCATATGGGGGAACAGAATCACATCACGGATATTGGCGGAATCTGTCAGCAGCATGACCAGACGGTCAATACCGATACCGCAGCCACCAGCGGGCGGCATCCCGTACTCTAATGCACGGATATAATCAGCATCGTAATACATCGCCTCTTCATCTCCGGCATCCTTGGCTTCAACCTGTTTGCGGAAACGGGCAGCCTGGTCTTCAGGGTCATTCAATTCAGAAAAGCCGTTTGCCAGTTCACGGCCGACAATGAACAGTTCAAAGCGTTCCGTGATACCAGGACGGGTATCCGATGCCCGTGCCAGCGGAGAAGTCTCAACAGGATAATCAATGATATAAGTCGGTTCCCATAGCTGAGATTCTGCGGTTTCCTCAAATAGCGCCAGTTGCATTGCACCGATACCTGCAGTCGGCAATAACGTCACGCCCCGTTTCTTCAGCTCAGATTTCAGGAATTCTGTATCGTTCAGCTGATCTTCAGTGAATTGAGGTGCGTATTTCAAGATAGCTTCATTGATAGTCAGACGCTGGAATGGTTTTGAAAGGTCCAGTTCACGTCCTTGATAAGTAATCTGTGCTGTGCCATAAGTATCCACAACCGTCTGCCTGATCAATGTTTCGGTGAAATCCATCAGCCATTTATAGTCGGTATAGGCAGCATAGAATTCCATCATCGTGAATTCAGGATTATGGCGTGGCGAGATCCCTTCATTGCGGAAATTGCGGTTCAGTTCAAACACCCGTTCAAAACCGCCGACAATCAGCCGTTTCAGATACAGTTCAGGGGCGATACGCATGAACATCTGCATATCCAACGCATTATGGTAAGTGATGAACGGTTTTGCTGCAGCACCGCCAGGAATTGGATGCAACATCGGTGTTTCGACTTCCATAAAGCCATGATCGCCCATGAAGCGACGGATAGAGGCAATCGCCGTTGTCCGAGCTTTGAATGTCCGGCGGGTATCCTCATTCATGATCAAGTCAACATAGCGCTGACGGTAACGGATTTCCTGATCTGCTAGACCGTGGAATTTATCGCCGAGAGGGCGCAGAGATTTGGTAATCAACCGGATGGATGAAACACGGACTGTCAATTCACCAGTCTTGGTTTTGAACAGCACACCCTCAGCGCCGACAATATCGCCGATATCCAAACGCTTGAATGCATCATGCGCCTCTTTGCCAAGATCGTTGTTTGACAGAAAAAGCTGGATACGGCCAGAAGCCTGTGGACCGGAAGCATCCAGGATGGTAGCGAAAGAAGCACGTCCCATGACCCGTTTCAGCATCATGCGGCCGCCGACAACCACTTTCACGGGGTTGGCTTCAAGGGTTTCATTGTCTGCTGCATCATATTGGCTATGCAGGTCATAGGCTTTATGGGTAGGACGGAAATTATTGGGATAAGCGATACCTGTTTCACGCAAAGCAGCCAGTTTTGCACGGCGTTCTGCCATGATGGAATTTTCATCCTGCACAGGAACGGCAGTATCGTTTTGTTCTTTTTGGTGAGACATATTTTCTATACCGTAATCTTCAACAATATCAAGACAGGGTCAGACACCCTGTTTCAGGGATTCCGTGATGAACGCATCCAAGTCGCCATCCAGTACGGCTTTTGTATTCCCTGTTTCATAATTCGTCCGCAGATCCTTGATGCGGGAACTGTCCAGCACATAAGAGCGAATCTGGTGTCCCCAGCCAATATCAGATTTTGAATCTTCCAGTTTCTGCTGTTCGCTCATGCGCTTGCGCAGTTCCAGCTCATACAGACGGGATTTCAGCATTTCCCATGCTTCAGTACGGTTGCGGTGTTGGCTTCGGTCATTCTGACATTGCACGACAATCCCTGTTGGAATATGGGTCAGGCGGACAGCCGAATCAGTCTTGTTGATATGCTGGCCACCGGCACCCGAAGCACGGTAGGTGTCAATGCGTACATCCGCGGGATTGATTTCAATATCAATCGAATCATCCACCTCTGGGTAAACAAACAAACTGCTGAAAGACGTATGGCGGCCATTCGCTGAATCAAAAGGCGATTTACGGACCAGACGGTGGACACCGGTTTCCGTCCGCAGATAGCCGTAGGCGTAATCACCCTCAACCTTGATGGTCGCTGTCTTGATACCGGCAACATCGCCTTCGGAAAGTTCAATCAGCGTGGTTTTGAATCCTTTGCGTTCACAGTAGCGCAAATATTGGCGTAATAGCATCTGTGCCCAGTCCTGGGCTTCAGTACCGCCGGCTCCTGCCTGGATGTCAATGAAACAGTTGCACGGGTCCATCTGGTTTGAAAACATCCGGCGAAATTCAAGCTGTTCAATCTGTTCCTGAAGTCCTAGGACATCCTGCTCGATGGTCATGATGGAATCATCATCTGCTTCCATCTTCGCCAGTTCAAACAGTTCCTCGGCATCAGAAAGCCCTGATTTGATCTGTTTCAGGGAAAGGACAACCGCTTCGAGTGATTTTTTTTCTTTATTCAGTTCTTGTGCCTTCTTGGGATCATTCCAGACATCAGGCTCTTCGAGTTCAGCAGTCACCTGCTCAAGTTTGTCGGCTTTGGCAGCGTAGTCAAAGATACCCCCGTAAGGCAGTTTCGCGTTCAGACAGATCCGCGATACGGTGGGTGATTGTGTTCAAGCGTTCAGCTTCCATAAGTATGAGAGATCGTTTGTAAGTTGATGAAAACGGATAATTATACTTGATATCACTGCTTCAAAGACATCGCCTTGCAATTGTCATTTGCGTTAATCAATAATTGAAATCAATCTGTTCTATAATCCTGCAAAAAGTTGTTTTCTTTACAATGCTGCATGAAATTTATCCAAACTACCCTTGAAGGGGTTTTGATTCTTGAACCTATTGTTTATAAAGATAGTAGGGGATACTTTTATGAAAGCTGGAACCAGAAAGCCTTTGAGGATGCAGGGTTTCATTACACCTGGGTGCAGGACAACCAGTCCAAGTCAGCCTATGGCACAGTAAGGGGCATCCATTACCAGAAAGGTAAATATGCACAGGCCAGGCTTGTCAGAGCATTGCAGGGCAGGGTGCTTGATGTCGCCGTTGACCTGCGTAAAGGTTCTCCGACCTATGGACAGCATGTCGCTGTTGAACTCAGTGAAGACAATCATCGCCAGCTGCTTATCCCTAGGGGTTTTGGGCATGGCTTCAGTGTGCTGAGTGAAACGGCTGTCTTTGCCTACAAATGTGATAACGGCTATGCGCCGCAGAGCGAGGGTAGTATCAATTTCGCCGACAAAACATTAAATATCGATTGGCAGATAGACATGGGCAAGGTACTGCTGTCAGAAAAAGACACCAAGGCACAGAGTTTCGAACAATACAGCCAGGTTCCCGATTTCACCTACAGACAGGAACAGGAAAGAGAAAGGTGATGGCAAACATCTTGATTACTGGCTCCAATGGGCAGCTGGGAACCGAACTGAGAAAATGCCTGGGGAATAAAGAAGATATTTTCTATACCGACCGGGAGAATCTTGACATCACTGATGAGCATGCGGTCAAGGCATTCATTGCTAATAACCAAATAGACACCGTCATCAACTGTGCTGCCTATACTGCCGTTGACAAGGCTGAAGATGAACTAATCCTGGCAGATGAAGTCAATCACCTCGGTGCCAGGTATCTTGCCAGATATGGCAGACACATCATTCACATCAGTACCGACTACGTCTTCGATGGTACAAGCCATCTCCCATACAGTCCCGAAGATGAGACCAACCCCGTTTCTGTCTATGGCAGGACCAAGCTGGATGGTGAGAAAGCTGTATTGGAAGAAGCGGAAACCGCTTGCATCATCCGCACTGCTTGGGTCTATGCAGCCAAAGGTAAAAACTTCATCAATACCATACTGCGTCTAGGCAAGGAAAGGGACAGGCTCACTGTTGTTGCTGATCAGATAGGTACCCCCACTCATGCCGGGGATCTCGCTGAAGCCATTATCCAGATACTGCCCCAGATAAGGCAGGGTACAAAAGCTATCTACCACTATACCAATGAAGGTGTCTGCTCCTGGTACGACTTTGCTACTGTCATCATTGAAGAAGCTGGATTGAGCTGTCATATAGAACCCATCAAGACAGCCCAATACCCGACCAAAGCCATACGCCCTGCTTACAGCGTCCTGGACAAAACCCATATCAAACAAGACTTCGGTATAACCATCCGACATTGGTATAAGGCGATCAGGGATTGCATCCGGGAAATACAAGAAAAGGAAGCACTCATATGAAAAGCATTCTCATCACCGGTGGTGCTGGGTTTATCGGCTCCAACTTCGTTGTGTACTTCGCGAATAAATACCCAAACTATCATATCGTTAATCTTGATAAACTCACCTATGCTGGTAGTCTCGACAATCTCAAAGAATGCGAAGGCATGGCAAACCACACTTTCATCCAGGGCGATATCTGCGATGAAACACTCGTCAATAAACTTTTCACGGAACACGATATTCAGGGTGTCATCCATTTTGCGGCGGAAAGTCATGTTGACAATTCCATTCAAGGTCCCAAAGCCTTCATCGAAACCAACATCCTGGGTACTTTCACGCTTATCGAAGCCGCAAGAAAACGCTGGATGGATGCTCCCAACCTGCCAAAGACAGGCTATGGAAATGCTCGTTTCCACCATATCAGCACCGATGAAGTCTATGGGACATTGGGCGAAACCGGTTACTTCACAGAACAGACTCCCTATGCACCCAACAGTCCGTACAGTGCCAGCAAGGCATCTTCAGACCACATCGTCAGGGCATACCACCACACCTATGGGATGAATATTACTACCAGCAATTGTTCCAACAACTACGGACCCAGGCAGCACGCTGAGAAACTCATCCCCACCATCATCCGTAAATGTCTGGCAGAAGAATCAATCCCTGTCTATGGGACCGGGAACAATGTCAGGGATTGGCTGTATGTGCTGGACCACTGCAAGGCCATTGACCTTATCTTTCATCGGGGTAGAAGCGGAGAGACCTACAATGTTGGCGGGCGCAATGAACGAAACAATCTTGAGATTGTGAAGAAAGTCTGCGGGCTGCTTGATCAAAAACAACCAAGAAAAAGCGGCAAGCAATATGAAGAACTCATCAGCTTCGTCACCGACCGTCCTGGGCATGACTTCCGCTATGCGATCAATGCGGACAAACTGGAGAAAGAGCTGAACTGGAAAGCCGATGAAAACTTTGAAACGGGGATTGTCAAAACAGTGGATTGGTTTTTACGAAAAAAGTTAAGTGTTTGATTTGTCGAGATTTTCATGGATACTTTGGGAAATAAAAAACATTGATAAGGAAAAAGTACTGGTATTTTTTGAGAATTGGAATGTTTTTTATGAAAGATTATTATAAAGTCATTGAACACTATCTTCAAAATGTTTGGGAC
>CAVERB010000071.1:0-5847 GCA_963618105.1 Oxalobacter sp. | reverse complement strand
AAGCAGGCGGTGCATTTGATGTTCCACCTAAGAAGAAAAAATAATCTTGGGACTGTGAACGTCTGATAACTCGGGAAACCTGAGTTATAACTGGAATGGGCGATTATCCTTTCGAGGACGGTCGCCCGTTTTTTTATGCTTGCCGCAAAAGCCTTTTCCTGACAGCCTTTTCTGTCTAGCGCTGTTTTTCCCCTTGGTTTAGTGATCTGTTGACGGTTTGGTTTTCTGGCATTTCTGCCATAGCTGATGTGATTTCTGTCAGATAATCGGCTGCTGACGGCAAGGAAATTTAACAATCCTGTATTTTTCGGGTATCATGCGTGCCTATCCGAGGAGCGTTGCAACAAAAAACGGAAGGATTTTGGTGTCCTTCCCGGCTTTTTGCCAGGCTCGGAGTCTCTTAACGGCGCTCACGTTACTTTTTTCTCATTGATTCAAGAAAGGAGGGCGTGATGAACGCTGTTTCCACCAATAAAGACTGTGTGATTGCCGATATCAGTCTGGCAGACTGGGGCAATAAGGAAATCCGTATTGCTGAAACTGAAATGCCCGGTCTGATGGCAATCCGTGAAGAATATGCTACCAGCCAGCCGCTGAAAGGCGCACGTATCAGCGGTTCCCTGCATATGACGATCCAGACTGCTGTCTTGATTCAGACACTGGAAGCATTGGGCGCGGAGGTCCGTTGGGCATCCTGCAACATCTATTCCACGCAAGATCATGCTGCGGCTGCCATTGCAGCGAACGGAACCCCTGTTTTTGCGGTTAAAGGAGAATCGCTGGATGATTATTGGGAATATACCCACCGTATCTTTGAATGGGCAGATGGCGGTTATTCCAACATGATCCTGGATGATGGTGGTGATGCAACCCTGCTGCTCCATTTGGGTGTTCAGGCGGAGAGCGACCCTGCCGTCATTGCAAATCCGACTTGCGAAGAAGAAACCGCTCTTTTTGCTGCCATCAAACGCCATCTGGCAGCAGATACAACCTGGTATTCCACCCGTATCAGCAAAATCAAAGGAGTAACAGAAGAAACCACGACAGGCGTCCATCGTCTGTACCAGATGCATCAGGAAGGCCGTCTGAAATTCCCTGCCATCAATGTGAATGATTCCGTCACCAAATCCAAGTTCGACAACCTGTATGGCTGTCGTGAATCCCTGGTTGACGGCATCAAACGCGCTACCGATGTGATGATTGCTGGCAAGATTGCCGTTGTCTGTGGTTATGGTGATGTCGGTAAAGGTTGTGCGCAGGCATTGCGAGCATTGTCTGCGCAGGTCTGGGTGACAGAAATCGACCCGATCTGCGCATTACAGGCGGCGATGGAAGGCTATCGTGTCGTGACCATGGATTATGCCGCCCAGTATGGTGATATTTTTGTCACCTGCACAGGCAATTACCATGTCATCACCCATGACCATATGATCCAGATGAAAGACCAAGCGATTGTCTGCAACATCGGTCATTTCGACAGTGAAATTGATGTCGCTTCCATGCACAAATACCCTTGGGAAAACATCAAGCCGCAGGTCGATCATATCATCCTGCCAAGCGGCAACCGCATTATCCTGCTGGCGGAAGGCCGTCTGGTCAATCTGGGTTGTGCAACCGGTCATCCTTCCTACGTGATGAGTTCTTCTTTTGCCAACCAGACGATGGCACAAATTGAACTATATACAAAAACGGCGGAATATCCAGTCGGTGTTTATATCTTGCCAAAAATCCTTGACGAAAAGGTTGCCCGTCTGCAGTTGTCCAAGCTGAATGCAGAACTGACTGTCCTGACGGAAGAACAAGCCAGGTATATCGGTGTGGCTACAGAAGGCCCTTATAAACCTGACCACTACCGTTATTGATAGTTGGAAATGGTGTGCTGCACAGGCAGCACACCGGAAGGAAGACGGACACCTGGGTTAAGGTGTCCTGCCTGATATTTGAAAAACAGTTGTTCCATTGGATCTGACGTTTGCCATGCTGCGTATTGCTTTGGTCTGGTTCATCAACTCAGCAGCCATGCTGCTGCTTCCCCAGCTGCTTCCCGGTTGGATTACTGTGGAAAATTTCCTGGCGGCAGTGCTGGCAGCGCTGGCGGTTGGTTTTGTAAACACGTTCATCAAGCCGATATTCACCATCCTGACATTGCCGCTGACGGTCTTGTCGTTGGGGCTGTTTATGCTGGTGCTGAATGGCCTGATGTTCTGGCTTGCGGCAGGCATTGTCCCAGGGTTCAGTGTCAGTGGAATGGGCGCTGCCATTGGCGGCGCACTGTTGTACAGCATCCTGACGTGGGCGTTTTCCACGTTGTTGATCAAGAATAAATGATGTCATCACAAAAAAGTTTCAGCATTGAGGTGTTTCCTCCCAAGGCACCTGATGCGGTTGCAGAACTGCGCAAGATCCGTGCGCAGCTGGCATTATTGGGACCTCGGTATTTTTCCATTACCTATGGCGCTGGTGGTTCTACCCAACAGGGAACCTATGATATTTCCCTTGAAATCCTGAATGAAGGATTTGAACCTGCCCCGCATATCACCTGCATTGGTGCAACCCGCGAAAAAGTCCGGGAACAAATTGCAGCATATAAACAGATGGGCATTCATCATATTGTTGCCTTGCGTGGCGACCTGCCCAGTTCTTACGGTGAGATCGGTGAATTTCATTATGCGAATGAACTGGTTGAGTTCATCCGTGCGGAGACCAATGACTGGTTTCGCATTGATGTTGCCGCTTATCCGGACATGCATCCTCAGGCAGCATCTCTGTCAGAAGATATCGCCAATTTTGTCCGTAAAGTGAAAGCAGGGGCAGATGTTGCCATCACGCAATATTTCTATAATCCTGATGCGTATTTCCGCTTTGTTTCAGATATCCGCAGCGCAGGGGTGGATATCCCCGTTATTGCAGGGATAATGCCCATCACCAACTATACGCAGCTTGCCCGTTTTTCAGAAATGTGCGGTGCAGAAATTCCCCTGTGGATTCGCCGGCGGCTGGAAAGCTATGGCAAAGACCTGGCTTCTCTTCGTGCGTTCGGTCATGACGTCGTGCTGGATCTGTGCCGCAGACTGCTGGAAGGGGGGGCGGATGGCTTGCATTTTTACAGCCTGAACCGTGCCGAAGCCACTGCCCGTTTATGGCGGGAACTTGGACTGAAGAACAACTGACAGGACAGTCCTGGTTATCAGGCGACTGCGTATTATCAGGAAAAATGGCATCTTCCCAAAAGAGAAAATGCCATTTCCAAGGGATTGGAACGGAATACCTTGAAAAACCTTACGATCTGTCGGCTTCGACTTCTGCCTTGCGAACGGCTGCCGCCGTTTTGTCAAGCACCCCATTGACGAATTTATGACCGTCAATACCACCAAAAGATTTGGTTAATTCAACGGCTTCGTTGATGATGACACGATAAGGAATTTCGAGACAGTTAACCAGCTCGAAAGTTCCTAACAGCAAAATCGCATATTCAATCGGTGACAGTTCATCCGGCGTGCGATCAATATGCGGCAGAATTTGCGCACGCAGGGATTCATACTGGGCAATGGTGCCAGAAAGCAGATTGACAAAATGTGTCGTATCTGCCTTGTTGAAACCATGTGCCTGCCGGATATGTTCAATAACGGCTGAAGAGTCGTCTTTGTTCAACAGCCATTCATAAAGCCCCTGCAGGGCAAATTCCCGGGAACGCCGCCGTGGGGAACGGTTCTTGGATGGATTTGCGTGAACAGATTGAGTTTTCATCATTCTTTTTTGATGATGTTGTCCTCAAGCAGGCGATCTTTGTCTTCCGTATCAAGAACCTCATCAATATTGTAGAAAACAAGGTTTGCCATTTCAACAGCCGCACTGGCAGCTTCATTGCCTTTTTCGACCATACGGGCTTCGGCCTGTTCATCAGTATAAGTCGTCAGAATGGCATTGGCGATGGGGATACCGAAGTCGAGGGCGACACGGGAAACCCCGGCTGCTGCTTCATTGGAAACCAGTTCAAAATGATACGTTTCTCCTTTGACGACAGCGCCGACAGCAATCAGCGCATCAAACTGCTGACTGGCAGCGAGTTTTGCTAAAGCAATCGGAATTTCCAATGCACCAGGGACGGAACAGACAAGAATATCTTCATCAGAAACCCCCAGCCGTCCAAGCTGCTCCAGACAAGCTTTGCGCAGACCATTGCAGATACTTTCATTGTAACGGGCCTGAACGATGCCGATGCGGAGATCGGTTCCATCGAGATCCATCTTAATTGTTTCAATCCCCATAACTTTCTCCTTTTTGATGGTCAGTTGTTGCTGTTTTCAAGATAACCGATGATATCCAGTCCAAAACCTGTCATGGAAGGCATTTTTTTCGGATTGCCCAACAACCTGAGCTTGCCTGCGCCGATATCTTTCAGAATCTGTGCGCCAATCCCATAATTACGCAAGGTCTGCGCAGTAGCGGGTGCTGGGCGGTTTTCTGACCTGCTGTCCAGCGCCTTGAACCTGCCGACGAAATCTTCCGGCACTTCATTGCAGTTGAGCAGGATCAGAATACCACGTTCCGCCTTGGCAATTGCCTGCATCGCATCAGTCAGCGACCAGGAATGGCTGGAACCCGTACTGAGGAAATCAAGAATAGAAACAGGCTGATGGACCCTGACCAAAGTTTCTTTTTCCGGGCAAATATCCCCCTTCACAAGCGCCAGATGATACGAATGGCTTGGATGGTCACAGTATATCATGGCATGGAAGCTGTCAGCGGTTGTACAGAGATCGTTCTCCGCCAGCCGCTCAACGATACTTTCATGCTGGTTGCGCCAGCTGATGAGATCAGCAATGGTACCGATCTTCAAGTTATGTTTCCGGGCAATTTCCAACAACTGCGACAGACGGGCCATCGAACCGTCTTCATTCATGACTTCACAAATGGCGGTGGCAGGGGTCAGACCTGCCAATGCGGCGAGATCACAACCTGCTTCAGTATGCCCTGCACGCTGAAGGACGCCGCCAGGCTTTGCCGTCACTGGAAAGACATGTCCAGGCTGAACAATATCCTGTGGTGTTGCATTTGGTGCAATCGCAGTACGAATCGTATGCGCCCGGTCGAAAGCAGAAATACCGGTTGTCACCCCTTTGGCCGCTTCAATGGAAACCGTGAATGCCGTACTGTAAGGACTGGTATTGTCCTTGGTCATTAGGGCAAGCCCCAGACGGTCGCAATGCGCCTGGGTCAACGTCAGGCAGACAAGTCCACGGGCGTGGGTTACCATGAAGTTGATGGCTTCCGGCGTGACAAAATCTGCGGCTATCATCATATCGCCTTCGTTTTCCCGGTCTTCATCATCAACCAGGATAACCATACGGCCTGCTCGCAGTTCATCAATAATTTCTTGGGTTGAAGATATCGGCATGACAATGGTTCCTTTGGAACCCTCTATTTTAAACGAAAGTGGCAGGAACCGTCAGACAATCTTGGGAGAACCTTGTATGAGGCATACTCTCATTATCAGGTGAAACCATTCATCAGACCCGAGTCATCACACTGGCCGTTACCCAATCGGTATCCCCAAATAATCCAGCCTGCCAATCAGCTTCATCACCAACTGCGGACAAGGGGTTAGCACAGCTTCCAGATTATGCGCATAGCGCAGTGTCGTCTCAATCAGCCGATGACGGGCAAACTGCTGTACCTGCTGCAACGTCGCACCGCCTTTCAACGCCAAGGTTATTGCTGTATGACGTAGTGAATGCGCGGTTAACCGCGGCGAATTGAGTCCCACCGCCACCATCGCCTGCTTCACAATTCGGCTGATGCTTCGTGACGACAACCGTTTTCCCATATTGTTGTGTCCATAAGAAA
>CAVERB010000070.1:12146-44240 GCA_963618105.1 Oxalobacter sp. | reverse complement strand
CAATGAATCTTTAAAAAATATAATATTTCTGAATCGCTTTTTGATGAGATTATCAATATTAAAAATAGAAAAATATCTAAAGCGCAGTTTATAAATTCAAGAAAGGCAATATTTATTGATGACTCTTTTTATGAAAGAAAAGAAGTCTCTGATATATGTAGAATACCTGTTTTTCTCTATTGATGTATTAGATGTTCTATTGAATTCTAAATTTTAGTTAGAATCTTTTTAAATACTTTAGTAGTTTATTTTAGATACATGATGTGTCCTGATTTCATGGTAGCGAGTACAACAGTCTGAAAGAAGAGATTCGACGTATGCTGCTTGTACAAGGTAGTGAGTAGTGTCATAGGGGGCAGCTATTGTGCAGAGATGAGTGGTCGGATATAGTGCGCATATTGTTAAGGTTCTTCTTTCGCACTTGAAAACGGATGGATAAGAATTTTTCTGAAACGACCGCCTATCAAAAACTGGTTTCCCTGACTGCTCAACAGGGAAAACATGCTATCAAGTCCTTGTTCCAGCTGGAACCAACCCGTTTCCTGGATATGACCGCTTCATCAGGCGGTTTGCTGTTGGATTATTCTAAAAATCAGCTGCCCCATGAGATGTTGCCGTTGCTGCTGCAGTTGGCAGAAGAGTGTGGTGTGCCTGCTGTTCGCGATGCCATGTTTGCCGGTGAAAAGATCAATATCAGTGAAAATCGGGCGGTTTTGCATACCGCGTTGCGTGCTTCCCATTCTGAATCAATTGTTGTTGATGGTGTAGATGTGATTCCCCAGGTTCAATCTGTGTTAAAGCGGATGCAGTTGCTGACGGAATCGGTGTTGTCTGGACAGTGGACAGGGTTTACCGGCAAGCGGATAACGGATGTTGTCAATATCGGTATCGGAGGGGCTGATCTTGGTCCCCGTATAGTGGTAACGGCATTGCAGCATTATCATCTTCAGAAAGTTGCGGTACATTTTGTCTCAAATGTCGATGGCCATGATCTGGCAGCCGTGCTGGAGAAGGTCAATCCGGAAACGACTTTGTTTATTGTTTCATCCAAATCGTTTACAACGAAAGAAACGATTCGGAATGCCATGTCTGCCCGCCATTGGTTTTTAAATGCTGGTGTAGCAGTTTCTGATATTCAGAAGCATTTTGTTGCAGTGACAGCGAATGTTGCTGCGGCAAAGGCTTTTGGTATTTTAGAAGAAAACGTTTATCCGATGTGGGATTGGGTCGGCGGCCGTTATTCGGTCTGGTCGGCAATTGGTTTGCCGGTGATGTTGGCGGTGGGTGTCAATCATTTCATGGCATTTCTTTCTGGTGCCCATACGATGGATGTGCATTTCAAACATGCGCCGCTGTCATGCAATATGCCGGTTTTGTTGGCGTTGGTTGGTATCTGGAACCGGAATTTTCTCAATTATCATGCTTTGGCTGTTGCGCCTTATCACGAAGGGTTGTCTGTCTTTTCTCGATGGCTGCAGCAGCTTGAGATGGAGAGTAATGGCAAGTGTGTCCAGAAAAATGGCGAACCCGTTTCTTATGGCACTGCGCCGGTTATTTTGGGAAATACGGGGACGAATGGTCAGCATTCGTATTTCCAGCTTTTCCATCAGGGAACAGATATTTGTCCGGTTGATTTCATTGCGGTACTGAAACCCAGTCATCCGTTTGACAGTCATCATGAATTGCTGTTGGCAAATTGTTTTGCTCAGTCAGAGGCTTTGATGCGGGGGGCTGACCAGCAGAAAATCAAGCAGGATTTGATTGCTAAAGGGGTTCCGACCGACAGGGTTGATTATTTGCTCAAACAGACCCGGTTTGATGGTAATCGCCCCAGCAATACGATTGTGATGAATGAACTTCGTCCAGAAACGTTAGGGGCATTGATGGCTCTTTATGAGCATAAGGTGTTTGTCCAGGGAGTTATCTGGCATATCAACAGTTTCGATCAGTGGGGGGTCGAATTGGGTAAGGTGCTGGCAAACAATATCCACCGTGAGTTGACCGGCGAAGCAGTATTTGAGCATGATGGATCAACTGCTGGGTTGATTGCACTTGCCAAGGCTGCTTTGTAAGAAAACGCCTTTCTGAATGCAATATATTTGCTAAAGAAAGAATCGTATTGCCATATTTTCATCCATTGGAAGGCGATTTCAGGTTAGCATAGTAAGATATCGTACTCTTCTTTGTGGTTATGTTTCCAGTTCAGGTATCCATATGGCGGATGGCATTAGAAAAATCAGCATCAGAGGGTTCAAGTCCATCAGAGAATTGAAGGATTTTGAACTGCGTTCCCTGAATGTCATTATTGGCGCGAACGGAGCTGGTAAGAGTAATTTCATCCAGATTTTCCGGATGCTGATGGCGATGGTGCGGAAGGGGTTTATCAGGTTTATACGGGAAAAAGGCGGGGCAGATAATTTTTTACATAATGGACCTAAGGTTACTTCATCCATAATTGGGGAATTCACTTTCCGGTCACCTGCTGGAATGGCAGAAGACCGTCAGAATTCTTACAAATTTGAATTGACGCCAACTGTTGAAGAAACGTTCGTTATTAGTGAATGGCGCCGGTATCTGGATGGCGCTTGGCGTTCTTATGGACAAGCCTCTGATGAGAGTTGTCTTGTTGAAGAAAAAAACGAAAAATCTTCAGAAGGATTCCATAACGGTGTCGGCTATGATGTTTATCAGGCTATTTCAAACTGGATGGTTTATCATTTTCATGACACCAGTGCATTTGCCCCTATGCGACGCTCTGAAATTGTTGAAGATAATGCAAAATTACGCAGTAATGCCAGTAACATTGCGCCATTTCTTTTGCGGTTAAGGAATGAGTCGCCCAATTTCTATCAAGAAATTGTCAATACAATCCGTTTGGTGATACCGTTTTTCAATGATTTCAATTTAGCGGTCATCAAATCTGGAGATCGGGACAAAGTCCGTTTGGGATGGTATCAGAAAGGCTCTGATTTCCCAATGCAGCCTTATCATCTTTCTGATGGTTCTATCCGTTTCATCTGTCTGGCAACGGCATTATTGCAGCCTGTTCCGCCATCAACCATTGTTATTGACGAGCCTGAGTTGGGATTGTATCCAGAGGCTTTGTCATTATTGGCGGAACTGGTGCGTTCTGCTGCAAAGCAGACACAGGTTATTCTTGCCACTCAGTCTCCTGCATTGGTTAATTGTTTCAGCATTGAAGATATCATTGTCGTTTCTCGAAAAGATGGGGCTTCTGTGTTCTCCCGCCTGAAGGAGAAAGATTTTTCAGTCTGGCTAGAGGATTATTCTGTTGGCGACCTTTGGCAAAAGAATGTCATTGCAGGGGGAATAACCCATGAATGATTATTTGAAGGTAGTTGTTCTTGTGGAAGGTCAGACTGAATCCATTTTCGTCAGGAAAATCCTGGCTCCCTATCTTGGCAGGAAAAACATAGGCATAACCCCTGTCGTTGTGTCCAAACCGGGACAGAACGGCGGTGATATCCGGTTTGATAGGGTCAGAAGAGACATTGAGACGCACTTGAAGCAGCGTTCTGATACTTATATTTAACGATGTTGGTTGATTTTTATGGCATTAAAAGATGGCCTGACTATGATAATGCAAGGAAGCAGGCAACGGCTGAACAGAAGGCAAGGGCTTTTTTTGAATCGACAAAGCGTCATTTAATTGATGAACTGCCAGATTTGAATGTCCAACGACGGTTTATTCCTTATGTCAGTATGCATGAGTTTGAAGCATTGCTGTTCAGTGATGCGGGTATCCTGTCCCAATCATTAGGAGTCAGTGTTGAAAAAGTAGAAGCGGTTCTTGCGGAATGCGGTTCTGCGGAAAATATAAACGATACGCCTGAAACAATTCCTTCACGGCGTATAGAACGTCTGAATCCTCAATTCAAGAAAACATCGACAGGGATAGGGTTGCTGAAAAGATTGGTATAGACGCTATGCGGAATGCCTGTCCAGGTTTTGATACTTGGCTGGAACAGATTGAAGCACTTCAGTCGTTAGTATAATCTTTATAATAAGATATATTTTATTTTCGGATTTTTTTCAGTAGTTCCTCTGTTTTTTCTTTCATCAAGGTAGCATTGCCTCTGCTTTCTACGTTCAGCCGGAGAACAGGTTCTGTGTTGGAACCTCTCAGGTTAAAGCGCCAGTCCGGGAAATCAATGGAAAGGCCGTCAATTTTTGAGACTTGTGCATTAGGCAGGCTGGCATAGGCTTTTTCAATGTCTGCAATGGTTGAGAGGATGTCTTTGACGGTGGAATTGATTTCACCGCTGCATGGGAATGCCGCTTGATATTGTGCAACGCATTCAGACAGGGTTTTGCCAGAGTCGCTGAGCAGTTGGACGACCAGTAACCAGGTAATCATGCCGGAATCACAGTAAGCAAAATCCCTGAAGTAATGGTGGGCGCTCATTTCGCCGCCATACAGGGCATTTTCTGCACGCATCCGTTCTTTGATGAACGCATGGCCTGTCTTGGATTCAATGGCTGTGCCGCCAGCACGTTTGACGGTTGCTTGTGTGTTCCAGACCAGTCGAGGATCGTGGATGATTTTTGCCTGCGGATTGGTTTTCAGCAGTGCTTCGGCAATCATGCCGACCAGGTAATATCCTTCGATGAAATGACCTTTTTCATCAAAGAAGAAACAGCGGTCAAAGTCGCCATCCCAGGCAATACCCAGGTCAGCCTGGTTTTCAATGACAGCTTTTGCTGTGGATTCACGGTTTTCGGGGAGCAGGGGGTTGGGAATACCGTTCGGGAAGGTGCCGTCAGGGGTGCCTTGGATGATGGTGATGTCTAGAGGCAGTTGTTTTGCCAGTTCTTGCATGACGAGTCCTGCACAGCCATTGCCCGGATTGGCGATGATTTTCAGCGGTGCCAGTGTCTCCGGTCTGATATAACCCAGCAGGTGGTTGATGTAATCAGTACGGAAGGTGGTTTCTTTGAAGGTGCCTGACAGTGTGTCGGGGATCTTTTGACCGGAAGCCATCCGGTCACGGATGGCAAAAAGGCCTGAGTCTCCGCTGACAGGCACTGCTCCCCGGCGGACGATTTTGAAACCGTTTTCATCTGCAGGATTATGGCTGCCGGTAATCATGATGCCGCCATCAAAGTCTTTGGCGAATGATGCGAAATAGATTTCTTCTGTACCGCACATGCCGATGCCGGTCACATCTGCGCCAGCGGCTCTTAGTCCATCGGATAGGGCATGATAGAGGTCTGGTCCTGAAAGACGGGCATCATAGCCAATTACCACTTTTTGGGTATTGAATGTTTTGGCAAAGGCAAAGCCAAGGTTGCGGGCAAAGTCCGGGGTGAGGACTGTGGGAACTTTTCCCCGGATGTCATAGGCTTTGAAACCGGATATATCCATTAGGGGTTCTCCTTGTTTGTAGTATTTTGAGCTTTGGCGACAGCAGATTCGCTGATGTCTGCCCGTCCGTAATGGTCTTCAAAACGGACAATATCGTCTTCACCCAGGTAATCGCCAGTCTGTACTTCGATGAATTCCAGCGGCAGTATGCCCGGGTTCTTGATGCGGTGTTTGGTGCCGAGCGGCACATAGACGGATTCGTTTTCAGCAATGAGTTTTTGTTCTTCTTCGATGGTGACTTCGGCAGTGCCCCGCACAATGATCCAGTGTTCTGCGCGGTGGTAATGCATTTGCAGGGAATTTTCTGCACCAGGATAGACAGTGATGCGTTTTACCTGGAAACCATCAGAGAGTATCAGCGTTTCATAGTATCCCCAGGGACGGTGGACCAATGGGTGCAGGTCGGTTTCTGTTCGGTTGTTGGCTTTCAGCAGGTTGACGATGGCTTTGACATCTTGGGTTTTGCTGCGGTCTGCAACCAGTACAGCGTCTTTGGTTTCGATAACCGCCAGGTTTTTCACACCGACGGTTGTTATCAGGCGTCCAGTGCTTTTCAGATAGCAGTCGGTTGTATCAGAAATCATAACATCGCCTTCACAGGCATTGTTGTCTGCATCCTTGTCGGTGATTTCATAGAAGGATTCCCAGGAACCAAGGTCGCTCCAGCCGCCATCCATCGGGACAACGGCGACTTTGTCGGCGTGTTCCATGATGGCGTAGTCGATGGAATCGGAGGGGGATTCCAGGAATGAAATGCCAGGTCTGATGAAGGAGAGGTCTTGATAGCGGTTTTGCCAAGCGGTTTTGGTGGCCTTATGGATGGCAGGGGCATATTGTTCCAGTTCAGCCAGGAAGCGGGATGCTTTGAATAGGAATATTCCGGCATTCCAGTAGTAACCGCCTTCTTTCAGCATGGCTTCAGCTTTGGGTTTCTGGGGTTTTTCCAGGAAGTGTTCGACCTGATAGGCATTTTGCCCGAGAGAAGGTCCCTGCTTGATATAGCCGTAACCGGTTTCAGGCCGGATTGGGTTGATGCCAAAAGTCACGAGATAGCCGGCTTCGGCAATGGCCTTGGCTGATGTGACGGCCTGGTGGAAAGCTTCAGGTTGCTGGAACATATGGTCTGAGGGCATGACCAGCATCAGGGCATCTTCGGTTTCCAATGTTGCAAAGGCGGCGAGGGCGATTGCCGGGGCAGTGTTCCGTCCTTCCGGTTCGAGAATGATGGTGCCTTTCTGGTCGGTGTCTTTGAGGCATTTTTCAATATAGAAACGGTATTCATTGTTGCTGATGATCATGGCATCCAGTGTCTGGGGGATGCCATCGGTCCGTTTCAGTGTCTCCGCGAATAGCGAACTGCCGTTGCCAAGGGACATGAATTGTTTGGGGTGCTTGGAGCGGGAGGCTGGCCATAGACGTGTGCCCGAACCACCGCATAGGATGACAGGTTGGATGTTTGCCATGATGGAGCTGTTGAATGGTAGTAATCGTGTATCAGGATGATGCGTATCCTACCCAATGAGAAGGATACCTGCAACCTGAGATAATAGTCTGAGAGACCTTTTCCTGTATGGGCATGGGCTATAATAGGCAGATATTTTTAGGGATTTCAAGAATATGGCGGAAAAAATTATCAATGTTTCGGATCTGGAACCTTTCGGAAAAGGGGCGCACAGAAAGTGCTATCCGCATCCGGAAAACCCCAATCAGTGCATTAAGGTCATTTATCATCCCTCGACCAGTGCGAAGAAAGAGATTGTCCGGGAACTGAAATATTATGAAGTCCTAAATCGTACCTTGAAAGACTGGAGCGGGGTGCCTCGTTACTATGGTCAGGTTCAGACGGATATCGGTATCGGTTATGCCTATGACCTGATCAAAAATTATGATGGAACACCTGCATCAACGCTGGAGAAAATGATGCAGGCATGTCAGACTGCTGAAGAGGCGCAGAAAATTCTTGGCATATTCCGTAACCTGAAGCAGTATCTGCACGATAACGAGATTCAGACATTACCGCTGCAGTCTTATAATATTCTTTGTCAGAAAGTCGGACCGGATGAATACCGTCCTGTCGCATGTGATAATCTTGGGGAAAGGGCAGGGATTCCGTTAAGTCGCTGGTTCACGTTTCTCTGTCATCGAAAGCAGGAACGCCGTTGGAAGGTGTTTATGACGACACCGTCTGTCAAAGCGTTTCTGGAAAAGTTCGGGATTGATCCGAATACAGTAGGCAGATAACCAGTCTGCTGATTTAAAGGAGCAATGGTTGCCAGTGTTTGTTGGCAGCCATTGTTTTTTGGGGATAGGGATGGATGCTGCTTATTTTTTCAGATAGCGTGAGCTTTCTTCCAATACTGTAGATATGAAGGAAGGTGCTGTTGTATCAGCGGCTGGCTGATAATGGGTGTCCAGATACTGCATTGCGCCGGCTTGATTGATCAGGATTATCCTATTAGGTTCAATGAAGGCGTCTTGACTGTAGTTGCTGGCATAAACCCAGTTCCTGCGGTTTTCTTGTGTGAAAAGCGGTGTTCCAACGGCGTAGTCGGTTGTCGGGTTTTTGCAGCCCAGGGCTTGTGGCAACAGGGTTGGTGCCATATCCAGACCAGAGGTCCGATAGTTGATATGGCCTTTGCCTTCTCCAGGCCAGTGGATGACCAGGGGTACCTTGGTCTGGTATTCCATGAAGTTCCCGTTGTGTCCCCAGTAGTTCTGGCGGCTGTCATTGAATTCTTCACCATGGTCAGAGCTGATGACAACAATGGTGTTGTCTAACAGGTTTTTCTGTTTCAGGTAAGCCAGTACTTTGCCGATATTGTAGTCTGCATAGTGAACTGCATTTTTATAGCGGTTCAGATAGGGAAGGGGATCAAAATCGTTGTTCAGCTGAAGGTTGTTGACTTCTTCCCAGTAGGGTTTGAAAGGGGTGTGCTGTGCGTCTTCAGGGAAGTCATAGGCATGGACGTTGTCAAAGAAGATGAAGCTGAAAAAAGGTTTGTCTGAGGGCAGTTTGTTATGCCAAAGGATGAAGTCTTCAACCGCATTGTCGTCACGTTGATAAACTTTTGCACCGCGCGGATTGATGCGCAGGTTTTCAACGCCAATGAATATTGTCCGGTTGAATTCCGGCATGGTCAGCCCTGCTCCTGTGAAGGCGTTGATAGCGTATTGCCGTTGCTGCAATGCCTGGATCAGGATGGATGGCGTCTTGGTGGCAAGTGCTTTCTGCCAGTATGAGCCTGGCAGTCCAGTGAATAGCGTGAAGATGCCGTGACGGGTGTTAATGCCGCCTGAAAGATGGTCATGGAATTGAATGTTTTCCTGGGCAAATGCCCAGGCGTTTGGCATGATGTCTTGTTTGAGCATGTCTGCACGCAGGGCATCAACAAACAGGAAAACGATGTTGTACTGAGGGACTTGTTCGCTGCAGTTGAGCGGATGGAGTGGATAGTTCATCCGGTTTTTCGAGCTCTGCAGGCTCAGGTTGTTGGCGTTGACGGTATCGGCATCAACGATTTTCCATTTGATCAGCAAGCGGTTGAAGGTCAAGGGTTTGTTCAAAGGGATGACATCTGAGACGGCTGTCAGTGTCTGTTTGTGAAAGGCGTAAGCGAAGCCATAGGTAACTTGACCAGCCAGGAAAAAGCCGAGCAATGTATAGAAAAGGGTTTTGGGACGGTACCATTTTTTGTTGATGATCCGTGAAATGAACATGCACAGTCCCGTAGCCGTCATTACAGCGATTGTCAGCAGTGTGATTTGTACAATCATCCCAAATGTAAATTGTACGATTTTTCCGCCGCCAAGGAAGGTCATCTGGAGCATGGCCAGGTTGGGATGCAGGCGGAACAGGTTGTACACGTAAGTGTCTGCTGTCATGAATATCAGGAAGCTGGCGCAGATGATGTATTGGAGAATCAGTCCTGTTTTCCTGAAGTTGAAACGGTGCAGGAAGTAGGCGGGCAGTGTGGCAAGCAATAACCAGAAACCATACCAGCTGATGCCATACAGTCCAAAATACAGGTAATCAGAAAGTCCCCAGTCTGTTGTTCCATATACGGAAAGGTTACGGCATAGGATCAGTGTCCCAAGCAGGGCAGTAATGACAGCGTTGCAGACATAGTAGAAGAAATGTCCTTTGAAGTTGTCAGGATTGTATCTGGATCGAAAACGCTGTCGTTTCATGACACTTTAAGATTGGGACTGTATCCAGTGGATTGTCAAACGGCCTCAAGCTGCAAGGGTTCTTCAGCAGGCTGTTTTTCAGGGTTTTCAGCTGAAGGCGGGATTTCTGTTGATGCAGTCTCAAAGGTTTGACGGTCTTTTTGGAACTGGGTGTTGTACAGTGCTTTGTAAATGCCGCTTTTAATTGCCATCAGTTCATCATGGGTACCGGTTTCGACAATTTCTCCTTCATTGATGACAACAATCCGGTCTGCATTCCGAACGGTAGAAAGGCGGTGGGCAATGACGAAGACGGTACGGTTCTTCATCAGGTTTTCAATGGCTTTCTGCACAACGATCTCTGATTTGTTATCCAGTGCAGAGGTTGCTTCATCAAGAATGATGATGGGGGCATTCTTGATGAATGCGCGGGCAATGGCGACACGTTGTTTTTGCCCGCCTGATAGCAAGACGCCCCGTTCACCAATCCGGGTGTCCAGGCCTGTCTGCTGGGATTTGATGAAGTCTGTCAGGTATGCCATATCCAATGCTGCCATGATTTCTTCATCGGTGGCATCGGGCTTTCCGATCTTGACATTGTCACGGATTGTGCCATCAAACAGGAAGTTGTCTTGGAAAACGATTGCTATCTTGTTTCGGAGGCTTTCCAAGGTCATGTCCCGGATATCAATGTCATCAATGAAAATCCCGCCAAGTTTTCCTTGGATGTCATAGAAACGAGGAAGCAGGCTGACAATGGTGGATTTTCCGCCGCCTGAGTTACCGACCAATGCAATGCTTTGTCCGACCTTGACGTTCAGGTTGATTTTCTTCAGGACAGGAATGTCTTTCTTGTAGCTGAAGTCAACATTTCTGAATGCGATGGTGTCTTTGACGGTTTTCAGTTCAACAGCATTTTCTTTATCGCGGATTGGAGGGGTTCTTTCCAGCAGGCTGAAACAGCGTTCGATCGCCATGAAGGAGAACTGGACTTTATTGAATTGATTACCGATATGTTTCAACGGATTATAGAGAAGGAGCAGTGCCGTGATGAAAGAGACAAAGGCACCTGTTGTAAGGTCACCAGAGATTATCAGATGGGAACCATAGCCGATAGCGGCAGCAACACCAAGAGATGTCGTGATATGCATCATCGGTGTCAGCCAGGCAGTTCGCTGGGTCATCTTAAGGTTTAGGCGGAACAGGTCTTTCAATACGTATGAGAATTTTTCTCGCTGTTTTTCTTGATAGTTATAGGCAGTGATTGTTCGGTTGCCGGCATAGGTTTCGTTCATCATGGTGATGGTTTGGGCATTGATGTTGACGCTTTTTCGCATCACATCCTTGATCATGTTCCGGATACGTGTGACCGGATAAAACGTGGCGCCTAATATGGCAATGGCGATGAGGGAGAGCTGCCAGGAGTTATAGAACAGGACGAAAATCAGGGAGAGGGATGAAAACAGCCGCGAAACAAATAGACGCAGGTTGTCCAGCAAACCGGAACAGGCGGTATTGGCATCGTTGTTGAACCGGTAAACGATATCCCCCGAATTCCGGGAATCAAAAAAAGCAGCTTCAAATACCAGCAGTTTATTGAATAATGCCTGTTTCAGGTCATTGGAGATATGGGTACCCAACCATGTGTTCAGATAAGTGACGGCATAGGTCAAGGCACCTTGAAGGATTGTAAAGCCGATAATGAACCCGGGGACAAGCCATGCCTGGGAGGATGCTGCCGTATCTTTTACCAACACGATGTCCATGTAAGGACGAAGACTCCATGCAATGACGGCGTCCATTGATCCTACTGGAAAGCAGAGCAGCATGGCGATCAGTGCACGGAACCAATAAGGCTTGACATAGGGCCACATCCGCCGATAATTCTGGACAAACCGTAGTCTGTTGATTTTTTCTTTTATTTTCATAAGGCATACGGAGCTTATTTCTGACTGGCCGTTGAGATTTCCTGTTTTTCGGAAACGGTTATCAAGTGGCAGGCAAAATCATCCACAATATGACATTCTATCAGAATGCATGGTTGTCTTGGGGTGATGACTATTTATCGGAAAGAAGGGGTTCAAGCAAAAATATTGGTTGGGTTTGCCTGGATGATGTTCCCGGGGCTGTTATGCAATCAGTGTTTTTCCATCAATGCCGAATTTTGTGAGGAAATCCGCCACCAGCGGCAGTTTGATGAATTTCTCCCAGCGTTTCTGCTGACTGCTGTCTCCGATAGCCGTAAACCAGTGTGACCAGGGAATCAAAGAACTTCTGCCCAGATTGTCACAGATGACGGGCATCATTTCAGTTTCAGAAATCCGCTTGCAGAGGATGTTATGGGGGGTCATCGTGATGGTCAGGATATGGTTGTCGCGGATGTATTGTTTGAGCTGTAGGATCAGGTCCGCAATTTTCTGTGCCTGTTCAGATGTTTCACAGGTTTCAATGACATCGCCCAAGGTTGCTGAGGCCGAGCCATCATAGTCCAGAATCAGATCAAAAACATAGCCTGTGCCCATGTTGGTTTCAACCGTGCCATGGAATTTGGGAATGCAGTGCCAATCTTTCAGATAGCTGTTGATATGCTTGTAGTACCGCATTTCGTTGTTGATGCCGCGCAGTTCCCTTTTCGTGACATCATGCAGGACCTTGATACACTGGTTAGGGTTTTCTGGATGCGGATAACAGCTGCGGTGTGCACCGGTACCTAAAGGCTTGCATTGGGACAGGTCAATCACTTTGATTCTTCTTTTTTATCTGGGGATGAACCATGCGCAGTTTACCAGAAATGGTGAAAAGCAACATTGATTGCTGATTTTTTATATTTTGCGGTAATTTTAGCTGGACAATTATGGCAGTTATGTTTACATTCTTGCCATTGTTTTCAGGCAGGATAAATACAAAGGTTTTCAGGCAGGATAAATACAAAGTCAAAGACAGCCTGAAAATGCTGATTGGCAAGGCATTTCCGTTTGAATGGAAATGCAGGCACGCTGCCCGGATTCTTG
Organism: Oxalobacter sp.; assembly: GCA_963618105.1. Lineage (GTDB taxonomy): Bacteria > Pseudomonadota > Gammaproteobacteria > Burkholderiales > Burkholderiaceae_D > Oxalobacter. The sequence goes on along the minus strand of CAVERB010000070.1, from coordinate 31,676 downwards.
TGGCAAGTGATTCCTTATTTTTCCAGAAATGAAGATTGATGAGGCAAAACGGATCCTCGAGACAGTTCTGTTGTGTGCGCAGCAGCCATTGCCGGTGCATGACCTTGTCAGGTTGTTTGTTGATACAGATGATTTGTTTGTGAGGCAAAAGGATTCTTCTTCGTCAATGACTGACCAGCGTTGTCGTCAGCTGCTTTATGACCTGCAATATGACTGGTCGGACAGAGGGCTTGAGCTGGTTAATCTGCCGGATGGATGGCGGTTTCAGAGCCGACAGGAAATGAAGCCTTATTTTGACCGGCTCAGGCAGGATAAGCCGTTACGGTACAGCCGGGCAACGATGGAGATTCTGGCGGTTATTGCCTACAGCCAGCCAGTCACACGGGGAGATATTGAGCAAATCCGTGGTGTTGCAGTCAATGCCCAGTCTATTCGAACACTGGAGGAACGGGGCTGGATAGAAGTTATCGGACACCGTGAGGTGCCAGGCAGGCCGGCATTGTTTGCCACGACTTCGCAGTTTCTTGATGATCTTGGATTGCAGTCGCTTCGGGAATTGCCGCCTTTGGAAGAATTGCGTGAAGCAGATTTGTTGCAGCCAGAGTTGGATCTGGGGCAGAAAGTTGAATAAACAGCAGAGAAGCAGAGAGGAAGCATAGGCAGTATGTGATTGAAGCATACGGTGTTGGTTTTGTAGAAGTCAAACATATGAGTGAAGCAATTGAAATCAATGAATCAGAGAAGGTTTCTGAAGATCAGAAAACCGTAGCAGAAAAAACGAAAGCACCTGTCCGCACGGGCAGGGGACCTGCCAGGATGGGTTTCAGGAAAAACAGGCCGGGGGTTAAGGCACATCATCAGGCACAGGAAAAAGCATCAGCAGTTGACAGTTCAGATGATGTTTTCAGTTATGTGACATCAGAGTCTTTTGATCAGGAGAATGGCAGTCAGCCATCGAAAGAGGACTTGAAACTGAAGAAACCAAAGCGGGAACTGACTGCTGAAGATGATGCACCCAAGCTGCATAAAGTGCTGGCGGAGGCTGGTTTGGGTTCACGCCGTGATATGGAAGAATGGATTGTCGCGGGTCGTGTTTCTGTCAATGGTGAGCCTGCCCATATCGGGCAGCGGATTCTGCCAACCGATCAGGTTCGTTTCAATGGTCGCTTGATTCAACGCAAAGTCACCAAATCCTTGCCGAAAGTGCTCGTCTATCATAAACCGGCTGGTGAGATCGTCAGTCGAGATGATCCGGAAAAGCGTCCTTCGGTTTTTGATGGGTTGCCCAATCTGAAGAATAGCAAATGGCTGGCGGTTGGCCGTTTGGATTTCAATACGGAAGGGTTATTGTTGTTCACCAATTCCGGTGATCTGGCGAACCGTCTGATGCATCCCCGTTATAACATCGACCGTGAATATGCGGTTCGTACACTTGGTGAGCTGGATGATTCATCCCGTCAGAAGCTGTTGGCGGGCGTGGAACTGGATGATGGTTTAGGGCAGTTCACCAGAATTGCAGATGGCGGCGGGGAAGGCGTTAATCGCTGGTACCGTGTGACGATTGGTGAAGGCCGTAACCGGGAAGTCCGTCGTATGTTTGAAGCAGTTGGTCTGACGGTTTCTCGGTTGATTCGGACTCGTTATGGTGCGTTAACCTTGCCAAAGACTTTGAAACGTGGTCGTTGGGAAGAATTGGCAGCCAATGATGTCCGTAGCCTGCTCCGTCTGTGTGGTATGGAAATCAAGAAACCTGCTGATGATGCAGGTGTCCGTAAAGGCGGGAAGTCTAAAGGTATCCAGAAGAAGGCATCAATGGGTGGACAAGACAGACAGTCGATGGAACCTCGTCGGGGCAGGGGTTCTTTTGCACAGAAAACGCATGGTGGACGTCAGCCGGATCCTTTGCAGACATCTTATGGTTATATGGGGGCAGGGCAGAAAGGTCCCAGGGATAGGCATATCCAACAGCGGGGCAAAGGTGCTCGTGTCGGGCAAGGAATGCCTCGCCGTCGGGCTGTCTGATTCGTATCTCTGTAAAAACTGCTGCGGGTGGTGCCTTGATCAGGTACCACCTGTTTTTTCGAGGAATTCACAAAGGTCATTCAGCAGACAGTCATGGCAGTTGAATGATTTTGCCTTGCAGACATAGCGTCCGTGCAGCAACAGCCAATGGTGGGCGTTGAACAGGTATTCAGCAGGGATGGTTTTCAATAGACGTTTTTCCACTTCCAATACGTTTTTGCCTGGAGCAATACCAGTCCGATTGGCAACTCTGAAAATATGGGTATCAACAGCCAGGGTCAGCTGGTTGAAGGCGGTGTTCAGGACGACATTGGCGGTTTTCCTGCCAACACCGGGCAATGCTTCTAAATCTTCCCGATTGTCCGGCACTTTTCCTGCATGTTTTTCCAGCAGGATTTCCGACATCCGTATAATGTTCTTGGCTTTTGTCGGATAAAGGTTGATGGTCTTGACGTATTCTTTCAGGGCATCTACGCCCAGTGCAACAATGCTTTCGGGCGTATTGGCGATGGGATACAGTTTCTCGGTTGCCTTGTTGACAGAAATATCCGTTGCCTGGGCAGAAAGGATGACGGCAACCAGCAGTTCATAAGGTGACTTGAATTGCAGTTCAGAACGGGGAAACGGTCTGTCGGCTTTTAGCCGTTCAAAAATCTGGATGATTTTATCTGGGGACATGGCTGTCATGGTGCAGTGAATGGTTAATGATTACATCATGCCATGATTTGGACAAATTCGCAGATACCGACATCAATCAGAGGTATGGATACCAAAGGCTTTCAGGCGGTTTCTGGCTCGTTCAATGGCTTTACGGACCAACGCAGATTTCTTTTCCGCAGACTGGATGGGTAAGAAGCTGTCAGTTACAGAGACTGATGGTTTGTTGGTATTGCCTTGCAGTCTGGCAAGTTTACGTTCGTAACGAATACGGACATCCGAAGCCTGTTTCTCGGACCAGGCATCCCATCCTGTCAGGTTTCCGGAGACAGGGTGCAGGGAAATCGCATCCAGCGGGCAACGGGAGACACATTGACCGCATCCTGTACAGAAATCCGGAATGACTGTATGCATCATGCCGGATGCACCGATGATGGCATCGGTTGGACACATCCTGATACAGATGGTACAGCCGATACAGGCGGATTCGTCAATCGTAGCAGATGCGCGGGGCGTTTCTTCGCCGTAAGTGGTATCCAGGACGGGTTCTTCCACATTGAGGAGTGCGGCAATCCGGCGGATGCCTTGCTGTCCGCCTGCTGCACAGCGGTTGATGTTGGCATCGTGGTTGGCAATGGCTTCTGCATAAGACCGACAGGAGATGTAACCACAATGGGTGCATTGTGTCTGTGGTAACAGAACAAGGATTTTTTCTATCAGGGCATCGGAAGATTCAGGGATGGCATCGGTCATATCAGGTATCGGACAAAAAAGCCGTCAGCAGGTACTGACGGCTTTTTACAGGAAAAAGGCGAATCAGTCAAAAACAGGAGACTCTACCCCCAGCACTTTATGCAGTTTCGGAGAGGTGGTGGTGTATTGCAGGTGTACTCGTTTCTTTGGAAAGATGAACGGCACCGCGCCAAATGCCGCCAGGGCCGCTTCATGGAATCCCGATAAAATCAGCTTCTTCTTGCCAGGGTAGATGTTGATGTCTCCAACTGCAAAGATGCCCGGAATACTGGTCATGAATTTCTCGGTATCAACGACAATCTGACGGCGGTCAATTTCCAGTCCCCAATCGGCAATGGGCCCCAGTTTCGGAGAAAGTCCGAAGAAGACCAACAGTGCATCTAGCGGGATACGACGAGTGACACCATCCAGACCGGAAACCTTGATTTCAGTCAGTTTTCCATCCCTGGTCTCAAAGCCCGTGACCTGTCCGGTCAGTGACTGCATCCGAAAGTCTTCACACAGTGCTTTCATCTTGGAGACTGAGGCAGGCGCGGCACGGTATTCTTCACGGCGGTGCAGCAGGATGACGGATTCGGCAATGTCAACGAGTTTCAGTGTCCAGTCCAGCGCGGAATCCCCGCCGCCGCAGATAACGAGGTTCTTGCCCCGGAAGTATTCAGGGTCTTTCACACGATAAAACAGTTGGGAACCTTCAAACTGGGCAATGTCATCGACAGGCAATGTCCTGGGCTGGAAAGCACCGACTCCTGCAGCGATGAAGACGGTTTTGGCAATGAAAGTTGTACCGGTTGAGGTGGCCACATCAAAGCGTCCATCGTCACGGCGCACCACCTGGGAGACTTCCTGACCGAGATGGAAGGTCGGCTTGAACGGTTCAATCTGTTTCATCAGGTTATCTGTCAGTTCAATGCCGGTGATGCTTGGGGCAGCCGGGATGTCGTAGATGGGTTTGTCCGGATAGAGTTCCACGCATTGACCGCCCACGAAAGGCAATGAGTCAATGACATGTGCTTTGATCTCGAGCAGACCGAGTTCGAATACCTGGAAAAGTCCAACGGGACCTGCGCCGACAATTACGGCATCGGCCTCAATCGGTAAGTTCTGGTTGTTTGTGTTGTTGTCTGGTTCCATGACTGTCCTGTTTTTCCGGTCTATCCAAAGTGCTGAAAGGCATAAGATTCTAATTGAAAAGCTATCCGATAACAAATGTGACAAATTGGAAAACAGAGGGCATTTATCGTTGGTTAGAGGCAAGAAGATTAGAATTTTGAATGAAACAGGTGGTTTTTATGTCTTTTTAGATGGCGGTAATGCAGTTTTTTGCGGATTTCTGTGAAATTCAGTTAAAATATCAGGCTATTTTTATGGATGGGTGTCTTTTCCCCTGCATTTTGCGGAGACATGGGCAAGATGTCAGGTCAGGCATACGTATTTTTAACGGATAGAAAACGGTCCTGAACATATCCGGACTGGGTTCAGGATTAAATTTTTTGGAATTGATAATGGCATACGCTGTAGAGAATCTGGAAAAACTTGAAAGGCGGGTAACGATTACCCTCCCTGTTGAAGAAATTAGTGCAGAAGTTCAGAAACGTCTGAAGATTCGGGCACGGACGGCTAGGGCTGCGGGTTTCCGTCCTGGTAAGGTTCCCCTGAAAATGGTCGGCCAAATGTATGGTACCCAGATTAATGCTGATGTACTCAATGAAAGGGTGAACAAGGCATTTAACGAAGCGGTTGCCGAAAACAATCTTGCCGTTGCTGGTACTGCTCAGATTGATGCAAAGACGGAAGGTGTTCCAGAAGGAACCGTACAGTTTTATGCGACTTTTGAAATCATCCCTGAAGTTGAAATCGGTGATCTGAGTGCATTGGAAGTGGAAAAGGCATCCTGCGAGGTGACGGATGCAGATGTTGACAAGACGATTGATATCCTGAGAAGACGGGGAGCCCATTACCATGTCAAGGGCGAAGACAGTGAACATGGAAAAGGCAATGGCAGTGATGTTGCTGAAAATGGCGACCGTGTCACGATTGATTTCGTTGGCAAGATTGACGGCGTTGAATTCGATGGCGGCAAGGCGGATGGTTATCTGTTTGTTCTTGGCGAAAAACAGATGCTGCCGGAATTTGAAAATGCAGTTCTTGGCATGAAAGTCGGCGAGTCCAAAACTTTCGAACTGCCTTTCCCGGAAAACTATCATGGCAAGGATGTTGCCGGGAAAACAGCGGAATTTACGGTGAGCCTCAAGAAGATTGAATGGGCACATTTGCCGGAACTGGATGATGAGTTTTGCAAGCAGTTGGGTATCACGGAAGGTGGTGCCGACAAACTGCGTGAAGATATCAAAAAGAACTTGATTCGTGAAATCAAGAACCGGATTGCAACGATCAACAAGAGTAATGTTTTTGCCAAGCTGGTTGATGCCAATGCCTTTGATATCCCCAAAGCAATGGTTGAACAGGAAATCAATGAGCTGATTGATTTCACTCGTCGTGACTTGGCTGCCCGCAATCCAAGTCATAAGGATGATGAACTGCCTCGTGATATGTTTACTGCCCAGGCAGAAAACCGTGTCCGCCTTGGTCTGTTGCTGGGTGAACTGATGAAGGACAATATTCTGGCGGTTTCTCCCGAAAAACTGAAGGAACGTGCAGAGGAAATCGCTTCCAGCTATCAGCAGCCGCAGATGGTTATTGATTACTATATGAATGATTCCAATCGTCGCCGCGAGCTGGAAAACATTCTGATGGAAGAAAATGCCGTTGATTATATTTTCTCCAAGGCAAAAGTCACAGAAAAAGCATTGCCGTTTGAAGAGGTCATGGCACAGCCGGTGTGATGTGTGTGGTGAATCCGGATTCTTTTAGGGTGAGAAAGTCGATGAAGTTTTGTGGTTCAGCATTGGAGGCAGAAATGCTTGGTATGGTTCCGATGGTGGTCGAGCAGAGCGGTCGTGGGGAACGTGCCTATGATATCTATTCCCGTTTGCTGAAAGAGCGGATCGTCTTTCTCGTCGGACCAGTGAATGATAAGAGTGCCAATCTGATTGTTGCACAGTTGCTGTTTCTTGAAAGTGAGAATCCGGAAAAAGACATTTCGCTCTACATCAATTCGCCTGGTGGCTCTGTGACTGCCGGGATGGCGATTTATGACACCATGCAGTTCATCAAGCCGCAGGTTTCGACATTGTGTACGGGGTTGGCGGCATCCATGGGGGCGTTCCTGTTGGCTGCAGGTGCTAAGGGTAAACGTTTCTCTTTGCCAAATTCCCGTATCATGATTCATCAGCCTTCAGGTGGTGCCCAGGGACAGGCAACTGATATTGAAATCCATGCCAAGGAGATTTTGTATCTTCGCAAGCAGCTCAATAGTATTCTGGCTGATAATACCGGAAAGACCTTGGAAGAGATTGCGCTTGATACAGAACGGGATAATTTCATGTCTGCTGCTGAGGCAAAGGATTATGGATTGATTGATGAGGTTCTGGTCAAACGGGATTAAGTGCTGTCCTGGTAATTATGCCGAAGCCTGAACCTTTGTGTTCGGGCTTTTTTCGCAGACAAGACGGATCGCCGGTCTATGGCATGGCTCAAGGATAATGTTGGAAATTCATTGATTGTGCAGGAATAACATGTCGGAAAACAATACATTGACTGAAAAGCAGCTCCATTGCTCTTTTTGTGGAAAAGCCAAAGAAGAAGTGAAGCAGCTGATTGAAGGACAGTCTGCCTATATTTGCAATGAATGTGTTGACCTGTGTGGCACGATTATCCATGACAGTGCCAAGGCGGAAATGTTACAGGCAGATGGTGAAGGATCAGGGAGACTGCCAACGCCCCGGGAGATTTGTGCCCTGCTGGATCAGTATGTGATTGGTCAGGAACAGGCGAAGAAGGTGCTTTCTGTCGCCGTGTACAACCATTACAAACGGCTGAAATTCTTTGGTGGCCAAGCGGATAATGATGTTGAGCTGGCAAAAAGCAATATCCTGCTTGTTGGACCAACGGGTTCTGGGAAAACCCTGCTGGCACAGACATTGGCAAGGATGCTGGATGTTCCCTTCACGATTGCGGATGCAACAACATTGACTGAAGCGGGCTATGTTGGGGAAGATGTCGAAAATATTATCCAGAAACTCCTGCAGAATTGTGATTACGATGTTGAGAAAGCTCAGCGGGGTATTGTCTATCTTGATGAGATTGATAAGATTTCCCGAAAATCGGATAATCCGTCTATTACCCGTGATGTGTCTGGAGAAGGTGTCCAGCAGGCATTGCTGAAACTGGTTGAAGGGACAGTTGCCTCCATTCCGCCGCAAGGTGGTCGTAAGCATCCCAACCAGGATTTTATTCAAGTCAATACGGCTGACATCATGTTCATCTGCGGCGGCGCTTTCGATGGACTGGCAAAGATTATCCAGAACCGGACAGAAAAAGGGGGGATCGGTTTTTCGGCTGATGTGCATAGCAAGGAAAACCTGGATGAAAGCAGGTTGATGCAGGATGTTGAACCTGAAGACCTTGTTAAATTCGGGTTGATTCCTGAACTGATCGGACGGTTGCCGGTTGTTGCAGTGCTTCATAACCTGACCGAGGATGCATTGGTGGATATTCTGGTCAAGCCCAAGAATGCACTGGTCAAGCAGTATGCAAAACTGCTTGAGATGGAAGGAGCAGAGCTTGAAATCAAGGACGAAGCGCTGCACGCCATTGCCGCCAAGGCATTGCAGCGGAAGACGGGGGCTCGCGGATTGCGTTCCATCATGGAAAACCTGCTTTTGGAACTCATGTTCAATCTGCCTAGCGAGAAGAATATTGCCCGTGTCATCATTGGGAAAGACACGGTGACAGATGGTGTTGCCCCACAGCTTGTTTACAGGGAAAACTGATTGTCATTCCTGGAAATGCCTGACGGATGGCATGGTGTCTGGATGTTGTCATATCGGTAAAAAATCCAGGGCCAGGTCTTGTAAAAAAGGGAATCATCCCAACATCATCATAGAGATGATAATTTAAGGTAATCGAAATGACTTCAAATGAAATTCAGCAGTCTAGACTGCCATTGCTCCCGCTGAGGGATGTGGTTGTCTTCCCGCATATGGTCATTCCGCTGTTTGTTGGACGGATCAAGTCCATCCGTGCGCTGGAAAAGGCCATGGAAAACGATAGAAGTGTGATGCTTGCTGCCCAGAAATCGGCGGCAAAGGATGATCCTGCTGTTGAGGATATCTATGAGATAGGTTGTCAGGCAAGCCTGCTGCAAATGCTGAGGATGCCTGATGGAACGGTAAAGGTACTCGTTGAAGGCATACGCCGTGCGCGTATTTCCAAGATCACTTCAGATGACAGCTGCATGTATGCAGATATCCTGCCTGAAGCGGCTTCCAGCACCATCAGTACTCCAGAAATGGAAGCGCTGAGACGGGCTGTGATTGAACAGTTTGACCAATATGTCAAACTCAATAAAAAGATTCCGAAAGAGGTTGTTTCTTCTCTGGCGTCCATAGAAGATCATGGGCGTTTTGCGGATTCTGTGGCTGCTCATCTGCCATTGAAACTGGAGCAGAAGCAGACCATCCTTGAAACCCACAACATTGCAGACCGGCTGGAATATCTGCTGGAGCAGGTTGAGGGCGAGCTCGATATCATCCAGGTCGAGAAGCGCATTCATGGCCGTGTCAAACGCCAGATGGAAAAATCCCAGCGCGAGTACTACCTGAACGAACAGGTCAAGGCAATCCAAAAGGAGCTTGGCGAAGGAGAAGATGGCACAGATTTTGAAGAGCTCGAAAAGAAGATCGCAGCAGCAAAAATGCCGAAAGAAGCCCGTGATAAGGTTATGGGTGAATTGAAAAAGCTCAAGAATATGTCGCCGATGTCTGCTGAGGCAACTGTTGTCCGGAACTATATTGATGCACTGATTTCTCTGCCATGGAAGAAAAAATCCAAGGTCAGCAACGATCTGGCAAATGCAGAGAAAGTGTTGGAAAGTGACCATTACGGTCTGGAAAAGGTGAAGGAACGGATTCTTGAATATCTGGCCGTTCAGCAGCGGGTTGATCAGGTCAAGGCGCCGATCTTGTGCTTTGTGGGGCCGCCAGGGGTTGGCAAGACTTCGCTGGGACAGTCCATTGCCCGTGCAACTAACCGTAAATATGTTCGTATGGCTTTAGGTGGCATGCGTGATGAAGCGGAAATCCGCGGGCATCGGCGTACTTATATCGGTTCGATGCCGGGCAAGATTCTGCAGAACCTTGCGAAAGCCGGTGTCCGCAACCCGCTTTTCCTGCTGGATGAGGTGGACAAGATTGGGGCTGATTTCCGGGGCGATCCTGCGGCTGCATTGCTGGAAGTCTTGGATCCGGAACAGAACCATGCTTTCTCAGATCATTATGTGGAGGTGGATTTTGATTTGTCGGACGTGATGTTTATTGCAACATCCAATACCTACAATATCCCGCCGGCATTGCTTGACAGGATGGAAGTCATCAACTTGTCCAGTTATACCGAAGATGAGAAGACCAATATTGCCCTGCGTTATCTGTTGCCAAAACAGATGGACCGTAATGGTTTGAAAGCGTCTGAGTTGAATATCAGTGAAGCGGCAATTCGCGACATTATCCGCTATTACACCCGTGAAGCTGGTGTTCGTGCATTGGAACGGGAGATTTCCAAGATCTGCCGTAAGGTCGTCAAGACACTGCTGTTGAAGAAACAGACCCGTAAGGTTTCTGTGACACCCAAGAACCTGGATAAATATCTGGGGGTCCGTCAGTTCGATTTTGGAGTTGCAGAAAAGGAAAACCGGGTTGGCGAGGTTACTGGATTAGCCTGGACAGAAGTCGGTGGTGAACTGCTGACAATTGAAGCGGTAACGGTTCTAGGCAAGGGCAATATCCTGCGGACAGGGACTTTGGGGGATATCATGAAAGAATCCATCGAAGCTGCCCGTACCGTTGTCAGAAGCCGTGCAGGCCGTCTGGGGATCAAGGATGAGGCTTTCGAGAAGAAAGATATCCATATCCATGTGCCGGAAGGTGCAACGCCTAAAGACGGGCCATCAGCTGGGATTTCCATGACGACTGCATTGGTTTCCAGCTTCACAGGTATCCCTGTTCGTTCCGATGTGGCAATGACCGGTGAAATCACGCTTCGTGGCGAAGTCCTGCCAATCGGTGGACTGAAAGAGAAACTGCTTGCGGCACTCAGAGGAGGGATCAAGAAGGTCATCATTCCACAGCAGAACGTCAAGGATCTGGCAGAGATTCCGGATAACGTCAAGAACAATCTGGAAATCATTCCTGTCAAATGGATTGATACGGTTCTGGAAAACGCCTTGGAACGGTTGCCTGAAGAAGTTTCTGAAACAGAGATGCTGGTTGCGCCTTCCGAGAAAAAAGAGGCAGACGGCGCTGGAATGGCAGCAACTCATTGATTCTTGACAGCATAAAAACGCCCATCAGGCTAATCGGATACTTATTCAAGGAAAGATGCAGCCTGATGGGCGTTTTGTTTAATCAGATTCAGCTTTTAATCAGCTGGTTGAGGATTTTTCGCGCGGCAGGAGCCAGTTCTCCAGCCTGGATGCCGATATAGCCATCCAGATTTTCAGCAATCGTATCAGCGGCTTTGCCATGGAGCCATACAGCACCCAGTGATGCTTCAAAAGGGGACCATCCTTGGGCAAGTAAGGCGCCAATCATGCCGGTTAGTACATCACCAGTCCCAGCGGTTGCTAGTCCGGGATTGCCGGTTGGGTTGATGGATAGTCGTCCGTCAGGCGAAGCAATGACGGTTCCAGAGCCTTTCAGGACCGCGATGGCATTGAATTTTTCAGCAAGTGCCTTGGCGGATTCGATACGGTTCTGCTGGATATCTGTGGTTGCTGTTTTCAGTAACCTTGCAGCTTCCAATGGATGTGGCGTGATGATGGCAGGAAATTTCCGGTACATCAGCAGTTGTTCAAGACCGCTGTCTTCCGCTGTGTTGTTTAGTGCATCAGCATCCAGAACAATGGGCTTGTCAGAAGTAAGGATTTGCTGCAGGTATTCTTTGGCAACGTTGGAAGATCCCAGTCCTGGTCCAGCCGCAAAGATATCCGAAGCAAAGTCAAAGCGGTGGGCTGTGCGCAGCATGGCTTCTGGACAGATTGGATCAATAACCGGCGCATTTTTCAGATAGACAGCGTAACAAAGCCCAGCGCCAAGCATCAGTGCTGATCTTGATGCCAATGTCAGTGCACCGCCCATGCCTTCATCGCCACCGATGATAGCCAGCCTGCCGTATGAACCTTTATGGGAATCATGCTGGCGGGGTTTGAGGAAATGCCTGAATGCATCAGGGCTATTGAGATGAAAAGCTGTTGGGATGAAATGGTGTTGTGCGACATCAAGGGTTGCCAGATGCACATCACCGGCATAATCCCGTCCTTTGGCGGTGTGCAAGCCCGGTTTGTCTCCAATGAAGGTGATGGTATGCGTTGCTTTTACGGCAGTCATATCGGTACCGACAATGGTGCCTGTATCAGCATTCAGACCGCTTGGTACATCAAGTGCCAGCACTGGACAGGCAAGATTGTTGACAAGATCGGCCAGTCTTTTCAGGTTGCCTGCCAAGCCTTCACGTAATCCAATACCAAAAATGCCGTCAACGACCAATGCCCATGTCTGTTTTTCGAGTTTTTCAAAGGTAGGGCCGATGGAAAGGGCATCTTCCCAATGGACGGCGCTTTTGGCTGCTTTCTGCATTGCCTGTCTGGCTTCTTCCGAAGGGTTTTTCCGATTCAGGACCAGAAGGACAGAAACGGGAAAACCGTCATTGGCCAGATTGGCTGCCATCTCCAGGGCATCCCCCCCATTATTGCCAGGTCCTGCCAGAACCAAGATCCTGTTTTCAATATCAGGAGCCTTTGCAAGGATTTTCTTGGCAAGGTCAGAAGCAGCTTTACCCGCACGCTGCATCAGTGTTCCTGTTGGAAGACTGTCAAGGGCAGATTTTTCAATGGTGCGTATTGCATCAATGGAATAGAGCGTATTCATAGAAAAAGCGAAGAAAGGTGTGGTAAAAATTTAATGCTTATCACTGACAAGATATCTCAAAACACGATGAAAAGTTGTAGTCTAGGCAATTTCGTCTGATTTCCAGCATATTCCCTCGCTTTTACTTTATGCGGCGAATATTTTTCCAGTAAAATAATATGTTCTTGAAAATTCAAGGGACTATTTTTTTAACATGAAATCGCGAATCCGGCCTGCAAGGGTGCCCCTGACAGGGGTTCTTGGGCGAATTCAAGACCTTAACCCTGGAGATAATTATGTCCGTAACCATGCGTGAAATGCTCGAAGCTGGTGTTCATTTCGGTCATCAGACCCGCTTCTGGAATCCAAAGATGGCTCCTTACATCTTTGGTCATCGTAACAAGATCCACATCATCAATCTGGAAAAAACCCTGACGATGTACAATGAAGCGATGGACTATGTCCGTCGGCTGGCAGCCAACCGTGGCACTATCCTGATGGTGGGTACCAAGAGACAGGCACGTGACATCATTGCCGCTGAAGCACAGCGTGCAGGCTTGCCATATGTTGACCAGCGCTGGCTGGGAGGCATGCTGACGAATTTCAAAACCATCAGGACTTCCATCAAGCGCCTGAAAAATATGGAAGCTGCCATCGAGGACGGTACTGTCGATAAGATGAGCAAGAAAGAAGGCCTCTTGTTCCAGCGTGAAGTTGCAAAATTGCAGAAATCTATCGGTGGTGTCAAAGATATGGGTGGTTTGCCTGATGCCATCTTTGTGGTGGATGTCGGTTATCACAAAGGTGCTGTCACTGAGGCAGCAAAACTGGGTATTCCTGTTATTGGTGTTGTTGATACTAATCATTCCCCGGAAGGGATTGATTATGTGATTCCAGGTAATGATGACTCTTCCAAAGCTATCCAGCTGTATGCTCGTGGTGTTGCTGATGCTGTCCTGGAAGGTCGTGCCAACGCAATGCAGGAAGTGATTGAAGCTGCCAAAGAAGGCGCAGACGCTGAATAAAGCAATTTGATGCGGCAGTTTCCTTTAATTGACAGAGGAAACTGCCAAGTTTCAAACCAGGGGATGACAATCCCTTTATCAAGGAGAGAATAATGGCTGTCATTACAGCAAAAATGGTTGCCCAGCTGCGTGCTAAAACTGATGCACCGATGATGGAATGTAAAAAAGCGCTGACGGAAGCAGATGGCGACATGCAGAAGGCGGAAGATATCCTGCGTGTTAAGTTAGGTAACAAGGCAAACAAGGCTGCCAGCCGTATTGCTGCTGAAGGTGTTATCGCTGTCAGCATGAATGACGGTGTTGCTGCTATCGTTGAAGTCAACTGCGAAACTGATTTTGTCACCAAGAATCCAGATTTCATGGAGTTGGCATCTTCTTGTGCAAAGCTGGTTGCTGACAAGGCGCCAGCAGATGTTGCTGCGCTCTCGGCTTTGGATTTGAATGGTAAGAGCGTTGAGGCAACGCGTACTGAACTGGTAGGCCGTATCGGTGAAAACATGTCTATCCGCCGTTTTGACCGTTTTCAGACCAGTGCAAAGATTGCTTCTTACCTGCATGGTTCCCGTATCGGTGTTATCGTTGAATACGAAGGGGATGACCCACAGGTTGGTAAAGATGTTGCAATGCATATCGCAGCAATGAAGCCAGTGGCACTGTCTTCCGAACAGGTTGATCCTGCATTGATTGAACGTGAGCGTGGTATCGCTGCACAGAAAGCAGAAGAAGATTCTGCAAAAGCAGTTGCAGCTGGCAAGAAGGCGCAGTCTCCGGAAATCATCGCCCGTCGTATTGAAGGCTCTGTACAGAAGTTCTTGAAAGAGGTTTCTTTGCTGGACCAGCCGTTTGTCAAAAATGACAAACAGTCTGTCGGCCAGATGTTGAAAGACAAGAATACAGTTGTAAAATCCTATAAACTGTATGTTGTCGGTGAAGGCATCGAGAAAAAAGCGGATGACTTCGCGGCAGAGGTCGCAGCTCAGATGGCGGCGGCAAAAGCCTGAGTCTCTGAAACGGACCGAAAGGTCCGTTTTTTTCAGAGGGAAGGGATGTAACTGTTGATACTGTTTACAAAGGAGTCAGTGAATATGGCGGAACCAGTCTATAAACGGGTATTGCTGAAACTTTCCGGTGAAGCGTTGATGGGGGAAGATCAGTTCGGCATCAACCGGGCTTCTATCGAAAACATGGTCAAAGATGTGATTGAAGCCACCCAGCTTGGTGTCGAGATGGCGATTGTCATCGGTGGTGGAAACATTTTCCGTGGTGTGGCTCCTGGTGCGAAAGGTATGGACCGTGCTACAGCAGACTATATGGGGATGCTGGCAACAGTCATCAATTCATTGGCATTGTCTGATTCCTTGCGTCAGGCAGGTATCACAACCCGTGTCATGTCTGCCATCGGGATTGAACAGGTTGTCGAATCCTATGTCAGACCAAAAGCACTTCAGTATCTTGAAGAAGGCAAGGTGGTCGTTTTTGCAGCAGGGACAGGGAATCCTTTCTTTACGACAGATACTGCAGCGGCATTGCGTGGGGCGGAAATCGGGGCGGAGTTGGTCCTGAAAGCAACAAAGGTGGATGGTGTCTATACCGCGGATCCAATGAAAGACCCTACAGCGACCCGTTATTCCAGTATCACTTTTGATGAGGCGATTGAAAAACATCTTGAAGTGATGGATGCTGCCGCTTTCGCTTTATGCCGTGACCAGAAACTGCCGATCAAAGTTTTTTCTATTCTCAAACCAGGCGCCCTGAAACGGGTGTTGTTGGGAGAAGATGAAGGAACACTGGTTCATGTATGAGATTGAAACAGTAATCAATGCTTTTTTAGTCAGTCCAGCAAAAGGATACTAGATGAATATTTCCGATATCAAAAAAAATGCCGAAACAAAAATGTCCAAATCAGTGGATTCCTTGAAGACTGATCTGGCAAAAGTCCGTACGGGTCGTGCCAATCCTGGCATTCTTGACCATGTTCAGGTTGATTATTATGGTAACCCAACGCCAATCAATCAGGTTGCCAATATTACCCTGATTGATGGCCGGACCATTTCTGTCCAGCCCTGGGAAAAGAAAATGGTCAATGCCGTGGAAAAGGCAATACGTGATTCTGATTTAGGACTCAATCCTTCTTCTGTCGGTGATATTATCCGTGTTCCAATGCCGCCATTGACTGAAGAACGCCGTAAGGAGATGGTTAAACTGGTCAAGACTGAAGGGGAAGATGCGAAGATTGCAGTACGTAATATCAGGCGTGATGCCAATGAGTATCTGAAAAAGATGGTCAAGGATAAGGCCTGTTCCGAAGATGAAGAGCGCCGTGCACAAGATGACATCCAGAAACTGACTGATAGGTATGTCAAGCAGATTGATGCATTGCTGGTTGAAAAAGAAAAAGAAGTGATGACCGTTTGACGGATCTGAATTTCCGGGAATATCCGTGAATACTGATTCCTGTCCTGTCTCTGTCCAGTCTGTGCTTCCAACGCACATTGCCATTGTGATGGATGGCAATGGGCGCTGGGCCAAGGAGCGTTTCCTTCCCCGTATCGCAGGTCATGCCAAAGGGGTTGAAGCTGTTCGCCGCACCATAGAAGCCTGCCTTGCCTGGAAAATTCCCTATTTGACGGTGTTTGCTTTCAGTTCAGAAAACTGGCAGCGTCCGGTTGAAGAAGTCAACTTCCTGATGGAGCTTTTCCTGTCAACCGTGCGTAAAGAAGCTGTTCGGCTGAATCGGCATAATATCCGTTTACGAGTTATTGGTGATTTGGATGGACTCAATGGAACGCTTCGTGAGGCCATCAGGCAGGCGGAAGAACTGACTGCTGGCAATACGGCCATGACATTTACCGTATGTGCCAATTATGGCGGTCAATGGGATATCCTGCAAGCAGCCAGAAGGATGATGCAGGAAGGCATTGCAGGAGAAAACATCACGAAAGAATGCCTGGCATCTTATCTTGCGCTTTCTTATACGCCTGATCCTGATCTTTTTATCCGGACAGGCGGTGAAAAAAGAATCTCAAATTTCCTACTCTGGCAGCTTGCTTATACCGAACTGTATTTTACTGAGACATTCTGGCCTGATTTCAATCAGGAAGAATTGGAGAAGGCCATTGCCAGTTTCCAGTCAAGGGAAAGGCGTTTTGGGCAGACAAGTGAACAATTGGTGAAGCCATGCTGAAACAGCGCGTTATAACTGCTGTCTGCCTGTCGGCAGTCTTGTTTCTGATCTTATGGTCAGGAAGCAGTTTCCTGTTTGGATTATTCCTGTTGGTTTTCTTTGGTGCTGCTTCATGGGAAAATGCCCGGCTGTTCAACAACAGCCGTCCTGTTGTTACAGGAGTCATAGCCTGTCTGGTGTTTGCTGGGACAGCTTATTTTCTGACTATCAGGGAGTACATCTGGCTGGCAATGGTCGGGTGTGCGATTTGGGGGATATTCCTCATTCCGGCATTGTTCAGCCGGATGCCTGCATTGGGAACGCCTCTCAATGCGGTTTGTCAATGGCTTTACTGGCTTTCAGTTCTTTGCAGTGTCCTTTCTGTTTGGGTGCTTTACCGTAAATCGGTATTCTTCCTGCTGTCTATATTGATTGTCATCTGGTTGGCGGATATCGGCGCTTATTTTGCAGGCAGGGCTTTTGGCAAGCATAAATTGGCACCTGCTATTTCACCAGGCAAGACTTGGGAAGGCGTTGCAGGCGGCATCATTGCTGTTTTGGCGGTAGGCGTTGTAACGGTTCTTGCTTCCCCGGGACAGGATAATATCGCTGTTTCAGTTTATAACCGGTATGGCTGGGCAGGCATGGTTGTCAGTCTGGTTGTATTGGTTGCTTTGAGTATTCTTGGTGATCTGCTGGAATCCAAATTGAAACGCCGTGTCGGCATGAAAGACAGCAGTAACTTGTTGCCAGGGCATGGCGGTGTCCTTGATCGGATTGACTCGGTGATTCCGACATTGCCTGTTGCGCTGTTATTGGGATTATGGCTGTAAATCATGGCTAACAGTCATCAGAAAATTACAGTACTGGGTTCCACAGGGTCTATCGGTGTTTCCACACTGGATGTTATTTCCCGGCATCAAGACCGTTATCAGGTTTATGCCCTCACTGCAAACAGCCGTGTCAGCGAACTGCAGCGGCAATGTGAAAAATTCCGTCCAGATATTGCTGTTGTAGGGACAGCGGCTGCAGCGGCTGTATTGGCACGTAATCTGCGGGAAAAAGGCTTGCAGACACAAGTGCTTTATGGCAGGAAGTCCCTGATGGCAGTGGCGGCATCTTCCCAGAATGATGCGGTCATGTGTGCTATTGTTGGTGCGGCCGGATTGGAACCTGCTTTGGCAGTGGTGAAAGCGGGCAAGAAACTCATGCTTGCCAATAAAGAAGCACTGGTCATATCAGGGCATCTGTTTATTGAGGCAGTCAATCAATATGGGGCGACCTTGTTACCGATTGACAGTGAACATAATGCTGTTTTCCAATGCCTCTCCCATGTAGATGGACATGCGCCTCATTTACGGGGAGTTTCGAAGATTTTATTAACAGCTTCAGGCGGCCCATTTCTGCATTGCCCTGTCGAAATGCTCAGCCATGTAACACCGGAAGAAGCAATTGCCCATCCAAAATGGGTAATGGGGCGAAAAATCTCCGTTGATTCTGCCACGATGATGAACAAGGGATTGGAAGTCATCGAAGCCCATTGGCTGTTTGGTATTCCGGCAGAACAGATTGAAGTGGTGATTCATCCCCAGAGTGTCATCCATTCAATGGTATCTTATGTGGATGGTTCAATTCTTGCACAGATGGGTAATCCGGATATGCGTATTCCCATTGCTTATGCTTTGGCTTATCCGGAAAGAATGTCATCAGGTGCCAGTCCATTGAATCTGGCAGCCGTTGGAACCCTTCAGTTTGAGGCACCGGACTTCAAACGTTTTCCGGGACTCCGTCTGGCTTATGATGCTCTGAAAGCTGGCGGTTCTGCGCCGGCTGTCTTGAATGCGGCCAATGAAGTGGCTGTCCAGGCTTTTCTGGATAGACGTATTGGTTTCAGGCAGATTGAGACGCTTGTTGAACGTACAATGGAAAAAGTTGCTATTGTCCAGTCTGTATCAGATATTGACAGTGTCTTATCTGAAGACCGTAAGGCGAGGTCTGTTGCTGAAGGATTTATCGCCTGATGAATATTGTTGTTTCGTTGCTGGCGTTTATTCCTGCAATCTTTATTGTCATCATCATCCATGAACTTGGTCATTACACAGCGGCCAGACTTTGTGATGTCAGGGTGCTCAGGTTTTCTTTAGGGATGGGAAAAATCCTTTACAGCAGGAAATTCCATCCGGATGGGACAGAGTGGGCGTTGTCATTACTGCCATTGGGCGGGTATATCAAACTGCTTGATGCCCGCAGTGTTGATATGACGCAGTATCCGCCTGAAGCTATGGCACATGAGTTCACATCCCGTAATGTATGGCAGAGGATATTCATTGCCATTGCAGGCGGCTGCTAATTTCTTATTGGCGATTGTCCTGCTGTCATGCCTTTATGTTTACGGTATTCAGCAACCTGGTGCGAAGCTGCGTACAGTACCTGTGGAAAGCATTGCCTATCAGACAGGGCTTCGTGGCGGAGAAACGGTTACTGCTGTCAACAATCAACCGGTAACGTATTGGAATCAGATCAGAATGCTGTTTGCCGGTTCTGTCATGGAACATCAGCAGGGCGTTCATCTTGAATGGAACAGGAAAGACGGTCTTCATCAGCAGGCGGATATTGATGTCAGCCGTCTGACTGAGCAGGATTTGGAAGGAGACTTCCTTAAACGTCTCGGTTTTATGGTGGCATATCAACCTGCGGTTCTGGGAGAACTGGAGGCAGGCGGTCCTGCTGAGAAAGCCGGGCTCCATCAAGGGGACAGGGTGCTTGCGATTGATGGGAAGGAAGTGGCTGATTCCCTGGAACTGGTTGAAATAATCAGGAAATCGCCTGACAGAATGCTCCGGTTTAATCTGGACAGGAACGGGAAAACAGTGGCATTGGCTGTCCA
>CAVERB010000070.1:0-12085 GCA_963618105.1 Oxalobacter sp. | reverse complement strand
AGAGTGGCCATCGGGAGGAGGACCGGCAGGGAATGATTGGCAGGATTGGTGTAAAGGTACAAGTCTCACCGGAAACGGTGATGGTCAAATATGATATTCTGCCCGCTTTGAAACAAAGCGTAATAAAAACCGCCGAAACCATATGCTTTACTGTAGAATCCATCGGTCAGATATTGACAGGTGCTTTGTCTGTCAAGAATATTTCGGGTCCGGTTGCTATTGCTGGTTATGCAGGTAAAACAGCTAAGGCTGGGGGAGTAGCTTATCTCAGTTTTATTGTTTTCATCAGTATCAGCATCGGTGTTATGAATTTACTGCCGATACCTGTTTTGGACGGTGGGCTTTTGCTGTATTATGCTGTGGAAATAATAAATGGCGGTCCAATCTCTGAAAAAACCACCAGAATCTGGACGGTTGTTGGACTGGGGTTACTTGGACTTCTGATGGTTGTTGCCATGTGCAATGACTTCGGGAGGTTTTTTCCTTGAACAGGATA
Source organism: Oxalobacter sp. (assembly GCA_963618105.1). Taxonomy (GTDB): domain Bacteria; phylum Pseudomonadota; class Gammaproteobacteria; order Burkholderiales; family Burkholderiaceae_D; genus Oxalobacter. The sequence continues at coordinate 11,589 of CAVERB010000070.1, read as the reverse complement.
AGCTGACAGAAGAGATTCTTCGTTTGCAGTTTAAATGAAATTTTTGAAAAACGTTCATCGCCGGTTGACGCAAGGGTTATATGCCATGACTGCTATGGGTGCCTTGCTTTATGCTGGACAGGCAGTGGCGATTGAACCATTTGCTGTCAGGGATATCCGTGTGGAAGGTATCCAGAGAACGGAAGCTGGTACGGTTTTCAATTACCTGCCTGTCCGTATCGGGGATACATTCACTGATGAAAAGGCGACAGCCGCCATCAAGGCGCTTTATGCGACAGGCTTTTTCAAAGATGTCCGCATTGATGCGGAAGGTGATGTCCTTGTTGTCATTGTCCAGGAACGTCCTGCCATTGCCAGTGTTGATTTCACGGGTGCCAAGGAATTCGATAAAGAAGCATTGCTCAAATCCATGAAAGAAGTTGGGTTGGGGCCAGCGCGTATCTATGACCATTCGTTGGTGGATCGGGCAGAACAGGAAATTAAACGGCAGTATTTGTCCCGAGGAATGTATGGGGTTGATATTTCGACAACCATTACACCAGTGGAAAGGAACCGTGTCGCTGTCAACTTTATTGTTGATGAAGGAGAATCTTCGCATATCAAGGCAATCCGTTTTGTTGGGAACAAGGCTTATACAGATGACGAGCTGCTTGATCTGATAAAACTGAGGACGCCAGGGTGGTTTACTTGGTATACCCGGGCAGATCAATATTCCAAGGAAAAACTGACAGGCGATCTTGAGACCATCAAGTCGTTCTATCAGAATAATGGCTACATTGAAATGCAGGTTGAATCAACTCAGGTTGCCCTATCTACAGACAAGAAAGACGTTTACCTGACACTGAACATTACTGAAGGTGATCAGTACATGGTGAATGAAATCCGCCTTGAAGGAGAGCTTTTCGGACGCGAGGATGAGATCAGGGAACTGATTGAACTGCAGAAAGGGGAACTGTATTCAGGTGCAAAGCTGACTGCAACAACAAAGAAGATTTCGGAATATCTGGGTAATTTTGGTTATGCCTTTGCCAATGTCAATCCTCAACTGGATATTGATAAGGAAAACAAAGAAGTCTCTTTTACCATCTTTATTGATCCTGGCAAGCGGGTTTATGTCCGTCATATCAGTATTGTCGGCAACAATAAAACGCGTGATGAAGTGATCCGGCGTGAACTCCGTCAGCTGGAAGGTTCCTGGTATGATGGCAAGAGTATCAAGCTTTCAAGGGATAGGGTTGACCGATTGGGTTTCTTCACGTCGGTCAATGTTGAGACACCAGAAGTTCCTGGGACAGTTGATCAGGTTGATGTCAAACTCCAGGTTGAAGAAAAACCGACTGGTAATATCCTTATCGGCGCTGGTTTTTCCCAGGAAGATAAACTGCTGCTCTCCGGCTCCATTGAACAGGATAATTTTGCAGGAACAGGCAATGATGTGGCATTGAGCATCAATACCAGTCACCGTTACAGGACCATTGCCTTGACGCAGACAACACCATATTTCACGGATGATGGTATCAGCCGTCGTTATGAACTTTTTTATCGTACGGTCAGACCGCCATTGCTCAATGACAGTGATTATAAAGTCACGACCATTGGTGGCAATGTAAGGTTTGGGGTGCCTGTTACAGAAATTGACAGGATTTTCTTTGGTGTTGGCGTTGAATATACCAAATTAGATGTCTATGATGATAGCCCGCGCAGATATGTCAAGTTTGCAAGGGATTTTGGTCATATCAAGGTTGACCAGAATGGTTATCCGCTTGAAGATGCGACTGTTTCTGCTTATGCAGTTCCATTGACTGCAGCGTGGCAGCGCGATAGCCGTGACAGTTCCCTGATTCCGACCAAAGGGCGTTATCAGAAAGCGAATTTTGAAGTTTCCCTGCTTGGAGACATGAAATACTACAAAGCATCTTACCAGCATCAGTATTTCTGGCCGATTGGCGATGGCGGAACATTTGGTCTGAATGGCATGATTGACTATGGTCATGGACTTGGCGGCAAAGCCTATCCAGTTTTCAAGAACTTCTATGCCGGTGGTATTGGTACTGTCCGTGGTTATGAAGGGTCTTCCTTGGGAAAGGTTGAACGTGACAGAGATGGTGATCGTGAGTATATGGGGGGGACCAAGCGTTTGATCGGCAATGCAGAATTTCAGTTCCCGATGTTTGGGATGACAGATAAAACGGTCAGATGGTTTGCATTCGTTGATGGCGGTAATGTCTTTACTGAAGAAGAGAACCTTGATTTAGGAGATCTCAAGTATTCTGCAGGTGTCGGTTTGAGCTGGCTCTCACCGATTGGTCCGCTCAAACTGAGTTATGCAATACCATTGAATGCGGACAGTGATGATAAAAAAGAATCTTTCCAGTTCCAGTTGGGTACAGGATTCTGAAAACAGTGGCATAATCTAAATGTTGTTCTAACATAAACGGAGAAATATCGTGAAAAATCTCTTTAAAACAATTCTGGGTTCCAAAAAGGCGACAGTGTTGGTTTTCTGCCTGTGTATGTTTGGTATTGCCCAGGCGCAGGAGTACAGGGTTGGTTATGTCGATGCGGATAGGATTCTGACAGAATCTGCACCGGCAAAAGCAGTGGAAAAGAAATTGGAAAACGATTTCTCTAAGCGCCTGAATGATCTGCGTGATACCCAGACACGCCTGAAATCTATGAGCGAAAAGCTTGATAAGGATCTGCCAGTCCTGTCTGAATCCCAGCGTCTGAAACGTCAGCGTGAACTGGCAGATATGAGTCAGGATTTCCAGCGTAAACAGCGTGCGTACCGTGAGGACCTGATGCAGCGTAAGAATGAAGAATACTCCAAGGTTGTTGACCGTGCGAAAAAAGAAATTGAAAAGATCGCAAAATCAGAAAATTATGACCTGATTGTCAACGAATCTGTTTATCATTCGCCACGTTCCGATATCACTGAAAAAGTCCTGAAAGCACTCAGCAACTGATTTGAAAGCAGGCATGTCCATAAAACTCCAAGAACTTGTTGACCGCTTTGGCGGTCAACTGATTGGTGATGGGAGTATCGAAATAGTCGGATTTGCGCCGTTGAACGATGCAGATGCAGACAGGATTACTTTCCTGACCAATCCCAGACTCCATAATGAAGTTGCTGCCTGTAAAGCAGCGGCTTTGATTATTTCTCCGAAAGATAACCAGATTGTCGGAGACCAGTTTGCTGGCGCTCGTATTGTTGCTCCGAATCCCTATGCCTATTTTGCCCATGCAGCCCAACTGTTTCAAAGCCTGAAAATGGTGCCGCCCAAACCAGGTATCCATCCAACAGCATGTATTGATCCAACAGCTGAAATTGCATCCAGTGCCACAATTGGTCCATTCGTTACAATTGAGGCAGGTGTCAAGATTGGTGAAAACTGCCATATTGAGGCAGGATGTTTCATTGGACGTAGTGCCAAAGTTGGGGCAGACTGCCATTTCTTTCCCCGGGTTGTCTTCATGTATGAATGTGAAATCGGAGAAAGGAGCGTCCTGCGTCCTGGTGCCGTCATTGGCTGTGAAGGGTTTGGTTTTGCCAATGAAAACGGTGTTTGGATAAAGATTCCTCAGACAGGACGTGTTATTATCGGTAATGATGTTCAGATAGGTGCCAATACCACCGTTGACCGGGGGGCACTTGCAGATACCATTATTGAAAATGGCGTCAAGCTCGACAACCAGATCCAGATTGGACATAACTGCTATATCGGGGAAAATTCTGCCATGGCAGGATGTGTCGGTGTTGCTGGCAGTGCGACTTTTGGGAAGAATTGCACCGTTGGCGGAGCTGCGATGATTGGTGGCCATCTGACCATTGCAGACGGTGTCCATGTCACAGCATCCAGTGTTGTCCAAAGCTCTATTGAAAAACGGGGGGTTTATTCCGGCTTCTATCCACTAGCGCCCCATAGGGACTGGGAAAAGAGTGCTGTATTGATCCGTAGATTAGGTTCCATGCGGGATAAAATCCGCGAACTTGAGAAAGCCATCCAAACCTTGACTGAAAAAGCAAAATGAACAGTTTGAATATCCATCAGATCCGCGAACTTCTGCCACATCGTTATCCAATGCTTCTGGTTGACAAAGTCCTCAACTGGGAGGCTGGTAAGAAAATTGTGGCTATCAAGAATGTTACTGCCAACGAACCATTTTTCAATGGTCATTTTCCACAGCATCCTGTCATGCCGGGTGTCCTCATCATTGAAGCCATGGCACAGGCTGCCGCCATCTTTGCATTCATGTCATACACCAGCAAACTGGATAAGGATGCACTGGTTTATTTTGCGACCATCGACAATGCAAAATTCAAACGCCCTGTGGAACCAGGGGACCAGCTGGTCATGGAAGCTGAACTGCTTCGGAGTTCCCGTGGTATGTGGAAATTCAAGACCCGTGGACTGGTTGATGGCCAGGTTGCCGCAGAAGCTGAACTGATGTGTGCAATCAGGGGCGGCGTTGTACCGCAGAAAGCAGGATCCTAATGGCCATTCATCCAACAGCAATCATTGATCCACATGCTGAAATAGACAGCACAGTGGAAATCGGTCCTTATTCTATCATTGGTCCCAATGTCAAAATTGGGGCGCGGACTCGTATTGCTTCCCATGTTGTTATTGAAGGGCATACAACCATCGGTGAAGACAACAATATTTTCCAGTTTGCCTCCTTGGGGGGGATGCCGCAGGATATGAAATTTGCCGGTGAAACAACTTATCTTGAAATCGGCAACAGGAACACCATCCGTGAATTCTGCACCTTCAATGTCGGTACCGTACAGGATGAAGGTGTTACCAGGCTTGGTGATGACAACTGGATTATGGCCTATGTCCATCTGGCGCATGATGTCAAGGTTGGCAGCCATACCATTTTTGCAAACAATGCCCAGCTGGCGGGGCATGTCCATATCGGCGATTGGGTCATTCTTGGCGGATTTACGATGATCCATCAGTTCTGCCGTGTCGGTGCACATGCAATGACCGGGGCTGGATCACGTATCACCCAGGATATTTCCCCATTCGTATTGGCTTCTGGAATGCCTGCATCCGTTTATGGCATTAATACCGTTGGTCTGGGCCGCCGAGGCTTTTCCGCTTCGCAGATTACCGATATCAAACGGGCTTACAAGACAGTCTACCGTTCGGATCTTCCGCTGGAAGAAGCCAAGACAAAACTGCTGGAAGAGGCAAAAGCCTCGGAAGAAGCAGGGGAATACCTCCAACAGATGTATCAATTCATTGATACATCTGAACGTGGGCTGTTGCGCTGACTGGGCGTAGCCTCAGTCTAGGAAAAGGCACGGAGTATGAGGAAAATCGCCATGGTGGCGGGGGAAACCTCAGGAGATATCCTTGGCGATGCGATTTTGTCCGCTTTGCGTCCAAAAGTCCCTGATGCAGTTCTGTACGGCATTGGGGGCAGGCGCATGGAAAACTACGGTTTTTCCAGCAGATGGCCGATGGAGAAACTGGCAGTCAACGGTTTTTTCGAAATTTTTGCGCATTTCTGCGAAATCAAGCATATCCGCGACAGCCTTCGGGATGCGGTGATAGCAGACCATCCTGATGTCTTTGTCGGGATTGATGCACCGGAGTTTAATCTGGGACTGGAAGTCCAGTTTCGTAGAGCGGGCATCAAAACGGTTCATGTCGTCAGTCCTTCCATCTGGGCTTGGCGCAGTGGACGGATCAAGACAATTGCTAAGGCAGTTTCCCGTATCCTGGTCCTTTTTCCATTTGAAGAAACGATTTACCAGAAAGCCGGTATTCCTGTTACCTGTATTGGCCATCCGCTTGCTGAAAATATTCCTATGCAGGTTGACACGACAGAGGCGCGTCAGGCGCTTCAGCTTGATAAGGATAAACCGGTTGTTGCCATCCTGCCCGGCAGCCGGATGTCAGAGCTGAAATACAACACCGCTGCTTTCATTGAGGCGGCCAAAATCCTGTTGCAACGTGAACCTTCGTTGCAGTTTGTCGTGCCGATGGCAGGAGAACGTCAGGACACCTATTTCAGGCAGTTGCTGAAAGAAAACAGACTTGACCAGTTGCCGCTCAGGATTATCCAGGGACAGTCCCAGAAAGTCATTGCAGCAGCGGATGCCGTGCTTGTCGCTTCCGGTACAGCAACCCTCGAAGTCGCATTGCTGAAGAAGCCGATGGTCATCGGTTATCGTATGATGTGGGGAACATGGCAGATTGCCCGCCGTGTCGTCAAACCGCCAGTAGGACTGCCGAATATCCTTGCAGGGGAAATGATTGTCCCGGAACTGTTCCAGTATGAGGCGACGGGTCAGAAACTTGCTGATGCGCTCTGGTATCAACTGACGGATGAAAACAACCGCCGTAACCTGCATCAGCGTTTCACCGATATGCACCATTCCCTCCTGCGTAACATGGCGCAGACCAGTGCAGACGCTATTCTTGATGTCATCCAAAATGGTTGATCCACAGACATTATCCCTATTTCCGGAAAGTTTCGATAATGAAAGAATCATCTGTGGTGCTGATGAAGCAGGCAGGGGACCTATTGCCGGCCCTGTCTATGCGGCGGCAGTGATATTAGATCCGGATAATCCAGTTGAAGGACTGAAAGACTCCAAGAAATTGTCGGAGAGGCAGCGTGATGCGCTGGTTCCGGAAATCAGACAGAAAGCCAAGGCATGGGCAATTGCTTCCTGTACCATTGAAGAAATTGATGAACTGAACATCCTCTGGGCATCCATGCTTGCCATGAAACGTGCCATTGAATCCTTGCCGATCAAACCGGCCGTTGCACTGATTGACGGCAACCGTATCCCCAAGGGATTAGCCATGCCTGCGGAGACCATTGTAAAAGGCGATGACAAGATACCCGAAATATCAGCAGCCTCCATCCTGGCAAAAACGGCACGTGATGCCGTCATGATGGAACTGCATATTCGGTACCCTGAATATGGTTTTGATCGCCATAAAGGCTATCCAACAGTTTTTCATCTCCAGCAGTTGGAAAAATATGGTATCTCTCCTGTACATCGACGTTCCTATGCGCCTGTCCGCCGGATACTGGAGAAGCAGGCCAGACAGAAAGACTGAATCATGGACATCCAGTTACCCGTTAATCAAGGAATCCCAACCGATTTAAGAACAGTCAAATGGCCGCGGAAATACCGGCTGCTTGTAACAGCGCCGCACCCCGATGATTTTGATGCCATCAGCATGACTCTGCGTCATCTGAAAGAAACAGGGCATGAGCTTTATGCAGTTGTAGCGCAGACGGGCAGCGGTATTGATAAAGTTTATGGTGCAGGCATGTCCCAACAGGACAAAACGCAGCTCCGTAACCGCGAACAGCAGGCAAGTTTTGCTTTCTTTGGTCTGCCGGAAGACCATTACCGGATACTGGCATTGGAAAATGCGCCTGATGACCAGGTTGACCATACTGAAAACAACACCCAGATTCTTGAAACCATTATCCAGGAAATCAAGCCGGACATCCTGTTCATGCCGCACGGCAATGATACCAACCGTGCGCACCGGGATATGTGCCGGATGATGCGTCAGATTGCCAGACGAATGGCATGGTCGATTGCCCTCATGCTCAACAGTGATGTCAAGACAGTCGATATGCGGAAAGACTGCTATGTTGCGTTTGATGAGAGGGAAGCGGCATGGAAAGGGCAGCTGCTCCGTCATCATGATTCCCAGCACCGACGCAACCTGTGTGACAGGGGATACGGATTTGATGACAGGGTGCTGATGTTCAACAGCAGAACAGCACAAGGGCTGGGAATTTCCCAGCCCTATGCGGAATCATTTGAGATTGAAATGTGCGATTGAATCCGCAGAAAGGCTGACGGACTGGGCGGTATAGGCTCGCATCTTGCTGACAATTGCCGTTGAGATTTCCTCAATGGATTTGGAGGTTGATGAAAGGAACTGGATACCGTTCATCAACATCAGTCTTTCAGCTTCAGCAACTTCATACTGACAGTTTGCCAAAGACGCATAATAACTGTTGGGACGGCGTTCATTGCGTACCTTCGACAACCGTTCAGGCTGGATCGTCAGGCCAAACAGCTTCTGTTTCTGTGCCTGAAGAGAAGGAGGAAGGATCTTATGGTCAAAATCCTCAGGAATTAACGGATAATTCGCCACTTTCAGGCCATATTGCATCGCAAGATACAGGCTTGTCGGAGTCTTGCCGCTTCGGGAAATCCCGATCAGGATCACATCCGCTTCTTCCAGATTCTGTTCTGAAATGCCGTCATCATGCGCCAGAGTGAAATTGATGGCCTCCATGCGGAGCTTGTACTCTTCGTTTTCCATGTTCTGATGACTCAAACCGATTTCCTGTTTCGGTGAGACACCCAGTTCCTGTTTCAGAGGCTCTACAAAAGGCTGGATGACATCCAGATGCAGGGCTTTTGCCAGATGGATTTCATTAACCAGTTCTTGAATGACCAGAGTTGAAAACACAATTGGCAGTACACCCGTCCGGTCAAATTCAGCCTGAATCTGCAAACGGGCTGTCTGGGCCTTCTTCAAAGTATCAACGAACGGGATATAAATCCGTGAGTAAGTCAGGTTGAATTGGGAAAGAATGGAACGCGCCAAAGCCTCCGCTGTGATACCTGTGCCATCAGAGACAATATAAACCGTCCTGGAAGGAATCGCCTGTTGTGCTGTCACTGTCATCATAAACTCCCGGAACAAAAGCCAGAAAAATTATTTGTAAAGTTAACACGAAATGATAGGAAACAACATCACTGAAAGCAGTATAATAAAATAATCCATATCAGTTTCTTAATGATTGGTTATCCAACATCGGTAATCACTGCCGGATCCACTTCCAGGAGAACAACATGCCAGAAGCTGCAGTCCTTATCCAGGACAAACAGACCGCCTATGTCATTCCATTCAGCCAGCTCAGAATGACGGATGCCTCTTTGGTGGGCGGGAAGAATGCCTCACTTGGTGAACTGATTGGCCAGCTGTCAGAAAAAGGTGTCCGTGTTCCTGAAGGGTTTGCGACAACAGCCCTGGCTTTCCGCGATTTCCTGTCTTATAGCATTGATGGCGGTATGACGTTGGCAAAACGCATTGAAGACCGTCTAAAGCATGTCGATATTGATAATATTCAGGGACTTGCTGAAGCGGGTGCAGAAATCCGTCAATGGATCATTGATACCCCTTTGCAGCCTCGGCTGGAACAGGAAATCCTCGACAGCTATGGTCAGATGGCCCAGCGTGTCCCGAATGCAGAGATTTCCGTTGCTGTTCGTTCTTCTTCCACAGCAGAAGACCTGTACAACGCATCCTTTGCAGGGCAGCAGGAAACGTATCTGAATATTACTGGACCAGAAAATCTCTTGCATGCCGTTAAACTGGTTTTCGCTTCCCTGTACAGCGATCGCGTCATTTCATACCGCCAGACACGCGGTTTCAGGCATTCAGACCTTGCCTTGTCTGTCGGTATTCAGCAGATGGTGCGTTCAGACAGGGGGGCTGCCGGTGCGATGTTCACATTGGATACAGAATCCGGCTTTCGGGATGTCGTTTTCATCACCGCCAGCTATGGCTTGGGAACAGCCATCATGCAAGGCGCTGTTACCCCGGACGAATTCTACGTCCATAAGCCAATGCTTGAACGGGGCAAACATGCCGTCATCCGCCGTTCGTTGGGTTCCAAGCTGATCCAGACCATATTCTCCAATCAAAAGAAAGCAGAAGTTTCCACAACCGTTGTGGAAGTGCCGGAAGAAAAACGCAACCGTTTCTCATTGACGGATGCCGATATTCTTGAATTGGCAAGATTTGCCGTCATCATTGAGAAACACTATGGTCATCCGATGGAAATCGAATGGGGAAAAGATGGCATAGATGGCAAACTCTACATCCTTCAGGCACGTTCAGAAACCGTCACTTCCCAACTGTCAGGCGATGCTATCCAGGTCTTTAAACTCAAGGAAAACGGCAATATCATCGCCTCTGGGCGGGCTATCGGCCAGAAAATCGGCATTGGTCGTGTTCGTGTAGTCAAGACGCCAGAAGAAATGCATAAGATTCAGGAAGGGGAAATCCTAGTAGCAGACATGCCGGATCCAGACTGGGAACCAGTCATGCGGAAAGCGGCAGCGATTGTCACCAACCGTGGCGGACGGACCTGCCATGCAGCAATCATCGCTCGTGAAATCGGTGTCCCTGCAGTTGTTGGTTGCGGCAACGTCACTGAAATCCTCAAAGATGGACAGTTGGTCACAGTCTCCTGTGCAGAAGGCGAAAACGGCCGCGTCTATGACGGTCCAATCGAAATGGAAGAATCCCGTATCACCTATGGTGAACTGCCCGTCCTGCCAGTCAGGCTGTTCATGAACATCGGGAATCCACAACTGGCATTCAAGCTCCAGGCAATTCCGAATGCCGGCGTAGGACTGGTCCGGTTGGAATTTGTCATCAACGAAATCAGCATCCATCCCAATGCCATCCTGGCGTACCCGAATGTTGATCCGGATCTCAAAATGGCGATTGAATCCGTCGCAAAAGGCTATGGTTCCCCCAGAAACTACTATGTCCAGAAACTGACAGAAGGCATCGCAACCATTGGTGCCGCTTTCTGGCCGAAGCCAGTCATCGTCCGGCTTTCTGACATCAAATCGAACGGCTATCGGGCATTGATGGGAGGCACTCGCTATGAACCGGAAGAAGAAAACCCGATGCTGGGTTTCCGGGGAGCTTCCCGTTATCTGGCTCCTAACTTTGCTGAAGCCTTCAATATGGAATGCGAAGCCCTGAAACAAGTACGGCATGAAATGGGACTGACCAATATTGAAGTCATGGTACCGTTTGTCCGGACAGTCAAACAGGCAAAATCAGTCCTTGACCTGTTAGCAGTCAATGGACTTCGCCGGGGAGAGAATGGACTTCGTATCATCATGATGTGCGAAGTGCCATCCAATGCCATCTTGGTAGATGAATTCCTTGAACTGTTTGATGGCCTTTCGATCGGTTCCAATGACCTGACCCAGCTGACGTTGGGACTTGACCGGGCCTCAGGCATTGAACAAGTCATGTCGGACTTTGACGAACGGGATCCAGCCGTTATGGCATTGATTGCCAAAGTTGTTGCCGCATGCAATGCCCAGGGCAAATACATCGGCATCTGCGGACAGGGGCCATCAGACCATCCTGACTTGGCACTCTGGCTTATGAAAAACGGGATTGATGCCATCTCCCTGAATCCCGATGCCGTTGTCCCAACCTGGAAGATATTGGCAGACAGCCAGATCAGCTGTGCGTAATGGCGCTAGCTGTCATCACCAACGTGAAAAAGCATCAACGGTGCTTTTTCACGGTTTTTGTCAACCGAAAACCCCCAACTAGGCTGGGGGTTCCAAAAAGCTTACAGCTATATGTCACAAACACCTTCCAAACTGATAAAACTGAGAAACGGTCTGGCAACTGCAACACAGAGAAATCAGAAAGGAAGGAGGTCGCTTATGCGAATGGAAGGGAATAAACATAGTAGAGGCAGAATGCTGTCCGGACCATATCCATATGTTGCAGGAGATACCGCCGAAGCAGAGCGTATCGGGAATAG
>CAVERB010000069.1:21819-45748 GCA_963618105.1 Oxalobacter sp. | reverse complement strand
TGAGGCTATCTTAAACCCTTGTCCGCAGTTGGTGATGAAGTTGATTGGCAGGCTGGATTATCCAGAAATTCCGATAAGCTTTTAAGCGATGATTTTCCCCCCAATAACATCATAGGTATCAGAATACGTTGACGATCGTGTTGTCATGTATTTATATCCAATCAGCTTTGCAGATGCCGAATGCTGATAAGATAACCCAAGAAAAACGGCCGTTTCTGACTATCAACGATGCTTTCCAGCGGTTGATTGTTGTCCGCAGCAATATCAAGCCCCGAGTAGATGAATATGGCATCATCACGATGGGATTACCTCATTTCCTGCTTGCGGAAAACGACTGGCTTTGAACTGGTCAGAATAAGGGGATATCCGCTTCCACTTTTCGTCTATGCTTCTACAACAGCGTAGAAGCATAGACGAAAAACTACATTTTTTGGTAGAAAATCTGTCAACATCACAATATCCCTATCAGGAAACCGGTATCCGTGTATAACTGGTTGACCTACCGTTTCCCTGCTTGCGAATTTTCCCTGCATCCATCAGCTGTTTCAACGCTTTGCTGACGGTTGAGCGGGGACTCTTGAGTTTTTCTTCAATCATCTGCCTGGACATTGCATCTCCTTGCGCCAGCAATGCCAGTATTCGTACATCAAGGGAGGCCTCTCTGTCCAAGCGAGGTAGGCAGATTTTGAAAATCCGGTTATTGTTTTCACAGATTGGCTGAAAAGCCGAATGGGCATAGCCGCTAAAAATGTCTCTGAACCCTGTCCCGAAATTTTCCATCCATTCCAGACGATGAAAAATATCCGCTAAGCGGCTGTTCCTGCAGAAATTGAAACCATCCATCAAGGCTTCTTCAAGACTGATTTCTGGCGGAAGGCCTCCAATCGTCAAAAAGACAATCCGGTCGTTATAGACGTTGATGGTGGAATCCATCGTGAAATCGTAGTCACGGTGTGCCAAGCAGTTCGTCAGCGCCTCGCGCAAGGAGAGTGGCGGATATGGAAAAATATTTTCCCGTTCCTGCCTGCCAGTCTGTTTGTTGATGACCGGTGTATTGACCTTATCCAACGCATAACGCAGTTCAATCATCTGCGACAGGATGGAACCCCGTACAACCACTCCTCGGCTGAATCGGTTGTCAAGGGTATCATAAAAACTGATTTTCACAACCGTTGGGTTCTGGTCGGACAGCAGATACGCCAGATTAGTAAAACGCCGCTCACCATTGATAAGCCCTAAACCGAGATAATGATTCTCTGTCCATGACAGATGATGGTCACTGAATATCTTGGATGCCTGGGAGAAAGACAATTCTTGAAGGATGGATGGCCGGGTTTCCCAAGGCCGTGGGTCACTTGCCCTGACTAATGAAACAATTTCTTCATGCTTGGCTGCAACAGAAGAAGTACCAACCCTGACAAAGATACCCCCTGCATCCCAACGCTTTCCCTTGAACGCATAAGGCTTCCCTTCCCCTGATGCGACATGGACTGAAACAACGGTCTTGCCGTCTATTGTCATGTTTTCAACATTCAAGGAATCAGCAAGCGGCGGCTCCACGCCTTGACGGGCAAAATCATAGACGGAACGGGCAATGGCATCTTTGTTTGTGATGCCTGTGACATTCCCTGCATCATCCACACCGAAATAAAGCACGCCGCCAACACCATTCGCGAAAGCAATCAATGTCTTTTTGGCAGTGTCAGACCAGGTTTTCTTAAATTCAACTGTCTGGCTTTCTTGTTTGGGTATCTGTGTCATCTTGCTTGTCCTTTTCGTCTATTCTACCATCCTTGTTTAGAAGAATAGACGAAAAACTACATTTTTTGGTAGAAAGAACGCCCTATTCGCTAATCTGGCAAAAGCATGGCGGACGAACGCCTCTTCTTTTCCTGATACCAGTCAGACTGCTTCAAAGACCGCCATTGATTCAACGTGTGAGGTATGCGGGAACATGTTGATGACACCCGCCTGCAGCAGGCGGTATCTGCCTGCATTGACCAGAATACCGGCATCCCTCGCAAGGGTCGCCGGGTTACAGGAGACATAGACGATACGTTTTGGACGGTACTGAGCATCTTCATCCGGCATATCGGCAAGGGTCTGGCAGAGTGCCATCGCACCGTCACGAGGCGGGTCGATCAGTATCCGGTCAAACGGACCAAGGGTTTTCCATGCTTCAACGGTCATCTCGAACAGGTTGCATTCACGGAAGGCTGTTTTGTCCTGCAGGCCGTTCAGGGCGGCGTTTTCCTGGGCACGGCTTGTCAGGATGGCACTGCCTTCAATGCCAACGACTTCCTTTGCCGTGCGAGCAATCGGCAATGAGAAGTTACCCAGTCCGCAAAACAGATCAGCAACCCGATCTTCCGGCTGAACCTGCAGCAGACGCAATGCCCGGGAAACAAGTACCTGGTTGATGGGGTAGTTGACTTGTGTGAAATCGCCAGGTTTGAAGGGCATCGTGATGCCAAATTCCGGCAGGACATACTGTAACCGGTTTCCGGCAGGGTAATACAGGCGAACGGTATCCGGCCCTTTTGTCTGTAGCCACCATTGAATGTCATGGGTTTCTGCAAACTGCCTGAGCTTGGCTTCATCGTCCTGGGTCAGTGGTGCCATGATACGCAGCAGCAGTGCGGTGATGGGTTTGGTCCCGTCATTGCCGATGGCGACTTCAATCTGGGGAACCTGGCTGAAAATGCTGAGGGAGCCAATCAGGTCACGCAATGGCACCAACAGTGCTGACATATGCGGCGGCAATACCGGACATTGGGTCATGTCGGTGATATAGCGGGACTGTTTTTCGCGAAACCCAACTAGGATGCCGCCTTTCTTGTGCACATAATTGACAGAAAGGCGGGCACGAAACCGATATCCCCAATAAGGGCCATGGATGGGCGGCAGGATGGTTTCAGCCTTGACTTTGCCGATATGCTGGAGATTGTCTTCAAGCACCCGCTGCTTGACGGCGACCTGAGCGGCTGAGTCAAGGTGCTGCATTGAACAGCCGCCGCATTTCCCGAAATACGGACATCTGGGAGAGGTGCGGAGGGATGTAGCTTTCAGGATGGAAACGGTTGCCGCCAGTTCCCAACGGCTTTTCTTTTTCCAGCTTTCCGCAACAACGGTTTCTGTGGGCAATGCGCCTTCGACAAAAACCACTTTGCCGCCTGGACTGCCGGTTTCATCCGGCAGATAGCCGACTCCCCTGCCTTCGGCATCCAGTGCATGAATCTGTATGGTATGGGAAGTTTTTGATGCCATTGTCTGGTTTATTGAAAACGGCAGTCCATCCCTTTTCCGGTATGGACTGCCTGTTGGTTTTTCAGCTATCGGCTGGGCAGGTATTTGGTTGGATCAACTGGCTTGTTCTGGAAACGGATTTCAAAGTGCAGTTTGGTGCGATCACTGTCGGCATTGCCCATTTCGGCAATCTGCTGTCCGCGGCTGACCCGCTGTTTTTCACTGACCAGCATTTTATTGTTATGGGCATAGACTGACAGGACATTGCCGCTGTGCTTGATGATGATGACATTGCCATAACCAGTCATTGTCCCCCGGTAGAGAACCGTACCATCTGCCGCCGCAGAGACTTTCTGCCCCTTGCTGCCGCCGATACTAATACCGCGTCTTGCCGCAGAATAGGAGGAAACAATCTTGCCCTGAGCTGGCCATGCCCAAGTGATGCTGCGGACTTCCGATATGCCGCCAGTCGCTGTTGATTTCTGTTCAGTCGATGTTTTTTGCACAACAGCAGCTGTTGTTGGCTGGACCCGAAGTTTTTGGCCGACCTCAATCGAATCTGCGGAACTAAGGTTGTTCCAAGAGACCAGTTCAGCAACGCTATGACCGGAACGGCGTGCAATGCTTGAGAGGGTATCACCCGATTCAACGGTATAGTAAGTCACGTCCTTGCCGATGGCAGGTTTTGCGACAGGAACCGACCTTGATACGGTTTCGGTTGAAGCAGATCCTGTATCAACTGGAGTTGCAACAGCCCGGTTTTCCGGCGGCTGGACACGCAGCACCTGGCCGACTTCGATGATGTCCGGTGAACTGAGTTCATTCCATGCTACCAGTTCAGCCACACTGCGCCCTGACCGTCTGGCAATCTGTGAAAGAGTATCACCCGCTTCGACTGTATAGTTGACGGTATTGGCATCAATGCCCTGTTTCTGCTGAGGATTTGTCTGTCCGGAGATGTCAGAAATCGGCGCTGACTGCTGGGTACTGCTGCATGCGCAGAGCATCGCACAGGCCAGAATGGTAAGTGTGTAAACTGTTTTTTTCATAGACATCCCCAATTTCAGCGCTGTTATACTGCCTTTTGAATTTTCAATATGAACGGTTTCAATATACCCATATCATATTGTTTTTTCCATGATTGTTTCAATAGCTTACGGCTTGTTCCACAGGACGTGGTTGCTTTTCGCTACAGGAAATCCCTGTCACAATTACCGCAGAATATCCGCCAAGGAAGCCATGCTGCCATGATGTGTCCAGTCTATTTGCAATGGTGTCACCGAAACCCAGCCCTGCTGAATGGCATGGAAGTCGGTGCCTTCTTCAGCATCCATGATGGTGCCATAAGGGCCAATCCGATAGGCTTCCTGACCGTTTTCTGTCCGGTCTGCTATCACGCCAGGTGATGGATTCCGTCTGCCCAGACGAGTCACCTGATGAATGTTCAGTTCCGTATAGGGTTTATTGGGAATGTTGACATTGAGCAGCCATGGTGCCGGCAGCCTGTCATAAACCCTGAAAACAATGTCCGCCGCCGTTTTTGCCGCACTGTCGAGATGCTGCCAACCTGCTTCAACTTGCGAAAAAGCAATGGCAGGGATGTTATAGATAAAGCCTTCTGCCGCAGCGGCAACCGTTCCCGAATAGAGGGTGTCTTCCCCCAGGTTCTGTCCTTCGTTGATCCCGGAAACAATTAAATCAGGACGCCATGGCAAGATGGCCGTCAGGGCAATATGCACACTGTCAGCCGGTGTGCCATGCACACTATGGGAACCTGCATCCCCATGAAAAACGGGAATCGGCCTGCCGACAGTCAGGGAGCTGGATGATGCTGAACGGTTGCCGTCAGGCGCCACAACAACGACTTCAGCTTTGCCTGCCAGTGCGTCTGCCAAAGCCCTGATACCCGGTGCCTGCCAGCCATCATCGTTTGTCACCAATATCCGCATGGCTTTCTTCTGTTTATCAGAATGTCAGTATCTGGATTTCCATGCGCTGAACCTTATCCCTGACCTGTGACTGTCAACAGGGACAGCACATTCTTGAGGTCTGTCCTAAGCTGGCCCATGACATCATTGAGGTCAGCCTTAATCTGCCGGATATCTGCAGAAAAGGCAGCCTGCTGTTCCTGCCTGGGTATTTCAGGTTCGGGCAGGCTGACATGCCGCTCATTGAGTTTGTTCCTGGCACCGATAATGGTGTATCCCTGCTCATACAGCAGTTCCCGGATACGTCGAATCAACAGCACTTCGTGGTGCTGGTAATAACGCCGATTGCCGCGGCGTTTGACAGGTTTCAGCTGAGTGAACTCGTGTTCCCAATAACGCAAAACATGCGGTTTCACGCCACATAATTCACTGACTTCACCGATGGTGAAATAGCGTTTCGCAGGAATGGATGGCAATGATGCCGTTTCTGTTTTCTGGACTTTCTCGTTCATGGCCTCTCACTTTCCCTGTCTGTCATCTCCCGGTTACTCGACCATCGCCTTGAGTTTCTGGCTGGCATGGAACGTGACAACCCGACGGGCGGTGATTGGGATTTCTTCTCCGGTCCGTGGATTTCTCCCCGGACGTTGCGGTTTGTCCCGCAGCTGGAAATTGCCAAATCCCGATAGTTTGACGGTTTCACCGCGTTCCAATGCAAGGCTGATTTCCTCGAAGAAAGTCTCAACCATCTCCTTGGCTTCACGCTTGTTCAGCCCCACTTGTTCGTACAGGAGTTCTGTCAGTTCTGCCTTGGTCAGAGTCGAAGCACTCTGACTGGCATCATCCTGCATGCTGGGCGCTGTACTTGATCTTATCAGTGTGTTTTTCATTCTCTCTATTGTTTCTTCGTTTTCCAGGCATCAGGCACGCAGTTTTGCGCCGAGGTGTTTTTCAGCGGCGGCAACAAACGCATTGATGGCAGCATCAACCGTCTTATCCTGCAATGTCCCATTGCTGTCTTGCAATATGAAACGGAACGCAAGGCTCTTTTCTTTGGCATCAAGTCCTTTACCCCGATAATCATCAAACAAAACAACGCTTTGCATGATTCCACATTGAGGATTATTATCTTTTTCCTTGTTGAAGATGTCAATAATATCCTGAACAGGTGTCTCTGTATCCACAAGCAATGCAATATCACGGATGACTGGCTGGAACCGGGAAATGTCATGGTACTGCGGCACATTGAGGACTTGAAGGGGCTGAATATCAACTTCAAACAGGACTGGCGCATGTGGCAGCTCATATTTCTGTTGCAGGGAAGGATGCAGTTCACCGATGACACCTATTTCTTCCCCATTCAAGATGATTTTCGCACAGCGCCCTGGATGCAGTGCTGGATGTTCTGCCTTGATAAAACGCAGCTGGGATGGTGATGCCAATGCTTCGAGGTCTGCCTTGACATCGAAGAAGTCAACCTGGCGGGCTTCCAGTCCCCATTGTTCTTCTTCAGCATAACCGTATGCCGCAGCTGCCAGGCGTTTAGGCTGCCGGTATCCCTTGACACTGACCGGCCCCTCCTCGACACCAGGGTCTTTCAGGAAAACAGCACCGATTTCAAACAGACGGATACGGGGGAATTTACGATTAAGGTTGAACTGGATATTGGCAACAAGATTGCCAATCATGGTCGTTCGCATCACGCCCATCTGGCTGGCGATTGGATTCAGCAGGCGGATTGGATCGCTGTTGCCGGCAAAGTCTTTTTCCCAAGAAGCATCGACAAAGCTGTAGTTGACGACTTCTTGATATTCCAGATCAGCCATCTGCTGGCGGATGGAAAACAGGGAGCGACTGTTTTCCGGTTGGATGCGCATGGCATTGCGTGCCATTGGCGGCAATGCCGGAATATTCTCAAAGCCATAGATACGGGCAATTTCCTCGATCAGGTCCACCTCAATCTCAATGTCGAAACGGTAAGAGGGTGGCGTGACGGTAAAGGTATCGCCATCCTGGATAAAGTCCAGTTTCAGGCGGGTGAAGATGTCTGCAATCTGTTCCGCAGTCAGCGGAACACCGATGACCTTTTCCGCGCGGGCACGGCGCAGGACAACCGGCTTGCGTTCGGGCAATGCGGCAACCTGGTCATTGATCGGTCCGACCATCGTTTGCCCTTCCACGCCGCAGATGTCCAAGACGAGTTCCGTCATCCGTTCAATGGCATTGACGGTGTTTGCATAATCAACACCGCGTTCAAAACGATGTGCAGCTTCAGTCGTGAAGTTGAAACGGCGGGTTCTTCCACGAATGGCATCCGGCCACCAGAATGCGGCTTCCAGCAAAATGTTGGTGGTTTCCAGTGAAATGGAAGTGCGGCTGCCCCCCATGATGCCGCCCAGTGATTCAATACCTTCATCATCAGCAATCACGCCGACCCATTCATCGACTTCAACGGTCTGGTCATTCAGCAGAGCGGCCTTCTCGCCTTTGACACCCCATCGGATGTCCAATGCGCCATTGACTTTATCCCAGTCATAGAAATGATTAGGCTGACCGTATTCGAGCATGACATAGTTGGAGATATCGACTAGTGCAGAAATCGAACGCTGCCCGCTTCTTTCCAGACGCTGTTTCATCCAATCCGGTGTCGGTGCCTTGGCATTGATGTTGCGGATGACACGGCTGGTGAAACGGCCACAGAGGTTTTTCGCCAGGATGTTGACCTGCTGCTGGTCATCGCAGGTAACTTTGGCAGGCGCTGTTACCGGAAAATCCATCGATTTTCCGGTCAGCGCAGACACTTCACGGGCAACGCCCAGCAGGGACAGACAGTCTGCCTTGTTCGGCGTCAGCTTGATATCGAAGATGTTGTCTTCGAGTTCGAGGTAATCCCGCAGGTCGGTGCCGACAGGGGCATCCGCCGGCAGATCCATGATGCCGCTATGGTCTTCAGAGAGCTGTAGTTCCCGGAAGGAACAGAGCATGCCAGAGGAGGCAACGCCCCGCAGTTTGCTTTTCTTGATGGTGAACGCCTTGCCATCTTCCCCTGGCGGTAGCGAGGCACCGATCAGCGCACAGCCGGTTGTCATGCCAGGACGGACATTCGGTGCACCACAGACAATTTCCAGTGTTTCTCCGGTCCCTGCATCTACTTTGCAGACATGCAGGCGGTCTGCATTTGGGTGGTCTGCGACTTCAAGGACACGAGCAACGACGATTTTTGAAAAGGGTTTTGCAGCAGGGATGACTTCTTCGACTTCCATACCGGACATAGTCATCAGATGGGCCAGTTCATCGGTTGTCAAATCAGGGTTGACAATGGTCCTAAGCCAGTTTTCAGAGAATTGCATAATCTGTTTTCAAATCCAAAATTCTTGTTACAGTCGGATGAAGAAGATCTTGTTCAGTTAAACTGTCTGAGGAAACGCAGATCCCCTTCATAGAACAGTCTCAGATCATTGATGCCATAACGGAGCATGGTCAACCGTTCGAGGCCGGAACCAAAGGCAAAACCTGTATATTTTTCAGCATCAATACCCATGTTCTTCAGGACATTCGGATGCACCTGCCCACAACCAGATACTTCAAGCCAACGGCCTTTAAGCGCCCCTGAACCAAAGGCGATATCAATCTCCGCTGATGGTTCAGTGAATGGAAAATAGGATGGACGGAAACGTATCTGGACGTTATCGGTTTCAAAAAACGCCTGGATGAAATTCAGGTAAACGCCTTTCAGGTCAGCAAAACTGATATCGGTGTCAATCCACAATCCTTCAACCTGATGAAACATCGGAGAATGGGTAGCATCGCTGTCAACACGATAAGTACGTCCCGGGGCGATGACCTTGACCGGCAGTTCGTGTGAACGGGCATAACGGACCTGCATCGGACTGGTATGAGTACGGAGCAACAGCGATTTGCCCTGGATATCGTTGCCGTCAATATAGAAGGTATCCTGCATGGAACGTGCAGGATGGTTTTCCGGACTGTTGAGTGCGGTGAAGTTTGTCCAGTCGTTCTCAATTTCCGGACCATCTGCCACATCAAAACCGATTGAACCAAAAATCCTTTCAATGCGTTTCCATGTCCGCATAACGGGATGGATACCGCCTTTGCCTCTGCCCCGCCCCGGCAGCGTGACATCAATCGCCTCGGCATTGAGTCTTTCATGCAACTTCGCATTGGCAATTTCCTGCCGCCGAGCATTAAGAGCATTTTCAATCTGCCCTTTTGCCGTATTGATGACAGCACCACGCGCCTTGCGTTCTTCCGGCGACATCTTGCCAAGCTGTTTCATTTGGGCTGTCAGAAGCCCTGTCTTGCCGAAATATTTCGCCTTGGCATTTTCCAGGGAGACTGCATCAGGGGCCGCCTGGAAATCCTGCCTGGCAGAATCAGTCAACTGTTCTAACGAATCCATGCCGTTTTTTTCCTGTCTGACAACGGATAAATAAAAAAAAGCGGGGCAAGGAATTGCTTGCCCCGCTCCGATCTGTGCATACTGTCAAGGTTATCAGGCTACAACTGCTGCCTTGACCTGATTGACGATTGCAGCGAAAGCAGATTTGTCGAAAACCGCCATATCCGCCAGAACCTTGCGGTCAAGGTCAATAGCAGCCTTCTTCAGACCGTTGATGAATACGCTATAGGTAATACCCAGTTCACGGGTAGCAGCGTTGATACGTGCAATCCACAGTGCGCGGAATACACGCTTTTTGGCCCTACGGTCACGATAGGCATACTGACCTGCCTTCATGACGGCCTGTTTAGCAACACGATAGACTGAACTGCGACGACCACGGTAGCCTTTTGCTTCGTTCAGCACCTTTTTATGACGGGCCCGTGCAGTGACCCCACGTTTTACTCGGGACATATTCTTTCCTTGTTGTTCGCGTTAATGGATCATGCGCTAGGCATCATGCGCAGTACAGATGCAACATCGCTTGCATTGATGTTGGTCGTGCCGCGCAGCTGGCGTTTGGCTTTGGTGGTTTTCTTGGTCAGGATATGGCGTTTGAAAGCCTGTGCACACTTGATGGTGCCACCTGGACGGACGCGAAAACGCTTTTTCGCGCTGCTTTTCGTTTTCATTTTTGGCATAATTTTTCCTGTCTTTTCAGACAGCTCCTCTAACATGACTGCAGGTGGCCACCCTTGTGACACTTTGATGCCTGCCCTCACTTGTTTTACAGTGTTGCCACTGTGTCTTTTCCCACCGCTACTGCGCTGGGAGCAGATTCTTTATTTCTTCTTTTTCGGTGCCATGACCATCACCATCTGACGGCCTTCCATCTTGGGAAACTGCTCTACCTGGCCATAAGGCTCCAAATCCTGTTTCAGGCGTTCCAGCATCCGATGACCAATATCCTGATGCGCCATCTCACGCCCACGGAACCGCAACGTCACCTTGCATTTATCCCCGTCTTCCAGGAACTTGATCAGGTTACGGAGCTTGATGTTGTAGTCGCCTTCATCAGTCCCCGGACGGAACTTGATTTCCTTGACGGAAATCACTTTCTGTTTCAGTTTGGCTTCGTGGGCCTTCTTCTGCTGGGCATATCGAAACTTGCCATAGTCCATGAGACGGCAGACAGGGGGACGTGCTGTCGGAGACATCTCAACAACATCAACATCCGCATCTTCGGCCAGTCTGAATGCTTCTCGCAGGGGCACGACACCAATTTGCTCATTGTCAACGCCAATTAGACGGACTTCCTGAGCAGTAATCTCGCCATTAATGCGATAGGTCTTTTCGGTAGCTATCTTATTCCTCACTTACTTCAGTTGTCTCTGTCGTCCATGACGGGATCATTTCTTCTCATTGATCTCACCACGCATACGGGTAATCAACGCATCCACAGTCATGACACCAAGGTTTTCACCTCCCCTGGCCCGGACAGCAACGGTGTTGGCACTCTTCTCCTTATCACCGACAACCAGCATATAAGGAATCTTGTTTACGGAATGCTCGCGTATTTTATAGTTAATTTTTTCGTTTCGCAAATCGCTTTCAACCCTGAATCCTGCTTTTTTCAGCGTTTGAACAACACTGCCTGCATAATCTGCCTGGGCATCCGAAATATTCATGACAACCGCATGGACAGGAGCCAACCACATCGGCATTGCACCTGCATGGTTTTCGATCAGGATACCGATAAAACGTTCCAGGGACCCCAGGATCGCCCGGTGGATCATGACCGGGGTCTTGCGGGTATTGTCTTCCGCCACATATTCCGCACCCAGGCGGCTTGGCATGGAGAAGTCAACCTGGATGGTGCCGCACTGCCACATACGACCGATGGCATCTTTCAGGGTATATTCAATTTTTGGCCCATAGAATGCCCCATCCCCCGGGGAAATCTCATATGCCGCACCAGAACGCTTGAGGGATTCAATCAAGGCATTCTCCGCCTTGTCCCAGATCTCATCCGACCCGACACGCTTTTCAGGACGGGTTGCAATCTTGTAGATGATGTCGGTGAAACCAAAATCGCTGTAAACCTTTTTCAGGAGCTCGGTGAACGCCACGCATTCATCTAGGATCTGGTCTTCGGTACAAAAGATATGACCATCATCCTGGGTAAAGCCACGGACACGCATCATGCCATGCAGAGAGCCGGAGGGTTCATTGCGGTGGCACTGACCGAATTCACCGTAACGCAGGGGCAGTTCACGGTAGGAATGCAGGCCCGCACGGTAAATCTGGACATGTCCCGGGCAGTTCATCGGCTTAACAGCATAAACCCGGTTCTCGGATTCCGTGGTGAACATGTTTTCCTTGTAGTTTTCCCAGTGACCGGATTTTTCCCACAGCGAACGATCCAATATCTGAGGGGCCTTGACTTCGTTATAGCCGTTCTCCTGATAGACTCGGCGCATATACTGTTCAACCTGCTGCCAAATGGTCCATCCTTTTGCATGCCAGAAGACAAGCCCTGGTGCTTCATCCTGAAAATGGAACAGGTCAAGCTGACGGCCAAGACGACGGTGGTCACGCTTTTCGGCTTCTTCCAGCATCCGCAGGTAAGCATCCTGGTCTTCTTTCTTTGCCCAGGCTGTCCCATAGATACGCTGCAGCATCTCATTCTTCGAATCACCTCGCCAATAGGCACCGGCAACTCGCATCAGCTTGAAGACCTTGAGTTTGCCGTTCGATGGAACATGGGGACCACGGCAAAGATCAGTGAACCCCCCACTGGTATAAAGAGAAACTTCCTGATCCTGTGGAATGGCTTCAACCAGTTCTGCCTTGTAGTGCTCGCCCAAAGACTTGAAGTATTCAACCGCCTCATCACGAGAAACCACCCGACGGGTAACTGGCTCGTTCTTACGGGCAAGTTCTGTCATCCGTTTTTCAATCGCCTGCAAGTCTTCCGGTGTGAACGGACGCTTATATGAAAAGTCGTAATAGAAACCGTTTTCAATGACAGGACCGATTGTGACCTGTGCTTCCGGGAAAAGCTGCTTGACCGCATATGCTAGCAGATGGGCAGTGGAATGGCGGATGACATCAACACCATCAGCATCACGATCGGTCACGATAGACAGATCGACATCTTTGTCTATGAGATAGGATATATCGACGAGCTTGCCATCAACCTTGCCGACAACAGCCGCTTTCGCCAGGCCGCTGCCAATGGACGATGCAACCTGCGCCACTGTGACAGGATGCTCAAATTCCCGTTTTGAACCATCGGGAAGCCGAACTGAAACCATTTTTATCTCCAAAGAAATCCAAGCCGAAACTGTCTGGAACAATCAGAAAGCAGATACCCTAAAACCAAAAAATGCGGTCATCTCGCAAATAAAAGTTCTGATACGTAGCTTTTGGCATCCAACAAATAACCACCAAGATGCCTTTCCATAACTTATCTACTTTAGCACAGAACAGGAGCGGTACAAAATGAAAACGGTCATATGTCCTAATTGATGTTTTCGGAAAGCGGCAAGCATACTGATATGTGCCTGCCATACAACAAAACGGAGGGGTAAGAAGCCAGAGAAAGAACAACCATGAAAAACACCGCATGGTTTCACGATGCGGTGTTTTGGAATCCTGGTAGGCACGATTGGACTCGAACCAACGACCCCTACCATGTCAAGGTAGTGCTCTAACCAGCTGAGCTACGCGCCTAATAGACTTATATTATAGCCACAGTTTCCAGAACCCGTCAAGGTTTTCCAGCATTTTTCAGTCTTAACCGATTATTTTCTTACCGGTTTCCCTGAAGAATATCCAGGAAAGTACTATGTAATCCACTGCAAAAAACTCGCTCAACCCTCAGATTCCGTTTATAGTTGATAAGTTGTCGTTGAATGACACAACCTGTTTTTCAATCAGAAGCCTGGATGAACCTGCTGTCTGATCTGTTTTTTATAAGAAAGCCTTTGACATGACACAACTGGAAGCATTGAAACAGTACACCACGGTTGTCGCCGATACTGGCGATTTTCAGTCCATCCAACAGTATTCCCCACAGGATTCCACGACAAATCCTTCCCTGATCCTTCGTGCGGTACAGAAAGAGGAATACCATGTGTTGCTGGAAAAGACTGTCCGTGAAAACCGTTCTCTGACCACCGAGGAAATCATTGACCGCCTGCTGGTTACTTTCGGCAGTGAAATCCTGAAAGTGGTGCCTGGACGAGTCTCCACAGAAGCGGATGCCCGTTTGTCTTTCGATACGGAAGGCAGTATCCGAAAAGGACGCGAGCTGATTGCCCTTTATCAGGCTGCCGGCATTCCGACGGAACGGGTATTGATCAAGATCGCTGCCACCTGGGAAGGCATCCATGCCGCTGAAGTTCTGCAGAAAGAAGGCATTCGCTGCAACATGACCCTGATGTTCTGCCTGCCCCAGGCCGTTGCCTGTGCTGAAGCCGGCGTCCAGCTGATTTCCCCGTTTGTCGGACGCATCTATGACTGGTACAAGAAACAGACCGGTCAGGAATACACCGGTGATGATGATCCTGGCGTACAGTCTGTGAAACGCATCTACAACTATTACCGCAAGTTCGGTTACCCGACTGAAGTGATGGGCGCCAGCTTCCGGAACACATCCCAGATTACAGCACTGGCAGGCTGTGACTTGCTGACCATCAGCCCCCAGCTGCTGCAAGCATTATCTGACTCCTCCGCCGGCATTGAACGGAAACTGAGCCCTGCATTGGCGCAACAGGATCCTGTCGAACAGGTTTCCTACACAGAATCTGCCTTCCGTCTGGCAGTGAACAATGATGCGATGGCAACTGAAAAACTGGCGGAAGGTATCCGTGCTTTCTGTGCAGATACGGTGAAACTGGAACAGATGATTGAAGTGCTGCGCTGACTGCCGCCAACAATCTACGACAAACGCCCATCATCTATTCATGGCGGGCGTTTTCAGTATTCAACCTGGACAGGCTGCCAGCTATGCCTGTTTCTTCAGATGGGGACTGAACCGGAAAAGGTCAAACATCGCACTATGGCGTCTGCGAGCATACTGACGGATATCTTGATAACGGTCAGGTGAAACCAACCAGTCACCAATCATGCCCCAGAAAGAGGAGAACATGATATCAACTGCCATAATGACATCCAGATCTTCTGGCAGGTCGCCTTTTTTCCTGGCATTGTCAAGCGCCCCCTGCAACAGTGCGCTAATATAGCCGCGCCATTCCCGTTTGTTCTGAAGGATATGCGTGGCTTCTTCCGTATGCTCGCATTTCAGCAAAAGAATTTTGGTTACCTTGCAATAATGGGAATTGTTGACCATTTCCTGCATGAAACATTCATGCGCACGTTCAAGCTGTTCAATCGGATTCCCTACCGTATCGCCGATGGTTTTCTCAAGCAGTTCCCGCATCGGTCCCCTGACCCTTTCACACATCGCATTGAAAAGATCTTCCTTGTTCTTGAAATGCCAATAGACTGCGCCACGGGTAACGCCGGCAATCTGTGCGATTTCATTCAGGCTGATCTGGGAATATCCTTTGTTATTAAAGACATCTTCTGCGGCATCAAGAATACTGTTCCGGGTATTCGCCGCTTTTTTCTTCTGGATATTTTCCCTTGCTTTCGCTGTTGCCCTGAGATTTTTCCTTTTGGTTTCCTGTTGCATAGTTACACATCTTATCAGATAATTAATATTTTATTATATATGACATACATACATTCATGTATGTATATTTCAAGGTTGCAAACCATCTTTTCTGACTGTAACTGCTTGAATCATTATTGCTTTCTGCAATTTTATGGAAGAAAAGATGATTTTTTGAGTTCCGCTCATGAATAGATATTCCTGTTTCAAGGGGGCAGGCATCGTCCTGGCGGCGGCTGTTGTCCTAACCGCTTGTGGCCAGAAGCCCCAGGCTCCCGCACAGATGCCTGAAGTATCCTATATGGTTGTCGGGGCAGAACGCCTCGCCATCCAGAACGAACTGCCAGGCCGCCTGGAATCGTTCCGAACCGCCGACATCCGCGCCCGGGTACCCGGGGTCGTCCTGAAACGGTGCTTTGAAGAAGGTGCCATCGTGAAGAAGGGACAACTCCTGTTCCGCATTGACCCACGTGACTACCAGGCCTCCGTCCAAAGCGCCCAGGCAACCCTGTCCCATGCCGAAGCCAACAAGACCCAGGTGGACCTGAAACTGGGCCGTTATAAGCCGCTGGTCGGCATCAACGCCATCAGCAAGCAGGAATACGATGATGCAGTCGCTGCTGCAAAACAAGCTTCCGCCGATGTTCAGGCTGCACGAGCTGCCCTTGCCAAGGCGCGGCTGAATCTGGAATATGCGAATGTCCTTTCCCCGATTACCGGTCGTATCGGCAGAGCACTGGTCACTGAAGGGGCACTGGTCGGACAGAATGAACCGACACTGCTCGCCACAGTCCAGCAGATTGACCCGATGTACCTGAACCTGACCCAGTCCAGCGCCGAACTGATGAAACTGCGTCAGGATATGCTCAACGGCTCCCTGCAGAATGTCGGCAACAACATCCCTGTAACCATGAAGCTGGAAGACGGTACTGAATATACTGAGAAAGGCTCCCTGCTGTTCTCGGATATTACTGTTGATCCAACGACTGGTGAGGTTTCCATCCGTGCATTGTTCCCGAATCCGAAAGGGCTGTTGCTGCCCGGCACGTTTGTCAGGGCGAAACTGGAACAGGCAGTCAAGGAAAACGCCATCACTGTTCCTCAACAGGCGGTTCTCCATACCAATGAAGGCGATTCCGTTATGGTGTTGAACAATGAAGACAAGGTTGAATCCCGCAAGATTGTCACGGGTTCAGTCGTCGGTACGCGGTTCATTGTCACAGAAGGTCTAGAACCAGGCGACCGTGTGATTGTCGAGGGGCTGCAGAAGATCAAGCCGGGAATCCAGGTCAAGGCGGTTCCCTGGCAGGATCCTGAACGCAAGGAAACCCCGGACCAGGTTCAGGGGGTTGCGCCTGTCGAGAAGACCGAGAAGACTGATGAAAAGCAGTCTGATGCTGCAAAAAGTTGATGGAAGCACAATAACGGGGATTCCTTTCTATGGCTAGATTTTTCATTGACCGTCCGATCTTCGCATGGGTGATTGCGATCTTCATCACATTGGGCGGACTCCTGTCGATGTTCAACCTGCCTGTCTCACAGTACCCGAATGTCGCACCGCCACAGGTCACGGTATCAGTCACCTATCCGGGTGCGACAGCCAAGACCGTTGAAGACAGTGTCATCCAGATTATCGAGCAGGAAATGAACGGTGCGACCGGGCTGTATTACTTTGAATCGGAATCCTCCAGCGGTTCCGGCAAAATCACCCTGTCCTTCACACCGGAAACCGATGTTGAACTGGCTTCGGTTGACGTGCTGAACCGTCTGAAACGTGTGGAGTCCCGTCTGCCGAACGCTGTCAACCAACAAGGTATCAGTATCAACAAATCCCGAAGCAACTATATGGCAATCGTCCAGCTGACTTCGACGGACGGCTCATTGGGAGCCATTGATTTGGGTGACTTGACATACCGCAATGTACTGTATGAGATTAAGCGTCTGCCCGGGGTTGGGGATGCAATGGTGTTTGGTTCTGAAAAGGCGATGCGCATCTGGCTTGACCCCGTCAAGCTGACAGGTTTCCATCTGACCGCCGCCGATGTCGCAAATGCCATCAGCAGCCAGAATATTGTGGTCACGCCAGGTGCCATTGCCAACCCACCGAACACCGGCAAGGAAACTTTCACCGCCAATGTGAATGTCCACGGTCAGCTGCAGACGGCCGAGGAATTTGAGAACATCATTCTCCGTGCAAACACCGATGGTTCCACTGTCCGCATCAAGGATGTCGGTCGGGTTGAACTGGGGGGACAGACTTATGATAAGTTTGCGCGTCTGGACGGAAAACCTGTCAGCGGCTTCGGTGTGCTGCCTTCCGCCACAGCGAACACGATGGAAACCATGCGGCTGATCCGCGAGAAGATGGAGGAGCTGAAACAGTATTTCCCGAAAGGCGTTGATTACGTCATTGCAAACGATACGTCCAAGTTTGTCTCTGCATCCATCCACGAAGTCATCAAGACACTGTTTGAAGGCGTTGTCCTGGTCTTCCTCATCATGTTCCTGTTTCTGCAGAATTTCCGCTACACCATCATCCCGACGATTGTCGTGCCAATCGCATTGATGGGGACATTGGCGGTGATGAAGGCTTTCGGCTTCTCCATCAACATGCTGACGATGTTCGGCATGGTGCTTTCTATCGGGATTCTGATTGACGATGCGATTGTGGTGGTCGAGAACGTTGAGCGCATCATGGCGGAGGAAGGTCTGCCGCCCAAAGAAGCAACCCGCAAGGCGATGGACCAGATTACCGGTGCGATCATCGGTATCTCGACCGTTCTGACCGCCGTGTTCATCCCGATGGCGTTCTTCAGCGGGTCGGTCGGGAACATCTACCGGCAATTCTCCATCACGATGGTCGCTTCAATGGTGTTCTCCGCTTTCTTGGCTCTGTCTTTGACGCCCGCCTTATGTGCCACCATTCTGAAACCTGTTGATCTCAATACCCACGGCGAGAAGAAAGGATTCTTCGGCTGGTTCAACCGCAAGTTCAACATCATCACTAACGCCTATAGCTCCCAGGTCGGTAAAGTGTTGGGACGCACCAAACGTTTCATGGTGATCTACGGTGCGATTGTGGTCTGCATGGGCTTCATGTTCTGGAAACTGCCAACATCTTTCCTGCCGAACGAAGACCAAGGCTATCTCTATGCAAATGTCCAGTTGCCAGCCGGTGCGACCCAGCAACGGACTATTGAGGTTTTGAAGGAAGTCGAGG
Organism: Oxalobacter sp.; assembly: GCA_963618105.1. Classification (GTDB taxonomy): domain Bacteria; phylum Pseudomonadota; class Gammaproteobacteria; order Burkholderiales; family Burkholderiaceae_D; genus Oxalobacter. The sequence continues at coordinate 27,275 of CAVERB010000069.1, read as the reverse complement.
ATCAGTTCATGCATGAACCGGGTGTCTTGAATACGGTGGGGGTTTATGGGGTCAGTTTTTCAGGCAGTGGCCAGAATGGCGGCCTGGCATTCGTGACATTGAAGGATTTTGATGAGCGCGGTTCCGATGATTCGGCCTCCGCCATCGTTGGCCGCGCCTTTGCACGATTCTCCCAGATACGGGATGCACTGGTCTTCCCGCTCAGCCCACCGCCCATCCGGGAACTCGGAACGGAAACCGGCTTCGTCTTCCGCCTGCAGGACCGTTCCAGCCAAGGCAACGAGAAGCTGGTCGCCGTCCGGGATGAACTGATGCAGCTGGCAAATGAAAGCCCTGTCATTAAGACTGTCCGCTTTGACGGCATGGAGAATGCACCGCAGCTGAAACTGGAAATCGACCGTGAGAAAGCGAATGCGCTGGGTGTTTCCTTTGAGAATATCAATGCCTCCCTCTCGACGGCATTCGGCTCGAATTATGTCAACGACTTCGACAGCCGGGGCCGCCAGCAGCGTGTGATCGTTCAGCTGGATGCCGACAAGCGTATTGATCAGGAAGACTTCGGCAAACTGTTCGTCAAGAGTGCTTCGGGTACGATGGTTCCGCTGTCTTCTTTCTGCACGACCAAATGGGAAAAAGGACCAATCCAGCTGATCCGTTATAACGGTTATCCGGCAATGCGTATCGTCGGTACACCGGCTGACGGCTACAGTTCCGGTGATGCGATGAATGAGATGGTCAATCTGATGAAACAATTGCCGGAAGGCTTTGGCTATGAATGGTCCGGCACTTCCCTGGAAGAACAGAAGTCCGGTTCCCAGGCCCCGCTGCTGTATGCACTGTCCATCCTGGCGGTTTTCCTGTGTCTGGCAGCTCTGTATGAAAGCACGACGATTCCTGTTGCCGTGCTGCTGGTGGTGCCTCTGGGGGTCATCGGCGCATTGATCGGTGTCTATCTGCGAGGTATGCCGAATGACATTTATTTCAAGGTCGGCCTGATTGCGACCATCGGACTGTCTGCGAAGAATGCGATCCTGATCGTGGAATTTGCGAAAGACCTTGAGGAAAAAGGCATGGGTGTGCTGGAAGCAACGATGGAGGCAGTCAGACTGCGTTTTCGGCCAATCCTGATGACTTCGTTCGCATTCATCCTGGGGGTCATACCGCTGGCGATCGCCCATGGCGCTGGTGCAGCTTCCCAACAGGCAATCGGTACCGGGGTGTTGTTCGGCATGATTTCCGCGACCGTCCTGGCGGTCTATCTGGTGCCGGTGTTCTATGTGGTTGTCCGATCCGTCTTCAACCGGAAAAAACCGCAGCCTGCGGATGGTCCTGCGGCTGATGCAGAAAATGCTCCTGCCCAGTCTGGCAATGATGCAAGCGGCCAAGCGGGCAAACGATCCTGGAAGGATATCCTCGACGCATTAAAACGCAAGAAAAAGGATGAGGACAATGCTTAAGAAATGTTCATGGATTCTGTTGGCTGCCGGGGTACTGACCGGCTGCAGCATGGCGCCCACCTATGAAAGACCTGATGCCCCGATCGAAAACCGATATCCGACAGGCGGCTCTGAAACACCTTCCGCCGCCAACCGGATCGGCTGGGAGGAATTTTTCTATGATGCACGGCTGAAAGCATTGATTGCCGCCGCAATCGAGAATAACCGTGACCTGCGTGTCGCCGCACTGCGGATTGAAGAAGCCCGTGCGATGTATGACATCCAATGGGCTGACCGCCTGCCGACTGTTGATGTTGAAGGCAGTTCCACCCGAACCCGAACCTTGTCGAGCACCGGTCCCGGGATGGTGACGGGCGGCACCCATCAGGTCGGTATTGGAATCTCTGCGTTTGAACTCGATTTCTTCGGCAGGGTCAAGAGCCTGACCGATGCGGCACTGGCACAGTATCTGGCAACGGAAGAAGCCCAGCGTTCCGCCTATATCAGCCTGGTTTCGGAAGTCGCCAAAACCTATCTGACTGAACGGGCACAGGCGGAACAGATCGAGCTTGCCAGCAAGTCTTACCAGTCCTACCTGCATACGCTGGAACTGACGAAAAAACGGTACGAAGTTGGCATCTCCTCTGCTATCCTGCTGCGGGAATGTGAAACCTTGGTGCATTCTGCCCGGGTCACATTGACCAGCCTGCAACGGGAACATGCGCAGACCGTCAATGCGCTGGTTGTGCTGGTCGGCGGGAAGATGCCCGCCAACTTGCCGGAAGCCCATAAACTCTCGGAATCTGACCTGATGATGGACATTCCGGAAGGGTTGCCATCCGAACTGTTGGAAAAACGGCCGGACATCCGCCAGCATGAACAGCTGCTGAAAGCGGCCAATGCCAATATCGGCGCTGCCCGTGCGGCTTTTTTCCCGCGTTTTACGCTGACAGGGTTTGCCGGCACGATGAGTTCGTCCTTCTCCGGTCTCTTTGACCCGCATTCCGGCGCTTGGGTTTTTACACCGCAGATGACACTGCCAATTTTTGATTCAGGCAGGAATATTGCCAACCTGGACCTAGCTGAAGCACGGAAGAACATTGCGGTCGCTGAATATGAGAAATCCATCCAGGTCGCTTTCCGGGAAGTCGCTGACGCATTGGCTGCCAGGGAATGGCTGAATGAACAAGTCAAGGCACAGGAAGGCGTTCTGAATGCCGAAACAGACCGTCACCGTCTTGCCAGGGCACGTTTTGCCAATGGCATCGCCGGTTCCCTTGAGGTCCTGGATGCCCAGCGCCAGCAGTTTGCCGCTGAACAGTCGCTGGTCGATGTCCGGCTGCTCCGTATGGTCAATGCCGTTGAGCTTTACCGATCCCTTGGTGGCGGTTACTACCAGCCTGATCCTGTCCAGCTGAATCCTTAGTCCTGGGTTTCCCCTCTCCCTTTGCAAGGGCATCCTTCCCATCGGATGCCCTTGTCCCTGTCTGATTGTTTGCCAACGGCTAATCAATAGAGATTGTCTGCTCTTGATGTTTCAGCTTTCCCTGTTTCCGTCGATGCCGTTCAATGGACTTTCGGATGGCTTTCCCATCATCAGAAGATACTTCGCCAACTGCATGGCTGGAACCATCTGCATAGTTGATCTCAATACCTGGCTGAATATTGTAGGTGAAGATATTGAAATGGACTTTGCCTTTATCCTCAAGGCTCCATGCTTCCATCAAGGCTCCCTGCGCAACCAGGTCGTTTTCCTTGAAAACCGGTGTCACTCGATAGAGGACATGGTTGCCTGTTTTTCTGACATACTCTGCAACCCTGTTCTCAAACGGCAGCATCCCTTTCACATTCATATACCGGGTGCAGGTAATCAGGTTCTGAGGATTGGCATTTTCCCCTGCCAGCTGAAATCCAATCAGATGACAACGGTTGTAAAGGTATCTGCCCTCTATATGACCATACCGGGCAACCTGCCAGCCTGATGGTTTGACCATGCCAATCGGTTCCCGGCGTTGGGTCGGCATCACCTCTTTCCCTATCCTGGCTGAAGCCACCCCACAGCGTTTCAAGTGATCCAGTCGGGAATACCGCTCAAAGGCATGCTGCTGTGCATGACTGATTTCCTGTTCTGTGAAAAAAGGCAGATTCCTGTTGACAATCGCATAGGGGGAACCATCGGGCTTGGGTACCTGTTTTTTAACGATACTGGCAATATCTTCTCCCGACATCGGTCTATCCGGTGCCACATTGGACAGGGTACAGCCTGTCAGGATAATCGTCAGCGACAGCATCAAAGGAAACAATCGGTTCATAACTTTTTCTCCTTCATCTCAGTATATCAAGCTGACGGTCAGAAGTCCGCTGTCAACCTCCCCCCCGGAATATCAGAGATGTTCCCTTGCGGATTTCCCCAAAAACCACTGTCAATCTGGGTTAGAATCAACCACCCCTGGATAACCCCATTGAAAGGAAAGCACTATATGAAAAGCCCCTTCATTGCCTGCGCCATTGCCTTAGGACTGTTTTCTTCCAACCTTCATGCTGAAACCCTGGCAACATCGCTCCAGACCACGAAACACAACATCCGCATCACCTGTCAAAAAGACTCCTTGGGGGATTACTCGGAAGACTGCACTTACCAATCATGGAACAAACCCAGGGACATCGGACAAGGCCAGCCAGATCTTGAAATCAAGAAGGGCTTTTTCCAAATGATCAGGTATCCTTCCTGCCATTTCCAAAGCTACGATTTCCTAAAAGGAGATACCGGGATTGGCATTACCGTCATGACCTATGCAAACCTAGAATCATCAGACCATCATCCTGAATGCGACGGACCTATGGAAAAGCGGGCTGACGGGATGTTGGAAGTCCTTATCAACGACAAACGGAAAGCGCGCTACTGGATACATCTGAAATAAAAGTGGTTTATCTGTATCCAATGGCGTATTCTCGGCAATCTCTACAAAAATAAGTCGGAAATTGACTAAAAAATCTCCACAGAATGCTGTTTTTTGATTAGAATAACGCCCTAGATTCTTTGACTTGTCTGCAACAGGCAAATGAGTTAGTTCTCTCATTGCTTTCAGTCTTAGCAGACAGGATTCCTGTAGCCATTTTCCGGATGCATTATGCTTTCTCCATATGGCGTTTTTCGACTGATATTTTTCCGAACGATTATGAGTAACGATACCAAAGTCATTACTGATGCTTCTTTTGAAGTCGATGTTCTTAAATCTGACAAACCGGTTCTGGTTGATTTCTGGGCTGTCTGGTGCGGTCCTTGCAAAATGCTTTCCCCTCTTGTCGATACAGTTGCCACTGAATATGCTGACAAACTGGTTGTCGCCAAGATGAATGTTGATGAAAACCCACAGACTCCTCAGAAATTTGGCATCCGTGGCATCCCGACCCTGCTGCTGTTCAAGAACGGTACTCTGGCTGCCCAGAAAGTTGGTGCCATGAGCCGTGCCCAGCTGAAAGCTTTTATTGATGCAAATATCTGATTGACACCAGGATGGCGGCATTCCTGACCGCCATCCTTCCCATATCCCCTTGTCTGGGATGTGTATCTTTCTGCAGTAAATCCCTTTTTGATTATGCATTTATCTGAATTAAAATCTCTCCGTGTATCTGCCCTGCTGGATTTGGCGCTGAGTCTGGAAATTGACAATGCCCCCCGTATGCGCAAGCAGGAGCTGATGTTTGCCATCCTGAAAAAACGTGCGAAAGCCGGTGAACAAGTCTATGGGGATGGTGTCCTTGAAATCCTGCCTGATGGTTTCGGCTTCCTTCGTTCTCCGGATGCCAGTTATATGGCATCCACTGATGATATCTATATCTCCCCTTCCCAGATCAGGCGATTCAATCTTCATACCGGGGATTCCATTGAAGGCGAAGTCAGGACCCCGAAAGACGGGGAACGCTATTTTGCCCTGGTGAAAGTTGACAAGGTCAACGGCGCACCGCCAGAAGCTTCCAAGCACCGGATGCTGTTTGAGAACCTGACACCTTTGCATC
>CAVERB010000069.1:0-21809 GCA_963618105.1 Oxalobacter sp. | reverse complement strand
ACAAGCCGCTGAAACTGGAACGCAATATCAGCGCCCAGGAAAACATCACCGGCCGTATCATTGATATGATTGCCCCGATCGGCAAGGGACAACGCGGGTTGCTGGTCGCTTCACCAAAATCCGGTAAAACTGTCATGCTGCAGCATATGGCCCATGCCATCACTGCCAACCATCCAGATGTCACGTTGTTTGTCCTGCTGATTGATGAACGTCCTGAAGAAGTGACAGAAATGCAGCGTTCTGTCCATGGTGAGGTTATTGCCTCCACTTTCGATGAACCTGCCACCCGCCATGTCCAGGTTGCCGAAATGGTCCTGGAAAAAGCCAAACGCCTGGTCGAGATGAAACAAGATGTGGTGATCCTGCTGGATTCCATCACCCGCCTTGCCCGTGCCTACAATACCGTTATCCCGGCTTCTGGCAAGGTGCTGACCGGCGGTGTAGATGCGAATGCCCTGCAACGCCCCAAACGGTTTTTTGGTGCAGCCCGCAATGTTGAGGAAGGCGGTTCCCTGACCATCATTGCAACAGCACTGATTGAAACCGGCAGCCGTATGGATGATGTCATCTATGAGGAATTCAAAGGCACCGGCAATATGGAAGTCCATCTGGAACGCCGTCTGGCTGAAAAACGAGTCTATCCGGCCATCAACCTGAACAAGTCCGGCACCCGCCGTGAAGAACTGTTGATCGAACCTGTCTTGCTGCAGAAAATCTGGATCCTGCGCAAACTGCTCTATGGCATGGATGAAATCGAAGCGATGGAATTTATCTTGGACAAACTGCGTGCCACCAAGACCAATGCTGATTTCTTTGACCTGATGCGCCGCGGCGGTTGATGGTCTGACACATTTTTCTCCAATAGAAAAGCCGTTCGATTTTGAACGGCTTTTCCGGTTTTCAAAGGATGGGGAACATATCCTGTCAACATCCGTTCATCATCATTTCTCAAATGGAGGAACAGGCAATTCCGGCAATGCTATCTTGTTATCCTTGCTGAACTGGTAATCTTTGAAGACATGTTCTGCTGTCGGCAGAAGGTAAGTCCCATCCGCCAATCGACAAGTGGTGTCTTTCAGGCGGTAAGCATAATGACCGCAAGTCCAGACATAATGGTTCCGCATATGGGTACACAGGCAGGTCTTCTTTGTCTTGACCATGAAACGGTTATCCGGATCCTTGGCAAGTTCCTGATAATATTCTTCAAGATAAGGACAAGTTCCATTATCCAGCAGATAGCCAAACGCCTCACAGTTCGGCTGCAACCCGATTGACAAGGCAGGCGATTTCTTCAACATCCGCATTGGATACCCTGTCGGAGAAGCCATATTGACTTCGATATCATTCTCGGTTGCCTTGAAGTATTCCTGTTTCACATGGTCCGGCAGCCCGGATTCCTGCGTAACGGCAAAACGGGTGGCAACTTGTACCGCATTGGCACCATCCTCAAGGAAAGAAACCGCATCGGAACCTGTAAAAATCCCCCCGGCTGCGATGACAGGAATGGAAAGTCCTTCTTTTGCCTGAAAACGGTTGACTTCCCTGACAATCGTCCTGAGATCATAATCTGCCCAGTCAAGCCCAAAACCCAGGTGTCCTCCCGCAAGCGGCCCCTCGACAACCACATAATCCGGCAGACGATTCAGTTTTGCGCTGCGGCGCAGAAAAATCTGCAATGCCCGGTGGGAAGAAACAATAATGCCAATCTTGACATCACGGAACCGGGGATGGTCTTCAATGAGTTTGAGCGTATTCTGATGGAGCCCCGCAGCAAGGGTAATTCCATCAATTCCAGCGTCCATTGCCGCAGACAGACGGGTACGAAGGGTATCCCGCGCTGCATTCATGGTAAGCTTTTCCATGCAGTTGATGAAAATCAATCCCTTTCCCTGCTTACGCGCCATGACATCAGCAACCTGCCGTTTTGTTGCTTCTTCCACGATCGCCAGGTCGAAAAGAACATCGCGCTTGTCATGGATTGGAATATATTTCTTGTACTGCTGCGCTTTGGTCTCAGTATAGTCTGTATTGAAATAGCGGTCAGAAACATCCACATACATGGCATCAGAAATATGGCCGATCCCTCCCAGACGGGCGGCTTCCAATGCCAGTTTTGCTGTTGAAATATCAACCCCCATACCACCAATGACAATCGGGACATATTCCTTACCATCTAAAACCAGCCGGAAATCATCTACACATTTCATCACAATCCCTGGACTGCAAGCCAATCTTCGCCTTACCTGTCAGAAACTCCGAAACTTACTGGAAATTCTGCTAAAAAGGCCTTATTTTCTTTTATTTTTATGCTATCTTCCTCAGATAAAAAAACAGTTACCTTTTTCAGGCATCCGCCAGCGGAAGAAACTGTCCTATTATAATTTCACCTTACGATAATGCAAGCAAATCCCTGCCTGCTGTCACAGACAGCCAACAGGATCTGCCTGCACCTGCATCTATCAATGTGACATCAACACGGGGACTTTTGTGGATTCCAGGACCGTTCTGGTCACGCCTCCCAGCAGGAACTCACGGAACCGGGTATGGCCATATCCTCCCATGACCAGCAAATCTGTTCCCTGTTCTTCTGCCAATGTCAACAGGGATTTGCCGATATCCCGGCTCTGCTGAGCCGGCATGACCTCAACCTTGACACCATGACGTTCCAGGTACCTGGCAACATCGGTACCCCCTGCCGCAGCATCCATATCCGCTTCATCTTCAATGTTGTACATGACAACCTGGACCAGGTCGGCTTTTTTCAGCAGCGGCAACGCATCAGCAACCGCACGGATGGATTCGCGGCTTGCATTCCAGCAGATCATCGCCTTTTTACCCACGGTTTCTTTTGGATAATCAGGCGGGATGATCAGAACAGGACGCCCGGAATTCATCATGACAAATTCCGGAAAATCCGGTGTCACTGACACACCGGTATCATCCAGGTTGGTCCGACCAATCACAACCAGGTCACAGACCCTTGCCAATAAGGAAACACCACTGCTTGCATCACCGTCAATCACACGCCCTTCATACGCTTCCAGACCGGTAGGCTTGACATCTTCCTTGAATTCTTCAACGAACTGACCTGCCTTATAACGCAGGTATTTCAGATGTTCCGCAAAAGCCAGGTCCTGTGGTGAATAGAAATAGGAGCTCTGGGTTGCCGAAATTCCGATTGTCGCAACACCCAGCAGATGAGCTCCTTCTGCCTTTGCCAGACCCGCAGCGATACGGACCCTGTTTTTCAGAATATCTTTTCTGTCCAAATGGACGAGAATGGTTTTATAGGACATTACAACCTCCGTTTAAAATTGAGGTGAATGGATCCCTGCCAGGAAAACGGCAAGGCCCCTGAATCATTTTTCCAAGCCAAAAGCCTTATGCAAGGCCCTGACCGCCAGCTCCATATACTTTTCATCAATGATGACAGAAATCTTGATTTCTGATGTCGATATCATCAGGATATTGATCCCTTCAGAGGATAAGGTACTGAACATCTTGGATGCCACACCGACATGGCTCCGCATTCCGATACCGATTGCAGAAACCTTGGAAACCCTGGCATCCCCAATGATGTCTGAAGCACCGATTTCCGATTTGACCTGGTTGTTCAGGATATCCATCGCACGGTTATAGTCAGGGCGAGGCACCGTAAACGTGAAATCCGTCTTGCCGCCAACAGACTGGTTCTGGATGATCATGTCAACTTCAATATTGGCATTGGCGATGGCTCCCAGTATCTGGGAAGCAATGCCCGGTCGGTCAGGAACCCCAAGAACAGTGATTTTTGCCTCATCGCGGCTGAATGCGATGCCAGAGATAACGGTCGATTCCATATCAATGTCTTCTTCTTCAAAAGTAATCAGTGTGCCGGATTTTGCCTCTTCTTCTAAAGGCATTCCCGGGGCAGTAAGGGATGACAGTACGCGGGTAGGAACATGATAGCTGCCAGCCAGTTCAACAGAACGGGTCTGAAGCACCTTGGAACCCAGGGATGCCATCTCAAGCATTTCCTCAAAGGTGATTTTCTGGAGTCTCCTTGCTTCAGAAACCACCCGTGGATCAGTCGTATAGACACCATCTACATCTGTATAAATCAGGCATTCATCTGCCTTCAAGGCTGCCGCTATCGCAACAGCGGATGTATCGGATCCCCCACGCCCCAGGGTTGTGATCTCATTCCGTTCATTGACTCCCTGGAAACCCGCAACGATGACAATTTTTCCCTGATCAAGGTTGCCCCGAATTTTCTTGTCATCAATGGAATGGATACGTGCCTTGGTATGCGCTGTATCGGTGACAACCGGCACCTGCCAGCCAGTAAAGGAAACTGCCTGTTTCCCTAACTGCTGGAGCGCCAGCGATAACAAACCGATGGAAACCTGTTCCCCTGTCGAGGAAATCATATCCAGTTCACGCTGATTGGGTTCCGGCATGATTTCGCGTGCCAGCCCAATCAACCGGTTGGTTTCGCCTGCCATCGCTGATGGCACGACAACGACCTGATAACCCGCATCATGCCACTTGGCAACACGCCGTGCCACATTCTTGATACGCTCGATAGAACCCATCGATGTACCGCCATATTTATGAACGACTAAAGCCATAGGATCTCAATCTTGAAAGTGATGAAATTATTTCCAACTCTACCGTAAAATGACAGGGATTGCACTGGAAAAATCCTGTTATTGACCATTAACCGACAATCATGGCTGTCTCCGCCACGCCAATCGGACACATTTGCCGGATTTTCCCTGATATTGTGCTGCCTGGCCGATCCCTGCTGCATAAATCAGTTCTTCTTCCCACCAGACTGCCGGCAGGAACCGCCGTTCCTCACCAGATATCCCGGCTTCCTGATACAGGCTTTTGAGATCCTTTGACGGACGTCCCGCCAGCCTGAGTCTGGCACTGCCCTGATAGGGACGGAGACTGAAAATCCTTCCCCGGAACCAATCAACATCAAAACCGGTTTCCCCCAGTTCAAATTCCAAGATGCCATACCATGTGCGAAATTCGATGGAAGGTTCCCCGTTCCAATTAAAAGCCAGTACATTTTCCGGCGGCCTGCGCATCTCCTGTCCTGTCATCGTCACCTTATCCCGATATTTCCGGATGGCTTTCCCATCCATTTCCAATACTGTTTTGACATCCCAGCTCACCGACATCAGCTGTTTCCGCAATTCCTGGAACCAGGCTGATGAACGGATCCTGACCTGGTGGCGTGCCAGCCAATACCGCAGCAGATTATCCACCCGGTCACTATCCAAGGTTCGGACAACTCCCATATCCAAAGCCCCTCCGGTATCCTGGCAGCGATGCAAATCCTCCGCCGCCAACCTATCCAGCAGCCGTAATGCAGATCTGACATGACGGGAGGTTCCGACAAGATGTGCTTCAAACCCAGGATAAAACGCTGTCAGTAAAGGCATCAGGCGATGACGGATGGCATTCCGGGTATAGGCGGTATCGCTATTGGACTCATCCTCAACATAGCCTATGCCCTGCTGAACCAACCACCTTTCCAACGTTTTGCGGGACACCGCCAGCAATGGTCGTCCCAACAGGACAGGTTCCCCTGCTTGCTGATAAGGCAATGCCAAACAATCCGCCATGCCCGCCAGCCCTGCCAGCCCTGTTCCCCGCAGCAACTGCATCAGGATAGTTTCCAACTGATCATCCTGATGATGGGCTGTCAGCAGCAATGGGACACCATGCTGACGGCACAAACTGCCAAGTGCCTGATAACGCTTTTTTCTGGCATCCGCCTCAATACCTGCTGCATGACGGCTATTCACCTGTATCTTCAAGGCATCAAAGCATCCCCCGAGCTCCTTGCAGACCTGACGACAATGCGCCAGCCATTGATCCGCATTGGGGCTGATACCGTGATGAATATGGAAGACCCAGAAAGGCTCTCCCCTCTCTGATGCATACTGCCGCACAAGGCAGAGCAGTGCCGTGGAATCAATACCGCCGCTGAAAGCCACTGCCAGCGGCCCCTTGTAAGAAACGCGCATCTGGATATTTTCCAGCGCGCGTCTGAAAGCTTTTGCGATTAACGGCAAAATGGCATCCTAAGCAACCGAAATGGTATCGCTGAACTTACCGAAATTCAGCCATTTCTCCTGACGGGCAGCCAACAATTCATCAACCGGCATATCCCTCAGTTTTCCATATGCCTCAAGCAGGGTCTGCTTGAGGGTTTCCGACATGACTTTCAGATTGCGGTGCGCCCCACCCATCGGCTCTTCAATGATATGGTCAATCAACCCAATTTCTTTCAGGCGCTGCGCTGTCAGTCCCAGGGCCTCTGCGGCTTCATTGGCCCGTTCTGCGGTCTTCCACAGGATTGACGCACAACCCTCCGGCGAAATTACCGAATAAATGGCGTTCTGGAGCATCTGGACAATATCTGCAACAGCAATTGCCAACGCCCCGCCTGAGCCACCTTCTCCAATCACTGTTGCAATGACAGGCACCTTGATTTCCGCCATTTCATAAAGATTGCGGCCGATGGCTTCAGACTGTCCCCGTTCTTCGGCATCAATGCCGGGAAACGCGCCGGGCGTATCCACAAACGTGAAAACCGGTAATCCGAATTTTTCCGCAGTATGCATCAGGCGAAGTGCCTTGCGGTAGCCTTCCGGGCGGGGCATTCCGAAATTACGAAAACTTCTTTCCTTGATGTCACGTCCTTTCTGATGTCCGATCACCATGCAAGGAATACCATCCAGCCGGGCAAGCCCGCCGACAATCGCCGGGTCATCGGCAAACGTCCGATCACCATGCAGTTCATGGAAATCCGTAAAGATTTCCTGGATATAGTCAAGCGTATAAGGCCGGTTCGGATGGCGGGCAATCTGGGAAACCTGCCAAGGCGTCAGCCCTGCATAGATTTCTTCAACCAACTGACAGTGCTTCTCTTCCAGTCGGCTGATTTCTTCCGAAATATCAACAGAAGAATCCCCTTGAACAAGACGCAGTTCCTCGATTTTTGCATTCAGTTCAGCAATCGGCTGTTCGAAGCTGAGAAACATCGTTTTAGCCACACTCTCTCCTTCTTGGCTGCATTTTCCGGCAAAACAGCCTTAAAACATTAAACTTTTCCTATTTTACAGGAACCGGCAGCCCCTTACCTGTCCACAGACAAACCCTGAATCAGGCACGCCGCCACTCTGTAATGCCCCCCGGACGGTCTTCCAATTCAATCCCTTTTTCCTTCAGTGCACTGCGGATCCGGTCTGCCTCGGCATAATCCTTGCTTTTCTTGGCTGCAAGACGTGCTTGGATCTGTTCCTCAATCCATGCCGTATCCTCGTCATCAGCACCACCTTTCAGGAATTCACCAGGGTTTCGGTCCAACAGTCCCAGAACACCCCCCAATGACCTCAGCAGAGAAGCCATCTCAACCGAATGGGTCCGGTTGACTTCACCGGCCAGCTCAAACAGGACAGCAACCGCTTCCGCCGTATTGAAATCATCATTCATCGCGTCCCTGAAACGGGCGGCATAAGGATTCTGCCAGTCAATATCAATCAACTTGGCATCCACACCATTCAAAGCGGTGTAAAGGCGTGTCAGCGCCCCTTTCGCATCGTTCAGATGTGCATCCGAATAATTGAGCGGGCTCCGGTAATGTGTGCGGATAATGAAGAAACGCAGGACTTCCGCGTCATAATCCTTGAGAACATCCCGGATTGTGAAGAAATTGCCCAAGGACTTGGACATCTTCACATTGTCCACGCGGACAAAACCATTATGCATCCAATAATTGACAAACGGTTTGCCGGAAGCCCCCTCCGACTGGGCAATCTCATTCTCATGATGCGGGAACTGCAGGTCAAAGCCGCCGCCATGAATATCAAAATGCTCACCCAGCAGCTTGCTGGACATTGCAGAGCATTCAATATGCCAGCCGGGACGTCCCTTGCCCCATTTGGAATCCCATTTTGCCTCATCCGGCTCTGATTCCTTTGCAGACTTCCACAGCACAAAATCCAGCGGATCACGCTTACCGGTATTGATGTCAACCCGTTCCCCGGCACGCAAATCATCCAGGGATTTACCGGACAGCTTGCCATATCCCTTGAAATCCCGGACAGAATAATTCACATCCCCGTCTTCAGACTGGTAAGCCAGACCATTCTTCTCAAGTCTGTCAATAATCGCCAGCATCTCATCAATATATTCCGTTGCCTTCGGCTCATGATCAGGCGGCAGAATGCCCAATGCCGCCGTATCCTCATGCATACACTGTGTAAAGCGGGTTGTCAGGCTCAGCATAGTTTCCCCGTTCTCGCCTGCGCGGTTGATGATCTTGTCATCAATATCGGTGATATTACGGACATAGGTGACTTCATACCCCAATGCCTTCAGCCAACGGTAAACGACATCAAAAGACATCATCATGCGGGCATGTCCCATATGACAGTAGTCATAAATCGTCATCCCGCAAACATACATCCCGACTTTCCCGGGTTTAATGGATTTAAAAACCTGCTTGCTTCTAGTCAGGCTGTTGTATATCTGAAGATCGCCCATCTTGAATCGCCATCTGCCTTAAAAACAAAGAAATTATTATTTTACTGTGAATTCATCCTGTCCATCCAATTTTGCTGAAACAAATCTGCCCAGGAAACACCCCTGCCAGAGACATCACAATATCATTGCCCGCCCGAGTCTGCTAGAATGCTTCCACATTCCTGATTCATATGGAAGGTGCATGCTTTCCCGCATGACACCACTTAATCTGAAACCCTCAACCCATCAAGGAAAAACATGGCTGTCATCCTGAACACCAATTTCGGTAAAATCAAAATCGAACTCAATGAAAAGAAAGCGCCCAAAACCGTCAAGAACTTTCTGGAATATGTCAATTCCGGCTTCTACAACGGGACCATCTTTCACCGTGTCATCGACAACTTCATGATCCAAGGCGGCGGCTTTGACCAAGGCATGCATCAGAAAAAGACCAATGCCCCGATTGAAAACGAAGCCAACAACGGACTGTCCAACAAGACCTATTCCATTGCGATGGCACGCACCATGGACCCACACTCTGCCACTGCGCAGTTCTATATCAATGTCGCTGACAATGATTTCCTGGATTACCCTGGACAAGATGGCTGGGGATACTGCGTTTTCGGCAAGGTCACTGAAGGCATGGATGTCGTTGACAAGATCAAAGGCGTCAGAACCGTCTATCATCCAACCGGCCATCAGGATGTCCCTCTGGAAAGCGTCATCATCGAATCCGCCGAGGAAGTCTGACCCAACCTGATACCCGCCTGTCATGGACCAGCCTGCACGTTTCAAAGCCGTTTTCCTTTCAGACCTCCATCTGTCTGAGGAACTGCCGGAAACCACGCAGGCTTTTCTGGATTTTCTGAAAACCCAGGGGCAGCAGACTGAACAACTTTACATCCTGGGCGACCTGTTCCAGTACTGGGTCGGTGATGATGCCATGACAGGTGATCCATATCTCCAGACCATTATCCATGCCATCAAAACGCTGTCTGACAAGGGTATCGAAGTCTTCTGGATCTGCGGCAACCGGGATTTCCTGACCGGCAGGAAATTCCTGAAAGCCACTGGTGCTACTGCTCTCAAGGAGCCCGGCATCTTGCAGGCGGGCAGCCTGCGTATCGCCATGGTCCATGGCGATGCACTCTGCACGGAAGATGAAGCCTACATGAAATTCCGCGCCAAAGTTAGGAACCCGATCTGGCGCTTCTTCTTCCTGCTGGTTCCCCTTTCACGGCGCCGGGCGATTGTCGCCAACGCCCGGAAAGACAGTTCCAAAATCAACAAGGGGAAATCCGCCAAGATCATGGATGTCAATCCAGATGCGGTAAAAGCCGTTGTTATGCAGACTGGCACCGATGTCCTGATCCATGGACATACCCACCGTCCTGGCGACCATACCGTCTCGCTGCCAAACGGTAACAAACGCCGCTTGGTACTTTCCGACTGGGATCTGGACGATACAGCAAATCCCCGGGGAGACTGGCTTTCCGTAACGCAGAATGGCATCATCGAACGCCATTCTCTCTTCTGACTGTCACTCCATCAATCTGCTGAGCTGTTCAGCGCTGACTGTCTTACTGTCCTCTGCCGCCTCCTCGACAGGGATACCAGCAGACTTCAATGCCTCAGCAAGCTGCTGGATACGACGTTCCTGCGCTGCATTGTTGTTAATCAGCCCATGCAATGCCTTAATCAATGGATCATCTTCATTGGCAGTGATGCCGTAAGAATTGAACAACTTGGTGGCCGCATCCTGCTGCTTTTCATCTGCTGATGATTCTTTCATGATGATACGGGCTGGATTACCGACCGCTGTTGCGCCTGGCGGGACTTCCCGGACAACCACGGCATTGGAACCGACCTTGGCACCATCACCGACCGTGAAACTCCCCAGTATCTGGGCATTGGCGCCGCAGATGACCCCATTGCCCAATGTCGGATGGCGTTTCTTGCCCTTGGTCAGCGAAGTACCGCCCAGGGTAACACCCTGATAAATCGTGCAGTCATCCCCGACCTCTGCGGTTTCCCCGATGACAACCCCGCAGCCATGATCAATAAACACCCGTCGGCCGATAACGGCAGCAGGATGAATCTCAATGCCGGTAATGACCCGTGCCAGATGGGACAGGAAGCGGGACAGCCATTTCATCCCATGGTTCCAGAGCCAATGCGACAGACGATGAATCGCCAATGCCTGAAACCCTGGATAACAAGTCACAATCTCCCAGCCGCTGCGTGCGGCAGGATCCCGTTCCATAATACTCTTGATTTCTTCCCTGAAACGACCGGACATTTTGAAAAAACACTGCTGGACAATGGAAACAGATAATAACCGCTTCCGTAAAAACCTGCACGGGGAAAATCCATGTTTTATGCCTGGACAGGTATGTTACAACAATTCCTACTCATCCAATAGGAATTATGAAAAATTATTTCAAGATGTTGGACAAACCATACTATCAGCCCTTGGACAAGGCCTTGATGCGCTGACGGCGTGCTTCATACAGACAGACACCGGATGCCACGGAAATGTTCAGACTTTCGACAGAGCCCAACATCGGGATACCCACCAGTTCATCACAGTTTTCCTCTGTCAGACGCCGCATGCCTTTGCCCTCTGCGCCCATGACAAAAGCCGTTTCTCCGGTGTAATCAACATCATACAAACTTTTTGACGCGGCATCAGTAGTCCCGATCACCCAGATATTGCGTTCCTTCAGCTGACGGAGAGTCCGCGCCAGATTGGTCACTGTGATGTAAGGCACCGTCTGGGCTGCCCCGCTCGCAACCTTCTCCACCGTTGCATTAACCCCCACAGAACGGTCTTTCGGCGCAATAATGGCATGAGCGCCGACACTGTCTGCCACCCGAAAACAGGCGCCCAGGTTATGCGGGTCGGTAATTCCATCCAACACCAACAGCAGCGGCGGTCCCTCAACAGCATCCAGCAGTTCATCCAGATTTCTCGCCAGTGAAAGCGGATCCGCCATTGCCACAACCCCCTGATGACGGCGCGTTCCAGCCATCCGATCAAGACGCTGTCCATCTGTCTGAATGACCCTGACACCTGAAGCCTTGGCAAATCCCAGCAGATCCTGCATCCGGCGGTCAGTTCGATTTGCATCCACATAAACCATCTCAACCGAAGACGCTTCATGGCGAATCCGTGAAGTAACGGCATGGAAACCGAATACGGCCCTGTTTTTCATGATGCAACCTGCTCCTTCTCCTGTCCAACAGTCCCAGCCTGTCCGGACGGGACTGGCTTACCAACATCCGCCTTCAAGGTTCCCTCAGGCGGGAAAGGTCCTTCAACCAGATGAAAATCAATCTGCCGGGCATCCAGATTGACGCGGGAAACCTGTACTTTGACTTTGTCTGCCAGATGGAAACAGACACCGCTGCGTTCGCCTCGCAGTTCACGGCGGACATCATCATAATGATAATAATCCTGTCCCAGATCCGTTACATGCACCAATCCTTCAACATACAATCCATCCAACTGGACAAACACCCCGAAACCCGTGACACTGGCAATTGCCCCCATAAATTCCTCGCCCAACTTATCCCGCATATACCAGCATTTCAACCATTGCTCGACATCATGGGAAGCCTCATCAGCACGGCGTTCATTGGCAGAACAGTGCAGTCCCAGCATTTCCCAGACAGCCTGTTCCTTGCTGGCCTTCCCTGTTTTTTTGCCTGCATGCTGGTTCTGCATCACCTGTTTCCGGATTGCCGCTGACACATCAAGATTGAGTTTTTTCCGGTCTATACCATGCGGTACATATTTTCCACCTGCCAGGATGGCCTTGATGACCCGATGGGTTAACAAGTCTGGATAACGGCGGATTGGACTGGTGAAATGCATATATGCCTCAAATGCCAACCCGAAATGACCCGCATTGTCTGGAGAATATACCGCCTGCTGCATCGAACGCAGCAACATCGTCTGCAACACCGTGGCATCAGGACGCCCGGCAAACTGCCTGGCCGCAGCAGCATAATCGGTCGGTTCCGGTGATTCTCCGCCCCCCAGAACAATCCCTGACAATGCCAGAAAAGCCCTGACCTGCTGGATTTTTTCACTGCTTGGATGGGCATGAACACGGTACAATCCATCATGATGGTGGCGAGCGATGAAATCTGCCGCACAGACATTGGCGACCAACATACATTCCTCAATCAGCTTATGCGCATCATTGCGAATACGCGGCAGAATCTTCTCAATCTTACCGTTGTCATTGCAGATGATTTCTGTCTCAACCGTCTCAAAATCAATCGCGCCACGGCGTTCCCTCGCCTGCGCCAACGCTTTGTAAAGTCCATAAAGAGCCTGCAAATGCGGTACCAACGCCTTACGCTGGACAGCTTCAGGCCCCGCCGGATCCTGCAGAATGGCAAAGACCTCCGTATAAGTCAGCCTTGCCGCCGAGTGCATGACTGCCGGATAAAACTGGTAAGCCGTAACCTCACCTTCTGAAGACACCACGGCATCACAGACCATCACCAGCCGATCCACATCGGGATTCAACGAACAGATCCCATTGGACAGTTTTTCCGGCAGCATCGGAATGACCCTGCGGGGAAAATAAGTGGATGTCGCCCGGGAGAGCGCATCACCATCCAATGAAGTGCCAGGCTGGACATAATGACTGACATCCGCAATCGCCACAATCAGCCGATAACGATTGTCTCCGTTGACCGTCACCGGCATGCAATAGACAGCATCATCAAAATCCCGGGCATCCTCGCCATCAATCGTGACCAATGGCACATCCCGCAGGTCAATACGGTCTCTGGTTTCTGCCAGCTGCACCATGTCCGGCAATGCAGCAGCCTCCTGCAAGGCTTCCGGTGAAAAAACATGAGGCAATCCAAATTTACGGACAGCAATCTCAATCTCGATGCCGGAATCCTCCCGATTCCCCAACACTTCGACAATCTTCGCCATCGGCGGTGCATATCGTGTCGGCTGCGCAGTCAGTTCTGCATTGACATACTGCCCTTCCCTGGCTTTCCCCGGTTTTCCATCCAACAAGATGTCATGGGCAATCCGCCGGTCCTCCGGCACAATCCGCCAGACACCGTCTTCCCGAACAAGCCTGCCAACCACATGGGTGGTTGAACGGGCAGTGACTGTCACGATGGTCCCTTCAGGACGGCCTTTGCCATCATATCCCAGGATACGGACATCTGCCCGGTCATTCGGCATGACCTTGTGCATCTCCCGTTCAGACAGGTAAACAGGCAGTTCACCATCATCACGGACCAGAAAACCGGACCCATCAGGATGCCCCTGGATATAACCTGTGATGAAACGAGCTGACGTATTGATTTTATAACTGCCTTTCGCATCCTGGACAATCTGCCCGTCTCGCACCATCGCATCCAGCCGTTTCAGGAACCCGTCAAACTCTGTTGTCTTGACATGCAGATCCTTGGCAAGTTTCTTGACTCCATAGCCACGGGATGTTCCCCGCAGGGAATCCAGGATTTCCGCCCGGCTCGGAATGGGATAAGGATATTTTTTCATTGCGTCCTCGCAGTGGCTGCCAACGAGAAAATCGCTGCTGGCATCTAAACAGTGACATGATGCTTTTTTTTCACCGCTTCCGCAAGAGTATTGACAAAACCAAATCCCCTGCTATAATGCGCACTTACTTTCAGTAAAAGACTCTATTTACATACTGTTGATTACTGTGATAGAAAAATGCCCACGTGGCGGAATTGGTAGACGCGCATGGTTCAGGTCCATGTGCCGCGAGGTGTGGGGGTTCAAATCCCTCCGTGGGCACCAGAAATCTGCAGAACAGACCCGCTCAATGCGGGTTTTTTATTGTCCAGCATCCCTGCCAGATAGATACCATGCCTGACCGACAACCAACCAATAAAGCCGGAAAAACCTTGCTCTATGACCCGGAAGCCCGCCGTATCCGCAGCTTTGTCACCCGAGCTGGACGAGTTTCCACAGGACAGGAACGTGCCCTCCAGGCACTGGGCCCCACTTTCTGCATTCCCTATGCAAAGAAACCGCTGGATTACATGACCCTGTTCAACCGGCAGGCAGACACCATCCTGGAAATCGGTTTCGGCATGGGAGAAACCACTGCTGCCATTGCGGAATCACTGCCCCATCTGGATTTCATCGGCGTGGAAGTGCACACCCCGGGTGTCGGGGCATTACTGAAACTGGTTGGCGAAAAACAGTTGAAGAATATTCGCATCATCCAGCATGATGCAGTGGAAGTGCTGAAAAACATGATCCCTGATGACTCTCTTGCCGGCGTCCATATCTTCTTTCCGGATCCCTGGCACAAGGCAAAACATCAGAAACGGCGTCTGATCCAGTCCGGCTTCGTGCATTCCCTCTGTTCAAAACTCAGACCTGGTGCCTATCTGCACTGTGCAACCGACTGGGAAAACTATGCAGAACAAATGCTTGAAGTCCTGAGTGCTGAACCGATGTTGGAAAATACCGTCGATGGCTATGCGCCGCGTCCAGATTACCGGCCTGTCACCAAATTTGAGAAACGCGGTCTGCGCCTGGGACATGGCATCTGGGACCTGGTGTTCCGGAAAAAGTAACAAACAGGCGAGACGCCCGGCAATAATGCCAGACGCCTTCCCTTAACGTCCCGGCTCCCTTGCCATCAACGCAGCGAGAAATCCACCTTGTTGGCACCACCAGTGTCTTTTTCGCTCTGGAGAACATAAAGACGGTCATCCGGGAGTTTGCCTTTTTCGAGCAGCCATTCCTTGACCGCCAGTCCACGCCGGTTCGCCAGTTTCAACAATTCGTCTTCCGTGACCGACTTCGCATAATGCTTCGCGAGCAGCAGTTCCATTTCTTCAGTCGGCAAGGATTTGTCCAGCCCAATCCAGTTGGTAGGTTTGTCGAACTTCTCACGCTTGTACAACTGTTTCAACTTGTCTGCATATTCGCTGTCGCTGACAGTAACCTTGTCGGTTTCGGGCAGCCCCATTTCCTTGCGTTTCATGTCACGAACCTGCCGGAGAATCCGCTGCTTGCCAATACCGATGGCATCATCTTCAGGATCATATTTACCAGTAATCTCAAGCTGCAGTGCAGGCCGCTCATTCAACGCTTTTGTCAAAGACTCAAGCACCTTCGTTTCCTTGGCGGTGATGACTGCGGTACCCGGGTCAAACGGCAGATTCGACAACTCGACATCACTGCCGCCGACCAGCGATGCCAGCAGGTTGAACGGTGCGGTGACCGCCTTGGTCAGTACATTGATGATGACCTTGATAACAATGCCGCCGACCGAGAACTGCGGGTCATCCAGCGAACCGCCAATCGGCAGGTTCAGGTCAATGACCCCATTGCGGTCCTTGAGCAATGCCAGTGCCAGACGAACCGGCAGTTTGATGGCATCCGGGCTGTCAACTTCCTTGCCCAATGTCAGCTGGTCCAGGATCAGCTGGTTCTCGGCTTTCAGCTTGCGGTCTTCGATCTTGTAAGCCACATCAAACGACAACTTGCCTTTCGCAATGCCATAGCCGATATACTTGCCGGAATACGAACTGAACTGCGACAGTTCCATGCCCTTGACCGAAGCCTTGATATCCAACGAGAGCTTCTGGCTCAGCAGGTTGGCGACACCCGTGATGTTCAGCGGTGCACTGTTGACCTTGCCATGAACCTCAATATGCGACCGGGTATCCGGGCTGGTGGAGATATGTTCCACTTTGCCGTTCAAAGTCATCAGGTTCGCCGTGTAATGCGGGCGGATAAAGTTGTCAGTGAAGCGGACCCGCCCATTGGTCAACGTGAATTTCCGGACTGCAAGCGAATAATTCGGCGGCGTCCCTTCATCGGCAGGGACATAAGCTGTTTCGTCCGGCGCAATCTCATCCGGCACCACATCATGCGGCTGTGCAGCACCCAATGCGGCAATCGGCGGCGTCTTTGCCGCATCTTCCGCTGCTGTTTTTTCTCCTTCTGCCTGTACAGATTCAGATTGAACCGTCTCTGGCTGCCCCGTTTCCGGCTTATCGAATGGCAGACCTTCATCGCTTCGGGTCAGACTCTTTCTGCCACCCGCCTTGCTCCGCAGGATGTCATGAATATTCAATACCCCGTTTTCACGCAGGATAACCCTGGCGAAAAACCGATCAAGCAACACATGATCAACCACAACATTCAACGGTTCCAGATTTGCCTTGATACCATTGAGTTTCAACTGGTTCCAATCAACAAACGGTTCCTTCGTCATCTGGTCAATGGTGACTAGGCGGCTGATAGCAGCATTTCCGGCAAATGTCCCTTTCAGACCGCCGCCTGCCATTGAAACCTGTGCCCGTCCCTGGACAGACAAGTCTGCCTGTCTCAGCGTCAGGTTGACCTTTTCATCGATGAACGGCTGGATGAACGTGATATCCACGTCCTTGATATCCAGGTTCAAGTCCGCCTTCAATGGCGATGGTGCTACGGTTCCCTTGACATCCAATACCCCGCGCTTGTTCACCTTGGCAGTCACTGTCACTGATGCCGGTTTCGTCAAGTCGCTGGACAATTTCTCAACACTGACATTCAGATCATCAACCTGTGTCATCACAGACTTGCCTGCCAGCACATTCTGGAACGTAATGCCCCAGTCCTTGAGGTCAATCCGATCAACCATAAAGCCAAAAGCACTGCCAGCCGCCTTCGCTGCCTGATGGACTGTTGCCCGGGTTTTCTGCTGAACACTGGCAGGCGGTGATTTCATCGCAAACTGAATACGTGCACCTTCTGAAAGCACACTGCCAACAGTGGCGTTCTTTTCTCCGAGGTTGACCATCACATCGTCAATCTGCAAACCAAAATCCTTCAGCACAAAATCCGAAGGCACCTGTTTCATTGCATCATTGACCTTGATCACACTGCTTTCAATGACCAGTTTCTTCAATGCGATAACCATTGACGAACTGGCAGAAGCCTCTCCGGAAGACACCTCGGCAGCAGGTGTCTCCTGATCATCCGGGTCTTTCGGGAGGATAGGTTCATAGCCGCTGTTTGCATCGGCAATCGGCGTCAGCTGCGCCATCTGCTCCAGGTTCCACTGTCCCGCCGTATTGCGTGCCAAATTGATCTCTGGCTGTTTCAGCAGGATTTCCGCAATATTGACCTCACCCGCCAGCACATCACTTTTATCCAATGCGACAGCAAAACGGGGCAGGTTGACAGCAGGCTTTCCGTTCAATTCAGTAACCACCAGGAAATTCAACGCCACATCACCACTGACGGTCAGCCCCATTTCACCCGTTTCCGGTTTTTTGAACCCGACCTTCAGATCAGTATCCAATCTGCCGTCTTTCAGGATGAAATTCGTCTTGAACGGGACATATTCCATATAGGACAGCAGGTTCAAGGCTTCCAGCTTGATATTGACATTACCATCCTTGTCCTTGGAAAATGCGCGCGCCTTGCCGTCTAGTTCAAACTTCTCATGATTGACATTGGCACTCAACATCAAGTCAACATGGATATCCACCATCGAAGGGATATTCGAGACAAACGGAATCGACAAGTTCAGCGTATCAACAATATGTTTCTTGCCTTTCGGCTGGTCATCAAACGTGATAGTCCCGTCCTTGATCTGGATATTGTTGACAGAAAAATAAGTAGGTTTCTTGTCCTTTTCCGGTTTCAGGGCAAAGGCAATGAAATCATCGAAGTTATAGTGGTTCTTGCCTGTCCGGATCAGATGGATAACCGGCTTTTCCAGCTCGACCTCTTCAATGACCGGCGCCATCCGAAAAATGGACTCAGTTGACAAGTTGACCGCCAGTTTCTCAAACGAAACGAAATCCTCCTTGCTGTTGGGTTCGGAAAGATGCAACCCCTCCAGCTTGACCGTCAACGTCAATGGATTAAAAGACACGTCTTTGAAATCAACCGTTCGGTGGAATTTCTCTGCGACAAACTCCTGTGCCTTGGATTTGATAATGCCCGGCAACGCCAAGATGCCGAAAGCACACCAGATGACAAAAAGAGCACCAAAACCAATGGCTGTCCATTTGACCCAGCGTTTGCGCCAGTACTGTTTCAACCTCTCCTTGAAGTCCGGCTTATCTGCTGGTTCCTCAGGCGTTCCCCCTGCTGGGAGCTGTGTCTGATCCTGCATCGTTTTGCCACCTTTCCCTTGTTGAATCCTGGCGGGATGGCTTTTTCAAGCCACTATGCCCTGGATGCTATCTTAAAGAAAAGCCTTTCGGAGATAAACCCAAAAAATGTAAAAAACGGGATGTTGCCCAAAAAAGACGCAAAACATGTTGAAGACCAGCGGTCATCTACCACCTTTTCCCCAGTTTTTCATTGAAGTCCCCTTCCGGATACCCCGTGGATCGCGTTGGGCAACCCTGCTTTCATGACGGCCGCCTGTTTTCTGTTCTGACTGACGGCTGTTCTGTTGGCGGCCGACTTTGCCTGATGGTTTTCCTTTCGCTGGACTGCCAGCAGAAAGTTTACCAGCCGCCTGAAAACGCGGCCCTTTGACCGGCGCTGATTTCCATGACGGGACCAACGCATCGGGGCCGCTGCCAATCAGGTCAGCATACCCATGCTGGCGCAGCCATGTCCGCAACAGCTGCCAGTTCTCAGGATCGTGATACCGCAGAAACGCCTTATGCAGACGGCGTTTCTGACCTCTGCGGGCGGTTTCAACTTTCCCTGCATCATAAGACACCGGTTCCAGCGGATTCCGTTCAGCGTAATACATCGTGGAAGCCAGCGCCATCGGTGTCGGCATGAACGTCTGCACCTGGTCAGGCCTGAAATCATGACGCTTGAGCCAGAGCGCCAGATTCAGCATATCCTCATCAGTTGCGCCTGGATGTGCGGCAATGAAATACGGCACCAGATACTGTTCCTTGCCTGCCTCTCTGGAATACTTATCAAACAGCCGCTTGAAAGCATCATACGTCCCGATACCCGGCTTCATCATCTTCGATAAGACATTCGGCTCGGTATGCTCCGGCGCAATCTTCAGCAGCCCGCCAACATGGTGGCTCACCAGTTCCCGGACATATTCCGGC
The DNA here is from genome assembly GCA_963618105.1 of Oxalobacter sp. GTDB lineage: Bacteria > Pseudomonadota > Gammaproteobacteria > Burkholderiales > Burkholderiaceae_D > Oxalobacter. The sequence goes on along the minus strand of CAVERB010000069.1, from coordinate 2,234 downwards.
GAACAGACAGCCAAATCATACCGGACACCCGAGCCGATGAAAATCCGCTTGATGCCCGGTACTGCCCGTGCACGGCGGTAAAGCCGAATCAGCGGTCCATGGTCAGTATTCAGGTTCTTGCAGATGGTCGGATAGACACAAGACAACCGCCGGCAGACCGCCTGCACTTTCGGATTGCGGCATCCCAGCCGATACATATTCGCTGTCGGTCCCCCGAGGTCAGAAATGAAACCGGTGAACCCTGATACCTTGTCGCGAATTTCCTCAATTTCCCGGATGATGGAATCTTCAGAACGGCTCTGGATAATCCGCCCCTCATGCTCGGTAATCGAGCAGAACGTGCATCCCCCGAAACAGCCCCGCATAATGTTCACCGAGAAACGGATCATCTCCCATGCCGGAATCCGTTTATCCCCATAAATGGGATGCGGTGCACGGGCATACGACAGACCATACACCCCATCCATCTCCGCCATTGACAACGGCAGCGGCGGCGGGTTCAGCCAGACATCACGATCCCCATGTGCCTGCACCAATGCACGGGCATTGCCCGGATTCGACTCCTGATGCAGCACCCGGGAGGCATGAGCATACAGCACAGGATCATCCCTTACCTGCTCGAATGATGGCAGACGGACCACCGTCTTTCCGTCTGTCCGGTGCCGCAGACTGACCCGTTGCTCAGCCCCGGCTTTTTGGCTTTCCGACTGACGCTCCCCATCAACAGAAACCTTTTTCCCGTCAGCTGCCTGCTTCGCCTGGCATGTTGCCACTTCCGGGAAATACGGATTGGGATACGGTTTGACCGGTCCCGGTCTGTCCAGATGCGAAGAATCCAACACCTCCCAATCTTCTGCAGGTTTCCAGCCATACGGCACCATGAATGCCGTTCCCCGCAGATCACGAATATTGCCAATCGGTTCACCAGATGCCATCCGGTGCGACAGTTCAACCATTGCCCGCTCCGCATTGCCGTACACCAGCAAGTCTGCCTTGCAGTCAGGCAGCACCGAACGGCGAACATTGTCTGACCAGTAATCATAATGCGCCACCCGGCGCAGACTCGCTTCAATAGACCCCACGACAACCGGGATACCGGGATATGCTTCCTTCGCGCGCTGCGCATAGACCAATAATGCCCGGTCAGGCCGCTTGCCAGCCAGACCGCCTGGCGTATAAGCATCATCCGAGCGGATCTTGCGCTCTGCGGTATAACGATTCACCATCGAATCCATATTGCCCGATGTGATACCGTAATACAGACGCGGACGCCCCAATGTTTTGAAATCTGTCACCAATCGCCAGTCCGGCTGGGCGATAATGCCGACCTTGAACCCTTGGGCTTCCAGGACCCTGCCAATGATGGATGCCCCGAAACTCGGATGGTCGATATAAGCATCTCCTGACACGATGATGATGTCACAATACCGCCAGCCCAGCAGATCCATCTCCTCCCGTGACATCGGCAGGAAAGGCGCTGCCTTTGAACGTTTGGTACGGCTTGACGTATAGGAAAAAATGTTCTTGGCAAGCAGGGTCATCAGCAAATACCACCGTTAGTCAAGTCTCTGAAAACCATTTCATCAACAAGGCTATTGTACCTGCCTTTTACCCTTTGCGGCGGACAGAACGCTCAGGAAATGATACCCTGCTGAACGGACCGATCAGACGCAATCTGTGTGAACTATCCCTGCATGAAAACAGGGACAGTTCAAATACTGTTTACATCCAGCAGAAAATCACGAATGCCCATCGTGATGATGCCATTGTCATCCTGACGACGTTTGATATGGTTGCCGACAATCACAACCTTTTTAAAGGAATCGCCAATTTTCAGCAGACTTCTTTCTTCCTGCTGTTTCTTGACATCATCCGGGATGGCAAATGCTGACTGGATATAACACCGTTTTGCGCCCAATGTTGCGACAAAATCGACTTCAAGCTGAACACGTTTACCGTTTTTTCGTCATAGGAACAATATCGTCTCCTACTAAGAAAAGGTATTTCTATTACGGAAATCTGGTATGTTTACCGTTTTTCCGGCATTTAGCTGGAACCACCGCCCCAGATCTCTTTCAGGGCATAGTCACCAGCATGTCCAGTCATGGTAACGATACAGCAGGATTTCAAGCGAGATTTTCAGACTGAATCCATGTCAGCCGCTTTCTGGCTTTTTCCGCAAGCGCTGTTTTCGTCAGCAACTTCAGTTCACTGGTATCAACACGCTTGCTGGC
>CAVERB010000068.1:0-2502 GCA_963618105.1 Oxalobacter sp. | reverse complement strand
GTACTGGTTCGGGAAACGGATTCTGCGGTCTTTTTGGTCGAGCAAGCGGTCTTTGCCGGTAATTGCTCTTTGACGAGGAAGGATTGAGAGAATCATTGCCATATATCGTATCAAGATCGTCATCCTCTTCATGAGGATTGGTTGCTGGTCTTGTCGGGTTCTGGTTCTGGCTGCCGGGTATGAAAAAGAGCGGACCATCGCATTTGCCGCATAGGAAAGCCTGTTTATTCTTCGCACCACATTGCGGGCAGCGGATTTCAGTATCGGCAATCCGGTATTTCCTGAAACGGCAATATAGGGAGATGGCTTTCGCGACTTTCCGATAATCGGTACCTGATGGAAGCTGCTGGAAAAGCCTACTCAGGAAATCGACCTGTACGACATTCTTGTCATTGGTATCGGCATTGATGTCAATCCATTGGTAAAGGTGGTTCCAAGCCTTGATGTCCAGGTAGTTGTCATATTTCCGGCGTTCTTCTTCCGAAGCAAAGACATCACGGGCAAATCCACAGAGTTTTTTGCCCGCCTCATTCTGGTCAGTGATGGCAGATTCCCGAAGGGTCTTTTCCAGACTGTCCAACGCGTTCAACAGCCCTTGGATGTGGGTCTGTTTTGACAGGTTCAGGAAATCGTACAGGGTTTCCTTGTCAAGCATCTTCAACTGACGGTCAATATTGTCCATCAGGAACTTGTCAGGCAGGCTGATATGGTGCCAAGATTCTTCCTGACGGCTTTTTTGACTGCCTTCGCTTTTCCGGCTGTTCAGAACATTCTGATACAGGTTTCTGATGTGCTGCTCGGTAATCTGGTAGAAACCATACCGGTTCAGCAGATAGTTGATGTCCTTTTCCGAGAGCGTTTCTTCAGTGTAATTCAGTGACAGGAGCTTTTCGAGTTCTGCCAGTTTTGTTTGCTGGATGTTCTGTGCCTGGCTTGCCAGTGTCTTCCTCGTATCAGGATTGGAGAGGAACATCTGCATCAGCCCGACATCCGCCAGGTATTTCTTGGCGTTGTCTTTCTTGCGGGGATTGTTCAACTGGCGGGACCATTCGCTCTGTTTTTTCGCAATGGCTTCCTCAACCGTTGCGGTATCTGGTACCGGAGAGAAAGGAAGTTCCAGAATGAAAAAGAAATTGTCAGTATCCATCAATGAAGTTTCTCCAGAATGCTGTCAGGCTGCGAAATATCAGATTGGTCTTATTCCCTGAGAGATGCCATTACAAAATCAATGGTATCTTGGACAGCGACAATTCTTTCAGCCTGCCTGTCAGTTATTTCAATGCCAAATTCGCCTTCGATTGCCATGACGAGTTCGATTGTATCCAATGGAATCAGTCCCACCTGTTGACTATTTCCGCAATCACCTGCTTTGCCTCTTCGCTGCCTTGGGCGGCTGCCCGCTGCAGCCATGTCATTGCCTCATGGAGGCTTAGCGGAACTCCCACACCTTCGAGAAACATCAGACCGACAACCAACTGAGATTTTTCATACCCTGCCACAGCTGCCTTGAGATACCATTCAAAGGCAGACCGCTGATTATTAAAGACAGTGAAGTGGCAGGCGGCAACATTGTGCATGGCAGGCGGATAGCCTTGGTCGGCTGATTTCTGGAACCATTCAAATGCTTTCCGTTCGTCTTTGCTGGTTCCAATGCCCTCAAAAAACATCATTGCAAAGTCAGATTGGGCTTCAGCGAGGCCATACTCAGCGGCATACTGCATATAATCGAAAGCGGCACGGGCATTTTTCTCAACAGGCATCCCTTCCGGTCCGACACCTGACAATGACATCCTTGCCATCATATAGGCGCTTTGCGCCATCCGTTGCCGGTCTTCTGCTGAACCGCCCATCCTGGCTTCATCCAGTACCTTTTTCATCGTTTTCTGATGGTTGGGTTGGCTGTTAGCCGGTTTATGAGAGGATCCGGCCAGCTTTTCAAACTGCCCTTTCGCTTCACGGTGTCCTTGGTCCATGGCTTTCTGATACCAGACCAATGCTTGGACGATGTCCTTTTCAATACCCAGTCCTTTTTCAAACAGCATCCCGGCAAGGAATTGAGACTGGGCATCGCCCTGTTCGGCTTTTTTCAAAAGGTTTCTTATTGATTCAGACATAGAGATTTCCTTGTTGAGCTACTTATAAAATGTGAAGTAAATCTAAATATTTAGTAAATAAAAATTTCTACTTAAATTCATTAGGGAATTTAATGATTAAAGAGATTCAATTTTTCTTTGAGCAGAAGGAAAACTGAGTTTAGCTGACATTAAAAAGCTAATTAAAGCTTTTTCATGATCCTGAACTACACCCCCCCTATCACCGTTTTCATACATACATCCGATATTATATAAAGCAGCAACATGTCCCTGATAACCAGCTTTACAAAACCATTCAAAAGCTTTTTGGTAATCTTGAGGAACATTCTTACCAGTTATATAAATCAATCCAAGGTTATTCTGGGATTGGAATTTCCTTGTATAGCTTGTACTGTCAAATCCTTAAGAG
>CAVERB010000067.1:15097-33070 GCA_963618105.1 Oxalobacter sp. | reverse complement strand
GTATTAGATGATTATAAAATAAACCAATTGGTTAAATATGTTTTTCTATTGAAAAAATGGAACGGTGTCTATAATCTGACTGCTATCCGTGACCTGGAACAAATGTTGACACATCATCTTCTGGATTCGCTATCTATTGTTCCATGGGTATCCGGTTGTTCACATATCCTGGATGTTGGTTCAGGAGGAGGTCTTCCAGGTCTGGTCATCGCCATTTCCTGTCCAGAGATGTTTGTTGAGATGGTGGATATCGTCAGTAAAAAAACGGCTTTTATCCGCCAGGCAACGATAGAGCTTAGTCTTGATAATGTGAAAGTCCACACAGGACATGTCGAGAAACTGTCAGTGACAAAATCCTTTGATGGTATTATTTCCAGAGCTTTTTCAGATCTTTCCGATTTTGTCATGTTGTCATCGCATCTGTTGAGTGAAAAAGGACGTTTTTACGCAATGAAAGGATTGATTCCTGAAGATGAAATTAGTAATCTTGATAAGCAATGGACGGTTGCCAGGATTGTGCCACTTGCTGTGCCACACCTGAATGCACAGCGTCATTTAATCATTATTGAAAAGAACATATCTGCTTCCTCAATATGGAAGTAAAAAATCCAGAGTAATAAAAGGACAACCTTATGGCTGCCGTATTCTGTATTGCTAATCAAAAGGGAGGTGTCGGTAAAACGACGACCGCAGTCAATCTTGCTTCCAGCCTATCTCATCTTAAGCAGAAGGTCTTGCTGATTGATCTGGATCCACAAGGTAACGCAACTATGGGCAGTGGTGTCCAGAAGTCAGAACTGGAAGCTTCCGTTTACGAAGTATTATTGGGACTTGAGGATATCAAGCGGGTCCGTCAGTGTCCATCAGCCATCCATTTTGAAGTGTTGCCTGCCAATAGGGATCTTTCAGCTGCTGAGGTAGAGATGGTCAATCTGGAACGCCGTGAAAGGCGGCTGCGTGAAGCCTTGGATGCTGTGCAGGATGAATATGATTTCATTCTCATTGATTGTCCACCTGCATTGTCTTTATTGACGTTGAATGCATTCTGCGCTGCTGATGGCGTGATTATCCCAATGCAGTGCGAATATTTTGCACTGGAAGGCTTGTCAGATTTGCTTAATACTGTTCGACATGTTTATTCCAATATGAATCCGCAGCTGAATACCATTGGTTTGCTGTTATTGCGAGTGATGTTTGATAAACGTGTAACGCTTTCAGTCCATGTTTCTGATCAACTGGAGAAACATTTCGGCGACAGGGTGCTTAAAACGGTTATCCCACGTAATGTCCGTATGGCAGAAGCGCCATCCTACGGTTTACCTGGTGTTGATTTTGATCCGTCTTCAAAAGGAGCTAAAGCTTATCTGGCGTGTGCAGAAGAGTTATTGGCATGGCTGGCAGCGCATTGATTGAATTTATGGGAAGGATATTGTTATGAGTGATCCAGCCATTAAGAAGAAAAAAGGACTTGGTCGGGGACTGGAAGTGCTATTGGGCACAGCACCTGACCTTTCCTCAGGATCCTCGCTGGTTTCTTCGCTTTCCATGACCCGTTTACAGGCAGGAAAATACCAACCCCGTTCTCGTATTGATGAGGGTGCCTTGAACGATCTGGCCGCTTCCATTCGTGAACAGGGTGTCATGCAGCCGATACTTGTTCGTCCAGTTGCGGATGAGCGTGGTGGCAAGCGTTATGAGATTATTGCTGGTGAACGGCGTTTCCGAGCGGCACAGATTGCTGGCTTGAAAGAGATTCCTGTCATTGTCAAGGATGTTGATGACAAGGCCGCTGCTGCGATGGCATTGATTGAGAATATGCAGCGTGAAGACCTGAATCCTCTTGAAGAAGCCATGGGGATCAAGCGCTTGATCAGTGATTTCAATTTCACCCATGAACAAGCTGCCCAGTCTGTTGGACGTTCTCGCAGTGCTGTCACGAATCTATTACGTCTGCTGAACCTGACTGAACCCGTCCAGACCATGCTAACAGCAGGTGACATTGATATGGGACATGCACGTGCATTGCTTGCTGTTGAAGGCGCAACTCAGATTGCTTTGGCAACCCAGGTTGTTGCTAAACGCCTTTCTGTCCGGGAAGCGGAAAGATTGATTACCCAAGAAATCAACCGACAGAAAAATCCTCCAAAACCAGTCAAGGTCAAGTCCCAGGATTTAGTCAATCTGGAAACAGAGCTTTCAGATCTGCTGGCTACCAAGGTCAGTTTCAAGGTTGGTGCGAAAGGCAAAGGAAAGTTGATTATCGATTTTGCCAATCTGGATGTCCTTGACGGATTGCTTGCAAGGATTAGAGGTGCTTCTTGATTGGCTGGTTATTAACAAAGATATCCACAAAAAATGATCGGTTTTCCACCGGTCATTTTTTATCCCACAAGGATATTCTATGTTAAACCTATTGACAGGCAAACCAGTAAATAAGCAGGTACGATTGATAAGGGTTATATCCAATCCTGTCAGGATATGGCGTAATATCTAAAAATCCATTGTTTTCAATAAAATCACTATGACTTCCAAAACAACTGTTCCAGAACGTATCCAATTATTGCGTGAAGCAATGAACAAGGTTTCCGTTGATGTATTGATTTTGCCGAGTGCTGATCCTCATCTTTCTGAATACCTGCCTGAATATTGGCGAAGCCTGGCATGGTTTTCGGGGTTTACCGGCTCTGCGGGCACGTTGGTTATTGGTATGGAAAAAGCATCTTTATGGGTTGACAGCCGTTATTGGGAACAAGCTGAAAAACAGTTGGAAAACAGCAGTATCGAAGTATGCAGACTGACCGGTGCCAACAGCAAAAACCATATTGATTGGATACTGTCCTATTTTCCCGCCGAAACCGTTGTCGGTGTTGATGGCAGGCTGCTGTCCTTGAGACAGAGCAGGGAGCTGCAGTCGAAACTGGAAAAATATGCAATGACATTGCGCACGGATGTTGATCCTGTTTGTGAAGCCTGGACAGGCAGACCGAAGCTTCCAGAAGGTGTTATCTTTGAACATGGATTGGATTATGTCGCGTTTTCCCGTCAGGAAAAGATTGCCCGAATCCGAGAAGAAATCAAAGGAAAAAATGCTGAATGGGTATTTATCAGCAGCTTGGATGATATTGCATGGACGCTGAACTTGAGAGGTGACGACATCCTTTACAACCCTGTTTTCATCAGTTATCTCCTGGTAGGGAAAGAAACCATCCAACTATTTGTTTCTGAACAGAAAATTCCTTATGGCATTCAACAGGTACTGGTCAATGAAGGTATTGAACTGTATCCTTATGAGGCTGTTTGCGAAAAACTGTCACAGATACCGGGAGGAGCCTCATTGCTGATTGATCCACAGCGGACTTCCTGGACAATGGTTTCAGCATTGCCTGAGGATATTCGTCTTGTTGAGGCAGTTAACCCGACTTTGTTACTGAAGTCTCGGAAAGCTCCCAAGGAACTGGACCATATCCGTGACCTGATGATTGATGATGGTGCTGCATTTTGCGAATTCCAGGCCTGGTTTGATGCGGTACAGCAGCGAGGTGTTGTTGTTTCAGAAGTAACTGTCGCTGAAAAGATCGAAGTATGCCGTTCAAGGCGCAGTGATTATATTTCCCCAAGTTTCGGTACGATTGCTGGGTTCAATGAAAACGGTGCATTGCCACACTACCAGGCAACCAAAGAGTCGTTTTCCACCATCAAGAACAATGGCTTGTTGCTGATTGATACCGGTGGGCAATATCTTAGGGGGACAACCGATATGACGCGTGTCATTCCTGTCGGAGTTCCAACCCAGACACAGAAGCGTGATTTCACATTGGTGCTCAAAAGTGTGATTGCGTTATCCACAGCTCATTTTCCACGATCAATCCCATCGCCCATGATTGATGCCATTGCCCGGAAACCTTTATGGGAACAGGGAATTGATTTTGGTCATGGAACTGGTCATGGTGTTGGTTTTTTCCTGAATGTCCATGAGGGGCCGCAGGGCATTTCTTATCATGGCAGTCCAACACCCCAGACCGCCATGGAAGAAGGCATGGTGACTTCCATTGAACCAGGGCTTTACCGACCAGGTAAATGGGGGATTCGCATAGAGAATCTGTCCGCAACAGTGGCTGCCGGTCAGACGGATTTCGGAGATTTCCTGAAATTTGAGACATTGACCCAATGCCCAATAGATACCCGTTGCATAGTGGTTTCCCTATTGACGGAAGCCGAGAAAAACTGGCTGAATCGATACCATATGGGTGTCCGTGAGAAGTTGTTGCCTCGGATTGCGATCAAAGCCAGGAATTGGTTGATTGCACGCACAGAAGCCATCTGACACGGCTTTCAGATAGCGCAAAGCCTGTAAGACGTTATAGGAATCCTATAACGGATCCGTCAACAGCTCAGATGTCAATATTGCCTGCCAACAGGGCATTGCTTTCTATGAATCGGCGGCGTGGATCGACTTCTTCTCCCATCAAAGTGGTGAAAATCTGGTCAGCAGCAATGGCATCTTCAATACGGACACGCAGCAAACGGCGTGAGGCAGGATCCATTGTTGTTTCCCACAGCTGTTCCGGATTCATTTCTCCCAATCCCTTATAGCGTTGTTTAGAAACCCCTTTTTCGGCTTCTTCACGGAGCCATTGCATTGCCTGATGGAAATTGCGGACAGCTGACTGTTTCATTTTCTCTCCCTCACCGCGACAGATGATAGCGCCGCTGCCCATCAGTTCAAGAAAATCAGCCGCTGTTTTCTCCAACAGCCGGTAATCGTTGCCTTCAGTGAAATCACGGTCAATGGTCGTGACATGGACATTGCCATAAGTGGTTCGTTTGATGGCAAGGGCAGCATTGCCATGTCCATCAGGCTGGACTTCAACCGTAATGGCTGGATCTTGTAAGGCGTTACCCAGAGCAGTTGCTGAGGCATGGGCTGCTTCGGGAGAATCTAGCCGTAAACGGACCCCATTCATGATGGCTGCCAGGACATCTTGGCCAATCAGTCGGGACAATCTGCCAATGATATTGTAGGCAATGGTATGGCGGTCTGCCATGGTTTTCAGTTTTTCGCCACGGATGGCTTCACCGCTGTCTTGTGGCAACAGGGAAGCATCTTGCAAGGCGATTTCCATCATATGGTTCGCTTCTTCCAGGTCATCTTTCAGGTAGCGTTCATCACGACCGTTCTTGATCTTGTAGAGCGGAGGCTGGGCAATATAGACGTAGCCCCGCTCAATCAGCTGCGGCATCTGGCGGTAAAACAGGGTCAACAGCAACGTCCGGATATGAGCACCATCCACGTCTGCATCCGTCATGATGATGATGCGGTGGTAACGCAGTTTATCAATATTGAATTCATCAGGTCCGATACTGGTGCCTAATGTCGCAATTAGGGTTGTGATCTGTTCGGAAGACAGCATCTTCTCAAAACGAGCCTTTTCAACATTCAGAACCTTGCCGCGTAGAGGCAGGATTGCCTGGAATTTCCGGTCACGTCCCTGTTTTGCAGAGCCGCCAGCGGAATCCCCTTCAACAAGGTACAGCTCACAGAGCGCAGGATCTTTTTCCTGGCAGTCAGCCAGCTTAGCGGAAAGGCCCAGTCCATCCAGGACTCCTTTACGGCGGGTCAGTTCACGGGCTTTACGAGCCGCTTCACGGGCGCGGGCCGCTTCAACAATCTTGGAACAGATGATCTTTGCGTCATTTGGCTTCTCCTGCAGGAAGTCAGTCAGCGTCTTGGTGATGATTTCTTCAACAGGGCCACGGACTTCAGAAGAGACGAGCTTGTCCTTGGTTTGGGAGCTAAATTTCGGTTCTGGCACCTTTACAGATAGGACACAGGTCAGTCCTTCACGCATATCATCCCCGGTGATATCAACTTTTGCTTTTTTTGCCAGTTCGTTGTCGGTAATATAACGGTTGATGACACGAGTCATTGCGGAACGCAGACCAGTCAGATGGGTACCGCCATCACGTTGTGGAATGTTGTTGGTGAAGCAGAGTACCTGTTCGTTATAGGAATCGTTCCACTGCATTGAGATATCAACAGAGACAGGTGTTCCTTGTTCGCTGATCCGTTCTCCAGTTGCCTGGAAAATGGTCGGGTGCATGGCGGTCTTTCCTCGGTTGATGTATTCCACAAAGCCACGAGTACCACCCTCATAGGCAAAAACCTCTTCTTTACCAGTCCGCTGATCAAGCAGGCGGATATGGACACCATTGTTCAGGAACGACAATTCACGGATGCGGCGCGCCAAGATGTCATATTGCAGTTCAATGGTGCTGAAGATAGAGGCATCCGGCCAAAAGCGGACGCGGGTGCCCTGACGGTTAGAAGAACCAATTTCGGCGATAGGCGCACATTCTACACCATTGATAATTTGGGTCGTCGTGCGGACGGGCAGTCCCCGTTCAAATTCCATATAGTGTTCTTTGCCGTCACGCCAGACCGTCAGTTTCAGCAGCGTGGATAAGGCATTGACGCAAGAGACTCCCACACCATGAAGACCACCGGAAACCTTATAGGCGTTCTGGTCGAATTTACCGCCTGCATGCAACTCAGTCATCACAATCTCGGCGGCGCTACGTTTCGGTTCATGCTTGTCGTCAAACTTGATGCCGGTCGGGATACCCCGCCCATTATCGGTCACGGAAATAGAGTTGTCGCTGTGCAGAGTTACCTGGATTTCGGAGCAATAACCCGCCAATGCCTCATCAATGGAGTTGTCAAGCACTTCAAAGACAAGATGATGCAGACCTGTGCCATCGGATGTATCGCCGATGTACATGCCTGGACGTTTCCTGACGGCTTCCAGACCTTCAAGGATCTTAATTTCATGTTCGCCGTAATCTTTGGATTCAGTTTGTGACATGGAAGGCTTTCCTTAAAAAACACCCAAATCCACCTCTTTTGCAAAAGGCGGGGTTTTCTGGCAGGAAGGGACTTTATCCTGCGGTGCTATCAGATGCGCATTGGCATGACGACATATTTAAAGCTGCTGTTCTCTGGAATGGTCATCAGGACAGATGAGTTGCCGTCTGCCAGCTCAATCTGCATATCATCATTCTTCAGATTGCCCAAGACATCAAGCAGGTAAGTGACATTGAAGCCGATTTCAAACCCATCTCCATTGAAATCAATCTCAAGCTCTTCTAAGGCTTCTTCCTGATCGGCATTTGTGGAATTGATTTTCAGGCTGTCAGATGCCAGGATGCAGCGGATACCTTTGTATTTATCTGAGGTCATAATGGCTGCACGTTGCAGGGAACGGAGCAATGCATCACGGGAAATCACAAACCGGCTGGTGTAATTTTTGGGGATGACACGTGTATAGTCCGGGAACTTGCCCTCAACCAGTTTGGAGATGAGCTCGACGGAACCGAATACAAAACGGATCTGGGTCTGGGCGAAATCAATACGAACAGTCTCATCGTTTTCCTCCAACAAGCGTAGCAGCTCAATGACCGTCTTGCGGGGGATGATGAGGTCACGTTTTTCGTATTCCTGTCCGGTTTCCAGCATGCAGAAAGCCAGACGATGACCATCCGTTGCGACAGCATTGATGTGCTTGCCGTCAAGCTGGAGCAGAAGGCCATTCAAATAATAGCGGATATCCTGTTGCGCCATGGCGAAATAGACCATGCCAAGCAGGTTTTTCAGGTCTTTCTGCGGCAGGGAGACTGAAGCGTCAAACTCAGCAGGCTGACTGACGATGGGAAAGTCCTCGGCAGGCAGTGTCTGGAGCGAGAAGCGGGAACGTCCTGCGGAAACAACCAGTTTCTTGTCATTCAGGGAAAGGGTCACATCGGAAGCGTCAGGCAAGGTACGCAGGATATCCTGCAGCTTGCGTGTTGCTACAGTAGTGGAGACATCCTCTTCATCCGTGCCGATAGGCGCATGGGTGATGATCTGGATTTCAGTATCCGTAGAGAGGAAAGAAATGTCATGGCCCTGTTTGCGGATCAAGATGTTGGCAAGAATCGGCAATGTCTGACGGCGTTCCACAATGCCGCTGACAGTCTGCAGGGGGCGGAGGATTTCATCACGGCCGGTTTTAACCAATTGCATAGTTTTTCCTTGAATATCAATGTCAGTTAATCAAATCGGATCTGTCATCATGAAGATCAGCGTTTTACAGTCTGTTCAAGCACATGTAGCTCATGATTAAGTTCATGATTCTTTAATCTTTCCTGAGTGATTTTCCGAACAGCATGCAGGACGGTTGTATGGTCACGGCCTCCAAATTGTTCACCGATCTCAGGCAGGCTTTTCTGGGTCAGTTCCTTGGCAAGATACATCGCAATCTGACGGGGCCTGGCGATATTGGCTGGGCGACGCTTGGAATACATATCCGCCACCTTGATACGGTAATACTCAGCAACTGCTTTCTGGATGGTTTCAACGGAAACCAGACTGGAAGGAGAAGTGCTTTTCAGGACTTCTTTCGCTAAGTCAACCGTGATCTCCTGGCTCATGAACTTGGAATGGGCGACAACATTGTTCAATGCCCCTTCCAACTCACGAACATTGGATTGTCGGAGATTGGCGATGAAGAAAGCTACGTCCTCATTCAGGGCAATCCCTATCTGGGCCGCCTTCTTGATCAGGATCGCTACCCGCATCTCCAGTTCAGGTGGTTCGATTGCGACTGTCAGACCTGAAGCAAAACGGGATGTCAAACGATCTTCCATGTCTGAGATATCCTGAGGATAGGTGTCACTGGTAATAATGATCTGCTTGTTGGCGGCGATGAGTGCTTCAAACGCATAGAAGAATTCTTCCTGTGTCCGGCTTTTGCCGGCAAAGAACTGGATGTCGTCAATCAGTAGCATATCCAGCGAATGGTAACTGCGTTTAAAGTCATCAAAGTTTTTACGTTGGTAAGCATTCACTACGTCCCTGACATACTGTTCAGCATGGATGTATCGGATTTTTGCTGAAGGTTTTTCTTTCAGGACCTGGTTTCCAATCGCTTGGATCAGATGGGTCTTGCCAAGCCCGACACCGCCGAACAGGTATAACGGGTTGTAGGAAGTGCCTGGGTTGTTTGCAATCTGGATGGCAGCGGCACGCGCTAGCTGGTTCGCCTTACCTGTGACAAAACTATCAAAGGTCATCTCAGCATTGATGCCTGCATTAATACGGTCCTGTTCACAGATGGGGTTGTCTGCTGAATCCGGTTCGACAAGAGGCTCAATAGAAGGCAGTGCCAAGGACTGGTTTTCAGGTTGCTGGGCGGATGCAGGGGCTGAGGCGTTTTTTTTCTTGGCAACGGATACCTGTACTTCGACAGGGGTGCCGAGGATTTCCGATGCCAGTTCAGCGATGCGTCCTGCAAACTGCTGTTTGACCCAGTCCCGTTTGACAAAGCTCGGTGCAGCGATATGCAATTGATCTTCACGGCATTCCACCAGGATAAGCGGTTTGATCCACGTGGCGTACTGCTGGGGAGCGACTTCCTGCTCAAGTCGGGAAAGACAATTCTGCCATAAAGATTCCATGATTCAGTAATAAAACAGCATTAAAAACAGGCAAGAAAACCCCATGAGTATCAGTTCCTTGAAAACATCGGGAAATGAAGGAAACCCAGCGGATTTCAGTTAGATATCAATTCATTCTAGGAAGCTATTTTACCCTTAAACAGACAGGTTATCCACAGAAAGCCTATTTTTTTGGGCGATTTCAACAAAGTAACGTGTTTAGTATTGACAGGTCATACAATGATACGGTCTAATTATTGATTCCTTACGCATAAGGTGGTGCTTTGTTTGGATATCAGCCGCCGTAGGTAGTATCAAGTCTGTTCCGACCGGAAGTGCCATAACCCGAATTTATTTTTGCTGATTAATTAGCGAGATCATCATGAAACGTACTTATCAACCTTCAGTTGTGCGTCGTAAACGCACTCATGGTTTCCGTGTCCGTATGGCTACCAAGAACGGTCGCGCCGTCCTGAACGCACGTCGTGCAAAAGGCCGTAAGCGCCTGGCCGTTTGATAAACAGCCATTATTGAAGCTGATTGTGTGAGCGGAGAATTTCCTTCCGATCGGCGTCTTCGCAAAACGGATGAATTCTCATCCGTTTTTCGTATGCGTCCCTGTGTAAGGACAGATCATTTTGTCATCTATGCCAGACCCAATCAGCTTAGGCAGGCTCGACTTGGTATCGTTGCTGCCAAACGGTTTGCCCCAAGGGCAGTAACACGCAATACGGTGAAACGGCTTTGCAGGGAAATCTTCCGGCAGAGCCAGCTGTCTGGACTGGACTGTGTCATCCGTCTGTCATCCCCGCCTAATGCACGCCATCAGCCTGCTACTGGCAGGTTTCTGAAACAGATGCTTTACCAGGAATTGACCCGGCTTGTAGGACAATGCGGAAAGATCCAGGAAAAGAAAGCTTCTTCAAAGCCTTTCTGAGATCACCACTGAAAAGCTTCCTTATTCTGTTGATAAGGGGCTATCAGTTGATGATTAGTCCATTGCTGGGTCCCAATTGCCGTTTTTATCCAACATGTTCTGCCTATGCCATCCAGGCGCTTTCGATGCATGGTTGCATTAAGGGCATTTTCCTGATATTGATACGCCTGTTGAAGTGCCATCCTTTTCATCCCGGTGGTTATGACCCTGTTCCAAAGAAGGGTTGGGGATGCCGTTGTGGAAAATGGTTTAAGAAAAACAGCAATTGATATAGCTATCCGATAATTATGGACGTCAAGAAACGCACAACGCTGATTATTATCCTGCTTATAGCGTTGTTTATGCTCTGGGATAACTGGGTTGTCTACAACGGGGGATCTTCACTGATATTCAGCTACCGCAGTTCAGAGAAGAAAGAAGAGGCCAAGACATCAGAGCCGGCAGGTCTTCCGATGGAAAAAGTCACAAAGGCCAATGCTGCTGCTGAAGAAGCAAAACAGGAAGAGACAAAACGGCAGGCTGTTGCAGATGTTATCACGGTTCAGACCGATGTCTTCAAGCTGACCATCAACGCCAATGGCGGTGTTTTCCAGAATCTGGAACTGTTGAAATATCCTGACAATGATTTCCAGAAGGACATGGTACTGTTTGAGGACAATCCACCCCGCGTCTATTTGGCTCAGACCGGTCTTTCAGGAGGGCTTTACCCTAACCATGCAACCCATTTCAATATCCATCCTGGGAACTTTACCCTGGCAGATGGCCAGGATGAGGTCAAGGTTGTCATGGATGCAACCCAGAACGGCGTTCGTTTGGTCAAGACCCTCACCTTTAAACGTGGCAGCTATTTGGTTGATGTGAACCACCAGATCACTAACCTGACAGGTGAACCGATCAATGCGAAACTGTATGTACAGTTGGTCCGTGACAGCAGCCGCCCAGAAGGCCAATCACGTTTCGTCAGTACTTTCACGGGACCTGCTGTCTATTCTGGCGAGGAAAAATTCCAGAAACTGAAGTTTGACAACCTTACTGAGAACGGTACCGGTGAGAAATTTGTCAGAGATACCAAGAACGGTTGGATTGCCATGGTCCAGCATTACTTCGTCTCTGCCTTCATTCCTACTGATGGACTCAATCGCGAGAACTATGCGAAAAAATTGGGGGAAGACCTCTATTGTATCGGTACTGAACTCCAGGTCACAGAAGGCGGCAAGATGATCCAGCCGCAACAGACGGTATCCAACGACACCGATCTCTATATGGGACCGCAGGATACCAAGTTGCTTGAAAAAGCCGCACCAGGTCTGGACCTGGTCAAGGACTATGGTTTCCTGACGGTCGTGGCAAAACCGATTTTCTGGCTGATGAACCGTATCTATGATGAAGTCGGCAACTGGGGGTGGACGATTGTCATCCTGACAATCCTTATCAAGTTGGTTCTTTCCCCATTATCCCATATGGGGTACAAGAGCATGGCGAGGATGCGCAAATTCACGCCGGTCATCCAGCGTATGAAAGAACGGTACAAGGATGACCCACAGACCATGAAGACGGAAATGATCAGCCTCTATAAACGGGAGAAGATCAATCCGGCTGGTGGCTGCCTGCCGATGATTGTACAGATTCCAGTGTTCCTTTCTCTATACTGGGTGCTGCTGGCTTCTATCGAAATCCGTAATGCGCCATGGCTGGGTTGGATCCATAACCTGGCGGCACCTGACCCATGGTACATTCTGCCTGTTGTTATGGCGGGTACCATGTTCCTCCAGCAGAAGATGAGCCCTCCACCGCCTGATCCGATGCAGGCGAAGATCATGATGTTCCTGCCGATTGCGTTCTCGATCACTTTCTTCTTCTTCCCGGCAGGTTTGGTGCTGTACTGGATAGTCAATAATGTGCTTTCCATCGCACATCATTATTACATCAACAAGCAGGCAGACAAGGTCATTGCAGCAGAACAAGCAGCGGCTTCACAGGCCAAACCCGTGACTGCCAAGACCAAACGGAGATGACTGCTGCTGTGGGAACCAACAGAGCAGGTTCATGAATAAGGAAATACCACCCCGTTAAGTTGCTGATGCTTAACGGGGTTTTCATTGGATGGATGCAATGACCCCAAAAAGAAACCTGCTTTGGCTGTTTGATCTCGACAATACCCTCCATGATGCTTCTGCTGAGATTTTTCCACAGATCAGCAGGAATATGAATGGTTGGATCGCTGCGCATTGCAGTAAGGATGATACTGTGCTTCCGGATGGTGAGGCAGATGCGCTCAGGCAATCATTCTGGCGGCGGTATGGGGCGACATTGCTGGGGATCAGCAAGGTGCCAAACCACCGGGCAGGACAGTTCCTGAAAGCTGCGCATCAGTTCAAGAACCTGTCTGCCATGATCCATGCTGAAAAAGGACTCAGGCGTTTTTTCCGCCATCTGCCCGGTAGGAAAATCCTGCTGACGAATTCCTCTGGAAACTATGCTCGGCAGGTTCTGGCAATCTTGGGACTGACCCCATTTTTTGAACGGATCATCTCCATTGAGACCATGTGCCTGGCAGGCCGATACACGCCAAAGCCCTCAAAGCGTTTTTTTCGTCATCTTCCCGTTTTACTGAAAACCACACCTTCGCAGTGTATGCTGGTTGAAGATGATATGCGAAGCCTGAAAACCGCTAAAATAGCAGGCTTAGGGACCGTGCTTGTCACGCAGTACCTTGACCGTAGCCATCAATCCATTCATGCGTATGCGCATCCCCGTCGGAAAATAGCGGCAGGACGTCCCGCCTATGTCAATCTCAAGGTGAGGTCTGTCCTTCGGTTGGGACGGTGTTTTGCTGATAAGTGAAGTTTATGGCCAGGAAGAAAACAGGAGAACGGAAGCAACAGATCCTTCAGGCTTTGGCGATGATGCTTGAAGAGCCGCAGAGTGGAAAGATTACCACTGCTGCGCTGGCGGCAAAGCTGGGAATATCCGAAGCAGCGCTGTACCGGCATTTTGCCAGCAAGGCACAAATGTTCGAGGGACTGATTGAATTCATTGAGTCTGGCATATTCGGTGTCATCAACCGGATTTGTGACAATGAAGAGCGGGGATTGGTTCAGGTTCAGAACATTGCCAGGCTGTTGCTGGGCTTTGCGGAAAAGAATCCGGGCATGACCCGTGTGATGATGGGGGATGCCTTGATTAACGAGAATCCACGGCTCCAGAAACGGATGAACCAGTTTTTTGACCGTGTGGAACTGACACTTCGCCAGGCAATGCGGCTTGCCGCCACACAGGAGGCACATTTGGATGAGGCTTCCGCTATCATGCGAAGCAATCTATTAATGAACTGCCTGATGGGACGGATGGCGCGTTTTGTCAAAGGAGGGTTTACCCGGTCACCGATAGCAGGGATGCAGGAACAAATTGATTTCATCCTGTCATGAGAGGCGGGAAACAGATCAGAACAGGCATATGGACTATACCCGTTTTTCAATTGGACTGACTGGCGGTATCGGAAGTGGCAAGACATTCGTCTCGGATATCTTTGAGGAACTGGGAGCCTCCATTGTGGATGCCGATGTCATTTCCCGTGGGCTAACCATGCCTGGCGGTGCGGGGATTGAACCTATCCGCCAGGCGTTTGGGGAAGCGTTCATTGCTGCTGATGGCGCACTTGACCGGGCAATGATGCGGGAAAGGGTGTTTGGCAATCCAGCGGAACGGCTTAAACTGGAGAGGATTCTGCATCCGTTGATTCGGGATATCTGTTTCCAACAGGCGCTTGAAGCGGATGGCAGTTATGTCATCTTTGTCAATCCGCTGCTGATAGATCTGCCTGTCTGGAAAGGGATGGGAACCCGTATCCTGGTGGTGGATTGTCCAGAATCCCTTCAGGTGCAGCGGGTGATACAGCGTAGCAACCTTTCTGCTGAGCAGGCAAAGGCCATCATTGCAACGCAGGCAACGCGTCAGCAGCGCCTTGCCAGGGCAGATGATGTGATTGTGAACGACCGTGGTGCTGATGAGATTAGGCGCGAAGTGGAATGTCTGCATATGGTTTACCTGAAACTGGCGCAGGAAGCTGTAGCCTGAAGAAAAATTGCCAGTAACAGGCAAGACTGGAGAGTGGTTTATGGTATTGACTGTTAAATGCCCGATTTGTGGCAAAAATGTTGAATGGACTGAGAAAAGCCCATTCAGGCCTTTCTGTTCTGACAGATGTCGTCAGATTGACCTGGGTGCCTGGGCTGATGAAGCATACCGTGTTCCTTCCCGGCAGGAGGACGAGGAAGGGGGCGGGGAAACCTGATGGTTTCAGGCTCTTGCCAATCGCACGGGCTTGGGCAATAATCAGACTATGTACAAAGCAATCCTTTCTTCAATCTATCTGATTCCATTGCGCTGGCGTTGGCGTATGTCTGCCTGACTGTTCCTGTGCCTCAAGGCTTCCATATCCTTAGCTCTGCTGGCGTAAGCCAGTTCTTCCATCAACGTATACCGATAAAAGGTGACAGCCATGTTGCTGATGATAGACAACTATGATTCTTTTACATACAACATTGTCCAGTATTTTGGTGAACTGGGCGTTGATGTCCGTACTTACCGCAATGACCGGATTACCATTGAAGAAATCGAGAAACTGAATCCAGACCATATCTGCATCTCCCCTGGTCCAAAGACACCCTATGAGGCAGGAATCTCCATGGAAGTGCTGAAACATTTTGCAGGAAAAAAACCGATATTCGGTGTCTGTTTGGGACATCAGTCGATTGGGGCGGTCTTTGGGGGCAGGATTGTCCATGCCAAGCAGGCGATGCACGGTAAGGTCTCTCCAGTGTTCCATAACGGCACAGGTGTTTTCAAGGGATTGCCCAGCCCGTTTACGGTAACACGTTACCATTCCCTTGCCATTGAGCGGGAAAGCCTGCCAGACTGCCTTGAAATCACTGCTTGGACTGAAGATGGGGAAATCATGGGTGTCCGCCATAAGACCTTCGACATTGAGGGGGTCCAATACCATCCGGAATCCATCCTGTCTGAATATGGGCATCAGCAGTTGAAGAATTTTCTTGAAAGGCAATCATGAAGACCATTACTCCACGGGAAGCCCTGACCCGTTGCATTGACCATCGGGAAATTTTCCATGATGAAATGCTTGGCCTATTCCGCCAGGTGATGAGCGGCAATATGTCGCCAGTCATGGTTGCCGCACTTGCCATTGGTCTGCGGGTCAAGAAAGAATCTGTCGGAGAAATTGCGGCAATGGCGGAAATCATGCGCGAATTTGCTCTGAAAGTGCCGGTGAAACATCCTGAGAAACTGCTGGACATCGTGGGAACCGGCGGGGATGGCGCACAGACATTCAATATCTCGACTACTGCCATGTTTGTGGCGGCAGCCTGTGGGGCAGAAGTCGCCAAGCATGGTTCTCGCAGCGTTTCCTCTTCCTCCGGCAGCGCAGATCTCCTGGAAGCCTTGGGCATCAACCTGGCATTGTCGCCGGAACAGATTGTTCGTTCCATTGAGGAAACTGGTATCGGTTTCATGTACGCCCCAGCGCATCATAGTGCGATGCGGCATGTCAAGGCTGTCCGAGAGGAACTGGGTGTTCGGACCGTGTTCAATATCCTGGGACCGTTGACCAACCCTGCTTTCGCCGCGAATATGATGATGGGGGTTTTCCATGCTGATTTGGTCGGTATCCAGAGCCGGGTCTTGCAACAGCTTGGGCTCAAACGGGCATTGGTTGTCTGGGGACAGGACAATCTGGATGAGATTTCCCTGGGAGCATCCACCCTAGTCGGGGAACTGATTGATGGGCATGTCCGAGAATATGACATCCATCCTGAAGACTTCGGTCTGCGGATGTATTCAAGCCGCAATTTCAGGGTTTCCGGTGTTGAAGAATCTAAGGAAATCGTCCTGGATGTTCTGAGTGGCAGGGCATCTCCTGCGGCTGATATCGTTGCCTTGAATGCCGGTGCCGCCCTCTATGCAGCAGGGATTGTGCCATCCATTGCTGAAGGCTTGAAACAATCACAGGAAGCACTTAGGAACGGTTCGGCGAAAAACAAGCTCGACCAGTTTGTTGCATTCACACAACAGGTAGCCTGAACCATTTTTTCCCGAAAGAAGGAACAGATGATGGATATCCTTAACAAGATCCTTGAAGTCAAGGCAGTCGAGATTGCAGAAGCCAAGCAGCAGCAGTCTTTGGCTGATTTGCAGCAGCAGGTCGAAAGTGATTCTGCCTTGCATCAGAACCATCGGGGATTTGAAAAAACCTTGCGCATGAAGATTGCAGAAGGTAAAGCCGCAGTCATTGCCGAAGTCAAGAAGGCATCGCCTTCCAAAGGCATTATCCGACCGGATTTCCATCCAGATGATATTGCCAGAAGCTATGAAAAACACGGTGCAGCCTGTTTGTCAGTGCTTACTGACATAACATTCTTCCAAGGGGCTCCTGCCTATCTTGGACAGGCAAGGAATGCTTGTTCCCTGCCAGTCCTGCGCAAGGATTTCATCATTGACCCCTATCAGGTCTATCAGGCGGCAGCCTGGGGAGCGGACTGCATCCTGCTGATTGTGGCGGCACTGGCTGATGTTCAGATGGCAGAATTGGAGGCTTGTGCCCATGGGTTGGGGCTGGATGTGCTTGTCGAATCCCATAATCCGGCGGAACTGGAACGGGCACTCAGGTTGAAGACACCATTGATTGGCATCAACAACCGTGACCTGCGGACTTTTGAAACATCCATCCAGCACACCATTGATATGCTGCCGATGGTTCCCGAAGACAGGCTGGTGGTGACGGAATCCGGTATCCGGACCCGTGAAGATGTCGCTGCCATGCGCCAGCATCAGGTTAATGCTTTCCTGGTCGGGGAAGCGTTCATGCGGGGTCCAGAACCGGGGGAAGAACTGGCAAGGCTGTTTGCCTGAAAAGACAGGTATTGTTATTCGCCCAGCCATGCCTTTCTGGCTGTTTTCATCCCACCAATCGCATTTTCCATCAAGGTGAGTGTATATTCCGGCGCATCCTCGCTAACTAGGATGGCAGGCAGTTTCATCAGCTCATCCCGGCGGAAGACATGGATATCGACAGTATCTCCTAAAGCATAGCGTGAAAGCTGTCTGGCGATGGAACCGCCATCGGCAGAAACGCGGATGCCATCAATCGCCAGCAGGACATCTCCCGTAGCCACACCCGCATAATGGGCTGTGCCGTTTTCATAGACATGGGAGACAACGCAGTCGTTGCCATGCTGCCTGACCCGGATGTTCAGGCTTGGTTTGCTGGCATCAGCATTGTTTTTCATCGTAACGCCAAAGCGGGCAAATGCTTCAGCCAGTGGCAGGACTGTTGTCCCATAGATATAGCGGTTGAAGAAATCCGAGAGGTCTTTCCCACAGGTGGTTTCCAACGCATGTTTGGCTTCATCATCGGTCATTCCGACTGGCTGACCGTTATCGAAAGGCTTGCCGAAACGCTGCCACAGCAGGCGCATCACATCATCCAATGAATGACGGTTGCCTGTTGCTTCCCGAATGGTCAGATCCAGCAGTAATGCAACGAGGGA
>CAVERB010000067.1:6354-15087 GCA_963618105.1 Oxalobacter sp. | reverse complement strand
GACCAAGGCATTCGGTGAATTTTCATCCTGCTGATAATACTTGGTCCAAGCATCAAACCCGGCATCTGAGATGCTTTGCCTTAAATATCCTTTGCCCCGCATCACGCCATTGATAGTTTTTGCAACAAGACGCAAGTAAGTACTTGCATCAATCACTCCGCTTCGAAACAGAATCAGGTCATCAAAATAACTGGTGAATCCCTCAAACAGCCAGAGCATTCGGGTATCGGTCTCGGCATCCAACTGATAGGGGATGAATGCGGCTGGCTTGATGCGTTTTACATGCCAAGTATGGAAATACTCATGGCTGCACAGTCCCAGGAACTGGACGTAATCATCAGAGAGTTTGCCATCCTGTTCAGGGGTTGCGGTGCTGGGCAGGGATTTTCTGGAACAGAGCAGTGCTGTCGAGGCTCGGTGTTCCAAACCGCCATAGCCGTTGCCGACTGCCATAATCAGGAAAACATACCGCTCAACCGGGGAACGTTTTGAATCCGGTTCAAAGAAAGCAATTTCTGTTTCACAGATGGTTTTCAGGTCTTTCTCAAGCCGTATCATATCCAGATTCGGGATATGACCGGTCACAGCAATCTCATGCAGTGTGCCATGAGCATCAAACTGTCCCAATATGAAGGTACCCAGCTCAACCGGGGAATCAATCAGCTCATCATAATTGGCAGCATGGTAAGTGCCGAAACCATAGCGGGCAGCATCCAGTTCCGGCAATGCAGTGATGACCTGCCAGTTGTCATACTGTTCACCGAACGGACGCTTGATATCAATGACTAACGGTTTAGCTTCATTGCCTTGGACCTCCAGGAAAACACTGGAGCCATTGAAGAAACCATGCGTCTGGTCTAGATGGGCAGTACGCACTGAAAGATCCCAGGCATAGACATCATAGCTGACAGTCAGGGGACCGTTGCAAGGCGCAGCCTGCCAGTGGTTCTTGTCCAGTTTTGTCAACGGCACTGGTACATCGTTGCAAATGGCTTCCATCTGGATGATGTTGCGGGAAAACTCGCGGATCATATAACTGCCGGGTATCCAGGTCGGCAGGTTGAAGCACTGGCCATCAGTGGCAGGTTCAGCCACTGTCAGGTCAACATGGAACAGATGGCTATATGGGTCAATGGGTTCAATGGCATAACAGATGGATTGAGTCATTTGGGTTCTTTCCTGTTCAAACCAGACAGAAGACAGCCTTACCGCAGCATCGGGGCAAGCCATTTAGAAAGCAGCTCCTTGGACACGCCCCGGCGTGCAGCCATATCATCCACCTGGTCTTCGCCAATCCTACCGACTGCAAAATATTTCGCATCTGGATGGGCAAAATAGAAACCGATGATGGAAGCGGTCGGCAGCATCGCATAATTCTCGGTTAGGCTCATGCCAATCCGGTCAGCCTGCAACAGCTTGAAGATATCGCCTTTCACTGTATGTTCAGGACAGGTTGGATACCCAGGAGCTGGGCGGATACCACGGTATGGCATCCGTCGGAGTTCCTCATGGTTGAAATTTTCGTCCGGTGAGTATCCCCACAAATCCTTCCGGACAAGTTCATGCAGATATTCGGATAACGCTTCGACCAGACGGTCTGCCACCGCCTTCAGCAGGATGCTATTATAATCATCGTTTTCCTTGCTGAACGTTTCCAACCATTTCTCGATGCCGACACCGGCTGTCACGGCAAACATGCCAAGATAGTCAGGTGTTCCTTTCGGTGCGATGAAATCTGCCAGACATTGGTAGGGCTGGCGTGAGCTTTTGATGACAGGCCTTTCTTCCTGCTGCCGGACACCATAGTAGGTGAAAGCGACTTCGGAACGGGTTTCATCGGTATAGATTTCAATATCGTCATCACCCATGCGGTTGGCAGGCATCAGAGCAATGGAAGCATTGGCAGTGAGCGCTTGGGACTTGATCAGTCTGTCCAGCATGGCTTTGCCGTCATCAAACACCTTGCGTGCCTGTTCTCCATGTTCTGGGTCATCCAGCAGGGCAGGAAAAGAGCCTGGCAGGTCCCAGACCCGGAAGAAAGGCTGCCAGTCGATGTAACCTGACAGCATTTCAAGGCTGATATTCCGCAGGAAACGCTGTCCCATATAGACCGGTTTTTTCGGCGTCTTGTCTCCGTCAAAAGACAGGGCAAGATGGTTTTCCCGGGCTTCACCAATCGTCAGCATCTTGCGTGACTTCTTGCCTGCATGCAGTTCCCGGAGACGTTCATAGTCTTCTTTCACCGACTGGATATAAGCATCACGGGTGTTGTCAGACAGCAACTGCTGGATGATGGTGACGGTACGGGAAGCGTCCGTGGCATGGACTACCGGACCTTCATAATTTGGCGCAATCTTGATGGCGGTATGCGCTCTGCTGGTGGTTGCACCACCGACAAACAACGGGATACGGTGGCAACGGCAATACGCATTGCGCTGCATCTCGCTTGCCACATGCGTCATCTCTTCCAGGGAAGGCGTAATCAGGCCAGAAAGCCCGATGGCATCCGCCTGCACTTCCTCAGCTTTCGCCAGGATTTCTTCGCAGGGCACCATGACCCCCATGTTCACCACATCGAAATTGTTGCATTGCAGGACCACAGCAACAATGTTCTTGCCGATATCATGGACATCCCCTTTCACGGTCGCAATGACAATCTTGCCCTTGGACTGGGTGTTGCCACTGGCACGTTTATGTTCTTCGATATGTGGTACTAGATAAGCCACTGCCTGTTTCATCACGCGGGCAGACTTCACGACCTGCGGCAGGAACATCTTACCCTGTCCAAACAAGTCACCGACAGCGTTCATCCCTGCCATCAAAGGTCCCTCAATCACCTCAATCGGCTCACCGCCACGGTCAGTGACCTGCTGCAGCGCTTCAGCGGTGTCTTCCGTGATGAAATCGGTCAACCCATGCACAAACGCATAGGTCAGGCGTTTCTCAACTGGTTCTGCCCGCCATTTCAGCTGGTCGCTTTCTTTCTTGGCACCTGCTTGGAATTCATGGGCAACATCCAACAGGCGATCGGTTGCGTCAGGACGGCGGTTCAGTACCACATCTTCAACCCGTTCTCGCAGGTTTTCAGGAATCTCGTCATAAACACCGATCATCCCGGCATTCACAATCCCCATCGTCATGCCAGCGGCAATTGCATGGTACAGGAAGACCGTATGGATGGCTTCGCGGGCAGGATTGTTGCCACGCATGGAAAAACTCACATTTGAGACACCGCCACTGACCTTGGCATAAGGCAGGTTCTTCTTGATCCAGCGGGTCGCTTCAATGAAATCAACCGCATAATTGTTATGGTCTTCAATACCGGTTGCTACAGCAAAGATATTCGGATCGAAAATGATGTCCTCAGGCGGAAACCCAATGCCCAACAACAGGTCATAAGCTCGTTTGCAGATATCAATTTTCCGCTGATAGGTATCGGCCTGACCGACCTCATCGAAAGCCATCACGATGATGGCAGCGCCATAACGGCGGCACAGCTTTGCTTCCCGCAGAAACTCTTCCTCACCGGCTTTCATTGAAATCGAATTGACGATGCACTTCCCTTGTAGGCATTTCAGTCCCGTCTCAATCACTTCCCATTTCGAGGAGTCGATCATCACCGGGACACGGGCGATTTCAGGTTCAGATGCAATCAAGTTCAGGAACTTCCGCATAGAGGTTACGGAATCCAGCATTGCATCATCCATGTTCACATCAATAATCTGTGCGCCATTCTCAACCTGCTGACGGGCAACAGACAATGCCTTGTCGTATTCCTCGTTTGCAATCATGCGTGCAAAAGCCTTGGACCCTGCCACATTGGTGCGTTCACCGACATTCACAAACAGCGAATGGTCATCAATCACAAACGATTCCAGTCCCGCCAGTCGCATGGTCTTCGGGTCTTCAGGCAGTCTGCGCGGTGTGATACCGGCAACCGCTTCTGCGACGGCACGGATATGGTCAGGAGTCGTACCACAGCAGCCGCCCACCATGTTCAGGTAGCCATGTTCGGCAAAATCCTTCAGGACACGGGCGGTGTCCGCAGGCAGTTCATCAAATCCTGTCTCACTCATCGGATTCGGCAGTCCGGCATTCGGATACAAACAGATATGGGTGTCGGCAATCCGTGACAGCTCTTCAATATAAGGACGCATCATTGCTGCACCCAATGCACAGTTCAATCCAATGGTCAGCGGTTTGATATGACGCACGGAATACCAGAAAGCCGCCACCGTCTGACCGGACAAGATCCGGCCAGAAGCATCTGTCACCGTACCGGAAATCATGACAGGTAGCGTCGAACCGGATTCTTCAAAATAAGTGTCGATCGCAAACAATGCCGCCTTGCAGTTCAGGGTATCGAACACCGTTTCCACCAGCAGAATATCCACGCCGGCTTTTGCCATTGCACGAACCTGCTGCAGATAAGCCGCCATCAACTCATCGAAAGTGACATTGCGGGCACCTGGGTCGTTCACATCCGGGGAAATTGAGGCTGTGCGGGGGGTCGGGCCAATGGAACCAGCGACAAAGCGAGGCTTGTCGGGTGTCGAATAGTGGTCGCAGGCCTCACGGGCAATTTTCACTGACTGCGTATTCATCTCATCCACCAGGAAGCCCATATGGTAGTCAGCCTGGGCAATGGTCGTGGCACTGAAAGTGTTTGCCTCGATAATGTCAGCCCCCGCTTCCAGGTACTGGTCATAAATTTCACGGATGATCTGGGGCTGTGTCAGTGACAGCAGTTCGTTGTTGCCTTTGACAAACAGTTCACGCTCTCCTTCAGCAAGATCATCGGGTTTCCAGCCGATGAAACGGCCATTGGGACCACCTCGGTAATCCTCCTCGGTCAGCTTGTAACGTTGGATCATTGTACCCATCGCGCCGTCCAGCACCATGATGCGTTTTGACAGGATGTTCCGGAGACGGCGTTCCGTCTCGCTCATAGCCATAGCAGTCATAATCAATCGAAAAAAATGCCGGAAGGTGCCTGGAACCGGCAAGGGTTAAAAGGATGTTGGCAGGTTCTGCCACAAAAAAATAATCTTACCTCATAGAAGAATCTGATAGAGACAAAAAAACAGGGCAGCCCCTGTTCCAGACAGCAGCAATCCTGTTTTGTCAGTCACAGGCATCAGCGCAGGGTTTTCAGCTTGAAATTGATGTCTTGTGCTTCAACGGCACCGGGAACGCGGGTACCGTCCGAGAAAAAGATGGTCGGGGTTCCTCGGATTCCCAAGTCATTTGCCAGCTGTTTGATTTCCTTCTCAGGTAAAACGCAGGTGACTTTGGTCTTTTTCGGTTTGACGCCGTCCAGCATCCAGTCCTGCCAGGACCTCGCAGGATTGTCAGAACACCAGACATTCTCTGCAATGGTTTTGGAACTGTCAGACAGCATCGGTAGCGTGAACATATAAATGGTCACATTGTCAACCTTTTTCAGGTTTTTTTCCAGATATTTGCAATGACCGCAGTTTGGGTCAGAAAACACCGCCATCTGGGCAGAACCATCCCCTTTGACGACCTTGATGGCATACTGTTTTGGCAAGGTGTTGAAATCAATCCGGGAAATCTGATCAACCCGTTCTTTAGTCAGGTTCTGCTTCGATTGCATGTCAATGACATCGCCTGCGATCAGGTACAGGCCATTCGGGTCGGAATAGACAATATCCGTTCCCATTCGGACTTCGTACAGGTTGCCGTAATCAGTTTTCCGGACTTCATCCGGTGCCTGTCCAAGATACGTCTTGAAATGATTCTTGATGACAGCTTCGGGTGTCGATGCTGCCCATGCCATGGAAGTGGCGGTCAATGTCAGCAATGCCGCATTGCGGAGAAAACGGGAAAAAGAATGGGTCATAACAGGTCCAGAACAAAAGAAAGGAACTGAAAATATCATCAGGGGCGTTTGTTATTCTGAATCAAATGGTGCTGATGAGAGGAATTGAACCTCCGACCTACTGATTACGAATCAGTTGCTCTACCGACTGAGCTACATCAGCATCATGGGAACAGGAATTGTATCAAAAAATGATGAGAAAATGTTCTTGAGGAGCCTATCAGTTCGCCTTGAGAGATATCGGCAGGAGAAGCATCTGCACGGAAGAAACAGAAAGCTCTGCCCCAATGCAATGGCAATTGGCAGTTTCTTCATGGCATTTCTTTTGTCACAGCCGTTATTGATTGAACACAATCGCCCCGTTCAGATATGATTGTTCCATTGACTTTTTCCTCAAGAAGCAAGGGTTCCTGCTGTCTGATTATATACGGATAACTGAAAAGGAAACAGCAGGAGAGGGATTTCAGAATGGCAGCACTCAGTCTCAATGCGCAGCGTCAGGCGGCAGAAAAATTTGTTCAGAAATGGCAGAATGCCGAAGGCTATGAAAAGGGGCAGGACAGTATTTTCTGGACAGAACTGCTGCGGGATGTCTATGGCATCATAGATGTCTCGCAGTTTGCCGAATTCCAGAAACCGGTGGAACTGGAACGGAGTTCTGATGGCAAGAAGACAAGATGGGGCTATATCGACACCTATATTCCCAAGACACGGGCGCTGATTGAACAGAAAAGCGCTGGCAAGAAACTGGATGCGAAGAAAGTGCAGTCAGACGACAGCCTGCTGACCCCTTTCGAGCAGGCACAGCGGTACTCCAGCCATCTGCCCGCTGTCCCAGCATGCGAAATGGATCATTACCTGCAATTTCAAACAGTTCCAGCTCTATTGGATGGAACAGCCGAATGAACCACCGATTGAGTTTTCACTTAACGACCTGGCAGACCCTCGGTATTTCACGCTCCTGAACCTGTTGGTCGAAGACCGGAAAGAACGCCCAAGAATTGAAGAAGAAATTTCTATCGAGGCAGGGGAAGTCGTCGGGAAACTGTATGATCTGCTATTGCACAGTATGAAGATAAGGAGCATCCATCAGCGGAAACTCTCAGAAGCCTCAACATTCTTTGCGTCCGGCTGGTTTTCTGTCTGTATGCAGAAGATGTTGAACTGTTCGATGAGCATCAAAGATTCCTCCGTTATATCCAGTCATTTAAGCCTGTCCAGATCAATGGCGCACTGAAACGACTGTTCGATACCTTGGACACTCCGGTTGAAGAGCAGGAAAAATACCTGGATCCTGAACTGGCTGCCTTCCCGTACGTCAATGGAGGATTGTTCTCCAGGGATATCCAGATTGATATCACCCTATTCACCAAAGAGATTGTTCGTCTGCTGATGGACGAAGCCAGTGCCGGGATGTGTTCCGCACTATCTTCGTGGTGATGCGGCAGGAGCAGCACTACAAAAGGATGATGGAGGAATCAAGGCAAATCCTTGGATTTTCAGTGTGCGAAGTACGACAAAATTAATGAATGGAGATATGAATCAATGACGGAGTTAAATGTTTTAGACTTGTTTTGCGGATGCGGAGGGCCTTCGGCGGACTTGATGTTGTCGTTCTTGTAAATGAGATCGGCTAACTGCCCGGACCGTTCTTCCCGTTGGTTGGTCATCCGGAACTCCTTTCTCGTTCTTGAGTATTATCTATGGGGTTCCGGTTTACACAATCTTTATTTCACGCCCCAGAAAGCCGTCAATGGGTAGCGAAAAAGATTGTTTCCTTATTCAGTCTGGTTTGCCAGATGTTCATGCAGAATACGCCGAATCTCGATGATGGCCTGCGGGTTTTCCTGCACACTGTGCCCTGAGGGGATGATAACTTCGGATGCGGCGCCATCCCAATGGGCACTGCGGTAAGGGACAATGCCATCAGACGATTCTGCCAACGGGACATCCGGGGTGTCGTTGCCCATGATGGAATGGTAGGTGACCGTAGGTGAGATGGCGAGCTTGGCAAATGCTTGGATGGACGGGTCTTTTTCACTGAGGTTGTCCACCCCGTTCATCGTGGGTTCTTCAGTGGCTTTGCCGCCGAAAACAGTCTTGGTGGTGTCGGCGACTTTTTGGACGATGTTGATTGGCAGCTTGACCAGTGAGGCAACAAAACGGGCAATGGTCTTGTCAGCGAATGGGGTTCCCCGATGCGGGGCTGCGATGAAAACGGCACGGGAGATTTCCGGCAGGTGCTTGAAGTAAGCATAGTTGTCCAGTTTTTCATGGGCTTCTGCCTGCTGTTTTTCATCCATCGGATGCAGGTCATTCAAGGCTTGCCAGAGTGTATCTCCACTGTCGGAAACCAGCAGGCGAGAAAGGATGCCGCCCATGCTGTGCCCGATAATGACACCGCTATGGCTGGCAGGGTTCTTGCGTTGCGGGTCGTAATGGTCAAAGGTTTTCTCAATGGCATCGGCGATATCGTAGCGGTTGATGGCGATTGGCACACTGGTCGGGTAATAAACCTGCCAAATCTGGTAATGGCGGCGCAACTGTTCGTCACCGATGATTTCATTGGCGGTGTTGACCCAGGCTTCAGGACTGCTGGCAAGCCCATGGACCAGAATGATGGTTTTCAGCTCAGGACGGTAAGGTTGCATCAGATAAATGCGGGGTTCTTCCAGGATGTTGCCTTTGCCGAAAAGGGTGCCAAGGGATTGGCTGGAAAAGTCTGAATTGGCAAGCCATAGCCCATAGGCGGCTGTGTAATTGGCAGCGAGTGGTACAGGATGCCCTGCAATAGTGACATCATGGTTTTGCCAGGTGTCATAGGCGGAGAGGATGACCCGGTTGGTGGCAAGAACTTCATTGAGGTTGTCGCCAGGGAATTTCAGCAATGC
>CAVERB010000067.1:0-6344 GCA_963618105.1 Oxalobacter sp. | reverse complement strand
CGAAATATAGTGCATTGGTTCCCATGGGGTCTTGAGGGTTTTAGCTTTTTCCAAAGGGGAATTTGTTGGTGATTCTGCGTCTGTTCCTGATGGCGTTGGCGTTTTTTCCGGTTGATCTGGCAGGGTTTCACCGATTGAAACGACCATACGGGCACCCAGGCCATCCTGGACATACTGGTTTCTAAGCCCTTTGAAATCCAGACGGTAATCGGAGGTGAAGTCATTGATCTGGGCGTTTTTCTCCTCGGTTTCCGGCATGCCGGTCAAGTCAAGTTCAACCTGCCAGTTGCCCAGCATCCGTTTAGGCAGATGGGTTCTGCTGGTAATCCGGTGCAATTTCCGGTTTTTCACAGTCTCTGACATGATGGCAATGGCACGTTGGGAAGCATAATTGTAGAAATCCCTGACCTGGTTCTGGCGGTCTTCCAAAGCCCGTTTATCGAGTGGGCGGCTGGTATAGAAAAGGTAGGCATAGGCTTGACGTGTGGCTTCCAGGAAACTGCTGAACCGGTCGGTGAGGCGGTCTTTCCGCTCATAGGGGTTGGCATCGGCAAGGCTGCTCCGGTCGTTTTTCATCGCTTGCATCAGCCAGAGTTCTGATGCCGATGACAACCGTTGTTCATCATTGAGTGCCTGGGTTGCGCTGATGGCGTTGATGCAGGTCTTCGGTTCCCTGCCACAGGTGTCTGCCTCAATACCGATGATATGCAGTGCAGAAACGGTCTGTTGGCTGAGTTTGCCTGGACTGATGATGTCACCACGGCGCTGGTTCATGTATTCTGAACTGTCCCGTGTAGAAACCTTGACGGAGGTGCATGCCACCATGAACAGGAGCGGCAGCAACAGGAGGCATCTGCGGAGAGATGTCAGGAAGGACAGTTTGTCAGTTGCAGAAGGCATGGTGTCAGGAACTTGCAATATTCTTGCGTATTTTACTGGATAGGCGACAGCCCCATTGATTTAATCTTGGTCAAAAAGGTCTGCTGTAGGATTCGGTGATTGGGGCTGAGGGTTCTTCCTGCGGGGTTTAGGGAGAGGTCTGCCGATTGGTGCAGGTGCTGTCATGGCATCAGGTTGTTGCCATCGGCTGAGCTGATGGCGTATCCAAGTCATGATGAGTGTCGTGACATAGTGCTGCTGGGCGGGTGTGAAAGCAATGCTCGGTTCGATACGGTGCCATTTTTTCAGGCAGCTTCGGCAGCAGGTGCCGGTGGCATGTTGGGCAATGAAGACAGGATGGCCTTTCATCGGTGTCTGGCTGCCGTCATTCGGGATGATGGCTGGGGCAAGCCGTGTAGCAATCAAATCGTCACAGTGCTTTGCGATAGTATCAATGCCTTTTTCATGGATGTACCGGACTTGTTGCACCTTGAGATGCCAGCTCATTCGGAACTTGGAGTGAGTAAGCGCTTGCAGTCTTTCAGCAATCCTGCCAGCTTCATCTTCAAGGATGGCAGACTGGTTGACCGGCTCTGCGGACGGTGATGCAGCAGCCGTCCACAGGTCTGGCTGGCTATCATCTGACGTTTGGTTGGTAGGGTTTCTGCGTTGGGCAGTGTCCATCTGTATCAGTAGGGGCATGAGGAACAGGTTTTGCTGGAAACGGAAGCCGTCAGGCACGGTATTTCAGGTATAATCTCCAATTTTCAATAGGGTACGGCATTTTTGCCGTCCATTATAACGGTTATAAGCAGGAGCCAAATGGCGAAAAAGTCTAAGCGGGAGGTTCAGCGGACCTGTCAGGAATGTGGCAAGAAGTTCAGGGGCAATCCGCTTGCCCGGTATTGCCCTGAGTGCCGTCAGATGATTGTCAAGGAGAAGGAAGCCTTGCAGGCAGCTCGTGCTGCCAATAGTGAGCTGCGTGGGCCTCTGGTTGTCCAGCAGAAACAGGGCTTTTCTGATTTTTTCAAGAAACACCTGACGTTTACCCGTCTGGCAATCGCCAATGTGGTAGTGCTGGTGCTGATCCATGGCATCGCCATGTTCATTTCGAATTCATCCTCGGCATCTCTTGAAATGATTGCCAAAGCAGAGGATTTCCAGTCTTCCAGCTTTGCGACTGCCATCATCCTGATTTGGGGCTGTGTTTTGCGTGGGTTCTATTGGTGGCGTGAATCCAAGGGGCATATTGACTGGAAGGACAATTACTGGAAACAGTTGCTGACCTGGTTTGTCTGCCTTGTCTTCACAGTCTGTTTTTCAGCATTCCTGTTGCTGCGTCCCACCTAGAAGAGGGGAAGCGGTTTCCAGCCGGAGGCAAAATGCAGGAAAGGACGGTTTTCATGCCGTCCTTTCTTTATGCGCCTTGGAATGATGCTGTATCAGTTTTCCTGGACAACATAATCATCATTGGAAGGTGCCTGCCCACTCTGGACATCAGGAACGACATAGTCATCTGGCGGAGGGTTGGAGGTGTTTGGCGGTGGAGGAGGGCCATAGCTTCCCCTATTTCCGCTGCGGTGCTGACCGTAATTGCCTGCCATCGGGACACTGTGCCCTTTGGCATACATGCACTGCTGGTAAGCGTTGTCATACTGAACCTGGGCGGCACGGTAGGATTCACTCCCCTTGCCGGAACCTGCCAGGGTTCCCAGTAGCAGACCAGCTCCGGCACCGACTGCGGCGCCCCTTGCATGGCCATGGTCAAAAGCAGCACCGGCAGCAGCACCGATGGCGGTGGTGACGGCGGCGCTTTTGATGGTTGAAGCGGTGTCGTAGCTGCTTGGGTCATCACCGACACGGTCCAAAGCATAGTCACGACAGGTCTGGTCGTCTGCCTTGAACTGTTCAAAGGTTGCATTCGGTCCCGGCATGACGTTGACAGACGGCCCGGTTGGAACGGAGGAACATGCCGTCATCATCAGTGGAGCAAGCAATAGGAGGTATTTGGGTTTGAAGGACATGTTTTTTCCTTTCGTCTGATAAATGTTCTTTTTAATCTTTCCTTGTCATCTTGGGACATCCGCCGGGAAAGGACGGACTTTTACCCATTTAGCGTTGCACTGCGAAATATAGGGGTAATAGCCTCTTGGGTTATGGCAGTAATACCAGTAATTTTCGGCATTTCCTTCATCTCTGCTGACGTACTGTACCGGCTGCTGCACGATGACAGTGGAGCCGCCATAACCATAGTATGGATAATAAGGATGATAGTACCACGGATACCAGAAAGCAGGGGTCAGGTCCATATAGAAACCATAGGAACCATGCCAGCGGTGTCCATGATGGTGATGATGTCCGCCATGGTGATGGCCTCCTCCATGATGCTCACCACCACGGTGTCCGCCGCCGTGACCGCCCCGGGCAAGTGCGGGTGTGGAGACAGCACCGGCCAGGCAGGCTGCGAGCACCACTGCGAGGGTCTTTTTGAGGGTCTGTTTCATGGTTGTCTCCCGAATCGTTCCGTCTATTGGGCAGGTGTTCCTCTGCATCAGCAGATGCAGGCTATTACTTAATTCTATTATCAGTCTGGCAGAAAAAGTTTAGTGATTTGTAACAACCGGTGTCACTTTGTAAGTATCATAATGACGGATATTGGCTATGGAAAGGGCGCACCGGATGCGCCCAGCAGGTTTTCAGGCGATGAACAGTGCACATTGGTTTCTTCTGACGGGCGGATTGCTGTTGGCAATTGGGATTTCCTCATCAATCCTGAGACGTTTGCCGGTGTCCGCGGCAATGCTCTATCTGGCAGTTGGCATCATCGTAGGTCCGACTGGACTGAACCTTTTCCATTTCAATCCTCTCAAGCAGTCTGAATTTCTGGAAGCGTTGACAGAGGTTGCCGCGCTGATTTCCCTGTTTTCCGCCGGGGTCAAGATGCCTGTGCCAATCAATCTCCGGCAATGGAAAGCGCCTGTCTTGCTGGCGACAACCTCAATGATGGTCAGTGTCGGGTTGACCTCCCTGTTTGGCTATTTCATCCTGAAACTGCCTTTGGGCGCCGCTATCCTGCTGGGGGCGATTGTTGCGCCGACAGATCCAGTGCTGGCAACGGATGTCCAGAGCAGGCGTCCTGGGGATTCTGACCGTCTCCGCTTCACGTTGACCTGTGAAGCGGGCATGAATGACGGGAGTGCTTTTCCGTTTGTCATTTTGGGGATGAGTCTGCTTGCCTATCACAAGTTTGGCAATTGGGTTTGGAAATGGGCTTTGTATGACATGTTGTGGGCGACGGTTGCTGGCATCGGGATTGGATGGCTCATTGGATGGACAATGGGGCTGCTGGTAAGCCGGGTCCATCAGAAATACCGTAGTGGCCTGCTGGATGATTTCTTGGGATTAGGGCTGATTGGTGTCGTCTATGGGATTTCAGAAATCTGCGATGCATGGGGATTCCTGGCAGTGTTTGCCGCTGCAGTGGCTTTGCGTCAGGCAGAGTCCAAGGCGGCACTGCGGATTGCCCAAGGAAAAGGCGTGTTTGCGATTGGAAAGCATCTGGTGCAGAAGTTCTTGGTGGAAAAAAACGGAACGGTTGTACAACCAGAAAAGGCGGAATCTCCTGCTGTGGAGACTGTCCCAAATCCCCAGGCATTGCCGGATGGACAGCCATTTGTCAGTTCCAGTTCACTGGTTTTCCATGAATACCTTGAGCGGCTTTCTGAACTGGTGCTGATCCTGTTGGTGGGCGGAACGCTTTTCCTGAATTCCTGGAGTTTCCGGGCAGTCGGATTATCTTTGTTCCTGTTTTTTATCGTGCGTCCGTTGAGTGTCTTTATCGGGATGTTGCCCCAGCGTGGGTTGTGGCGAGTGAAAAGCCTGTCTGGATGGTTCGGTGTACGGGGTATTGGTTCACTGTATTACCTGATGTATGTCATCAACAATGGGATTCCTGAGCCGCTGGCATTAGAGTTAATCCATCTGGTGCTGATTGTAATTACGATGTCCATCGTCATGCATGGGGCAACAGTAAAACCATTGCTTGCCCGGTTCTGGCGTAAGGAGGGAGATACGGAGGAGCAGGAATCCTCCGTATCTAACTAGGTAAGATAAAGGGAAAGCCGGGAATTACCAATTTTCCACCAGTCTTGGTCGTTACTGGTCAGACCAAAGTTTGCCGGCGGTTGCCCAATTTTCTTTCTTGACATCGGTCATGATGATATCAACAGCGGAAGGACTGCATTTCAGAGTATTGACGGTTGCTTCAGTGATGGCTTTTGCCAGTTCCCGTTTCTGTTCAACGGTACGGCCTTCAAAGAGTTGGATATTGATGGTTGGCATATGCTGTTCCTGTCATTCTAAGGGTTGGAAAAATCCGGTATGGAAGCCTGCGGGCATTATATACGATGCACGGCTCAAGGATTCCAGCGGTAAAGACCGCATAGGACCGATGCAGGAGAGTGATGACCATACTTGTCTAATGGCATTGATTTGTATAAACAATACAACCTTTAACAATACAGGTTCATCTTCATCTATGAAATATCTGAGGATAAATGACATGGTAAATATCCTGAATGTACATCGTACAACGATTTACCGGTGGTACAAGGATGGTTACTTACCATTGCCTGCAAGATTGAGAAACAAGATTCTTGTATGGGATTCTAATGATGTTCAGGATTGGATGGACAGACAGTTTTTGAAGTCTAGGCAGAAGAATCATACAGAGTAACCATACAGTATAACTGATACGATAAATACTGTTTAGGAATTTTCTGTTTAAGAACTTTCTGTTTAGGAATTTTTATTCGACATGTTAGACACTACATCCATCAGGATTCATCATCATGGCAGAAAAGATAGTTGGCATACTCTTGTACCTAGCGTTTGAACTGATGATCTTATCCATTAGTAATGAGCCTAGGGAAGATGATACTTACATCTGTCATTAGCATTTGCCGTTAGCTTTCCTAGACTCTTTTTGACATTCTTAGGCATTCTTTGACATCATAGTTTGACATCCTTGATCTACACGTTTGATCTACATCTTTGTTTTGAACTTTCACCCCAATCAGAGCAATCTGGCTGGGGTGTTTTTTCAGATGGTCTGGACTTGAGCCTGTATCATCTATTGGTCGCATAGGAATTTATTGTCATCCAAGTCACGCCAATCTTTATCAGACCAAGTATGGACAATTTTTTGATTTCCTTGATTAACTTTGATGTACTTTACATCCTTAAATTTCATAACATTACCAGAACAGTGTAGTTGAACTGATGCCAATGAGTAGTCGCCAGCAAAAAATTTCATAGCCGAATAATCTGGCATCTCAACATCAGTTTCTTTATTAAATTTCAGTAGAAAGTTGGCACTTTGGTATGTTTGGGAATCTTTTGTTTCCTATCTTTTGAAAGAACCGTTTTCAAGATATAAAGAAGCGCCTCCGCGCATTTCTTGGAGA
>CAVERB010000066.1:0-7905 GCA_963618105.1 Oxalobacter sp. | reverse complement strand
TGAGGCTATCTTAAACCCTTGTCCGCAGTTGGTGATGAAGTTGATTGGCAGGCTGCCAATGCCGTTGTGGATATGACAAGGATGCGTCAAAAAGCAACTGTGCGCCCTCAAATTTGCACGGTCTTGGCATTAGCCTATTGATTCCAAACGGTTTGTGCTTTTTTGGAATATCAGACCAGCGAAATCAGGACAGAAAGCCTCTTTCTGCCTTTTTGTTGCCTGCATGGTCGATATCGCTGTTATTCTGACGCTTTGAATGGATGCTGCAGCACAAGCGTTTCTTCCCGGTCAGGTCCCGTAGAAACCATCGCAATCGGTCTACCGACCAATTCAGAAATACGGCGGATGTAGTTTTGTGCATTCTGCGGCAGGTCTTCAAAACGTTTGGTTCCAATGGTGTTTTCTTTCCAACCAGGCATTTCTTCATAGATTGGTTCGCAACGGACAACATCATCGGCATTGGACGGGAAGATATCAATCACTCTGCCATCCACTTTATAACCGACACAGATCTTGATAGTTTCCAGACCATCCAACACATCCAGTTTAGTCAAGCAAAGACCACTCAATCCATTGAGCTGGGCGGAACGGCGTAAAAGCGCTGCATCAAACCAGCCGCAACGGCGCGGACGGCCAGTGACAGTTCCGAATTCCATGCCGACCGTTGACAGGTGTTTGCCTATGCCGACATTGGTATCCAGTTCAGAAGGGAAAGGTCCTGCCCCGACACGGGTGGTATAGACTTTGGTGATGCCCAGAATGTAATGCAGCATGCATGGACCGATACCTGCGCCAGCAGCAGCATTGCCCGCGACACAGTTGCTGGAAGTGACATAAGGATAAGTCCCATGATCGACATCAAGCAGGCTGCCCTGAGCGCCTTCAAACAGAAGGTTTGCGCCTTCTGCATAGGCTTTGTTAAGGGCTGAGGATATATCTGTAATCAATGGTCTGACACGGGGAACCATCGCCAAAGTATCATCAAGCGTCTTTTTATAACTGACAGGCTCAGCACCAAGATAGTTTTCCAGAACAAAGTTATGGTAGTCCATGTTCTGCTTGAGTTTTTCTGCAAAAACATCCGGTTTGAGCAGATCAGCAACACGGATGGCACGACGGGCAACTTTGTCTTCGTATGCTGGACCAATCCCTTTGCCTGTCGTCCCGATCTTGGCGCTACCACGCTTCAGTTCCCGTGCAAGGTCCAGCGCAACATGATATGGCAGGATCAAAGGGCATGATTCTGAAATTTTGAGCCGAGAGACAACTTCAATGCCGACCGCTTCAAGTTTATCAATTTCCCTGAGCAGGTCTGGAATGGAAAGCACGCAGCCATTGCCGATATAACAGGCTGTGCCTGGACGCATAATGCCAGATGGCACCAGCTGGAGCGCTGTTTTCTGACCGCCAATAACCAAGGTATGTCCTGCATTATGACCGCCTTGGAAACGGACAACCCCCTGAGCATGGTCTGTCAACCAATCAACGACTTTACCTTTACCTTCATCGCCCCATTGTGTTCCGACTACAATTACATTTCTGGCCATTTCTCAACTCATTTTTTACTTATGGTTTTCAGTACCCAGTTCCCACTGGCTGCATCCTGTTCCAAACGCTGATTACAGATAAACTCATCTGTCCGATGGACAGAGTTTTGTAAATTATAAATGACTGTCACGCCTGCCTTGCGCAGTTCACGCACTTTTTCTGTTAAAGCGGGATCGTCGCTCCAGGGTGCCATGACAGCCTGGCGTTTTTCAGCAGCAGGCAAGACCCTGGCAAGCTCTCGAATATCCAGAGAAAACCCTGTTGCCGGACGGGAACGTCCGAACGCTTCGGCAACCTGATCATAGCGTCCTCCACGTGCAATCGCATTTGGCAATCCGGGAATATACGCTGCAAACATGATGCCGCTGTGATAGTGGTAACCATGCATATCTGCAAGGTCGATTGTCGCTCTGTCGCTTTCCGCCTGCCCTGCTAGGTATTCAAGTTCACGCAATGCATTGGAAACCCCATCGACTGCGGGCAGTATTGCCCTGGCTTTTGCGAGGATGGAGACATCTCCATAAAGTTCCGGCAAAGCCAGCAATGCCCGGCGTGTGTCTTCATGAAAATCTGCTGTCAGCTCTGAAAGCCCTGGCATATCCTTGGTTTCCAGCATATCAAAAAGCTGCATTTCGTGTGCCCTTGCCTGAGGATCCAAAGAGACGATGGCTTTGAGGACTCCGACATGGCTAAGGTCAAGACAGATATCGGAAAGGCCGACAGCTTTCAGGGTTGACAACGCCAGTTTCTGGATTTCCGCATCTGCCTGGATACCGGCGCAGCCGAAAAGTTCAGCGCCCGCCTGCAATGGTTCACGGGTAGCCTGAAGCCCAGAAGGCCGTGTATGCAAGATACTGCCTGCATAACAAAGCCGGACGACTCTGCTGCGGTTCATGAGATGGGCATCAATACGTGCCACCTGAGTGGTCATATCCGCCCGGATGCCCATCGTTTTACCTGACAGCTGGTCAATGAGCTTGAATGTATCCAGCTCAGTATCCTTGCCGACACCCGTCAGCAGGGATTCAAGGTATTCCAGCATGGGAGGGATGACAAATTCATATCCATAGGAGCGGAATTCATCAAGAACCCTGCGGCGGATATCTTCCATTTTTCTGGCTTCAGATGGAAGCACGTCCGCAATAAACTCTGGTAAAAGCCAATTGGGCATGATTATTAAAGCATTCCAGCAAAAAGGTTAAATAATAATACAATCAAGTCCGTATGTTGAGTTATTTTTCACCTGTCCGGCGTTTCAGGAACTTGAAAAATGGTGATGAAGCATCCAGCACCAATACATTCCTGTTGTCGCTCTTGAAACTTTCACGATAGGCCTGAAGGCTACGGTAGAACCGATAGAATTCAGGATCATTCCGATAGGCTTGCCCGTGAATCCGTGCAGCTTCAGCATCTCCTTGTCCCCTGATTCTGCCTGCTTCGCGTTCAGCTTCATTCAGGATAGCCATACGCTGCCAGTCTCCTTCGGCACGGATTTTCTTCGCCTCTTCTTCACCCTTCGCGCGGATTTCTGCAGCAACTTTTGCCTTCTCGGATTTCATTCGTTCATAGATGGTAGCAGCTGTTTCATCCGTGTAATTGACGCGTTCCAGCCGGGCCTCAACAATTTCAATACCGGTATCTTTGGTTTTTTCCGCCAGCAACGCTGTCAATTCTTTGGGAATCCCGCCTTTCTCCCCTGCCAGGGTATCAGCGAAAGTATGATGTGCCATCACTTCACTGATTGCCGTTTTTGCCGCCTTGACAATCCGGTCTTGCGCCACTTCTTCTTTGGCTTCAAAAGAAACATAGTACTGCTGAGGATCAGATATCCGCCATCTGATGATAGAGTCTGCCAGGATATGAACACCGTCTGCGGTGACGATATGTTTCGGTTCTGTTGTGCCTGTTGTCTGAATACGGTTATCCAGCAGCATTTCTTTCTGGATGGGTGCCGGCCATTTCATATACAGCCCTGGTTCGGTTGTAACCGCCTGGACCTGTCCAAAGCCAAATATCAGCGCATACTGGCACTGGTCAACCACATAAAAGCCTGTATATGCTTCTGTCGCAAGGATTATCAAAGCCAATAGAATACCGATGTATTTCATGAACGGCCTCCCCTTGAACGGTTCTCGCGGCTTCGTGTACCGGTATCGGAACGGTTCTGCCTGTCACCGCCAGAAGGTACCGCTCTGTCTCCAACGGGTTCTGCCCTTCCCGGTACAGCACCTTCCTGCCGGACTGCAGGTTGTGGCAAGCCATCTGGCAATGTGGCTGTCTGTGTCTGTTGAGTACACTCTCCCTGCTCTTCTGCCCTGACAGGATAGCCGCCGCTATTGTAAACCGGCAATCGGACAACGGGTTTCTTCTGGGAATCAATCAGGACCTTGTCAGTATTGGCATATATCTGTTCCATGGTTTCCAAATACAGCCGGTCCTTGGTAACTGCTGGCGCCTGCCGATATTCTGGCAATATCTGACGGAACCGTTCTGCCTCTGCCTCTGCCTTGGCGATTACCTGTCTTTTATAGGTTTCCGCTTCTGTCTTGATTTGTTCCGCCTCTACATTGGTTTTCGGCACAATGCTGCTGACATAGTTTTCACTTTCATTTTTCATGCGTTCCACATCTTGAGGCGCATGTTCTGCATCAGCGAAAACTTCCTGAACAGGCTGCGGCGGCCGGACATTCTGAACCGTGATACCAGAAATTTCAATTCC
Source organism: Oxalobacter sp. (assembly GCA_963618105.1). Taxonomy (GTDB): domain Bacteria; phylum Pseudomonadota; class Gammaproteobacteria; order Burkholderiales; family Burkholderiaceae_D; genus Oxalobacter. Next base: position 3,638 of record CAVERB010000066.1, on the reverse strand, counting down.
GATACGGTATTTTTCAAGCATCTCCTGCAACCGCTGGCGGACTTGTGCCGTCACCTGGTCATGCTTTTCATAAAACAGTTCCTTGAAAGTATGGGTAACTGCCACTTCACGGAAAGCGGTTTCGGCGCAAAGCCGGATGATATCTTCAGGATTCCTGTTGTTGAAAACCCAGTCTGTTGGGCTGGTGATACGGTATTGCACCGAGAACTGGATTTCTACCATATTGCGGTCTGATGTCATCATCAGCGCTTCTTCCGTCTTGCGTGCGGAGAGACTTTCCCGATAACCGACTTCAACAAACTGGATATGTCCGGTTTCTACAAAACGATGGCTTTGGATTGGCCATGGAAAATGCCAATTCATCCCTGACGAGGTGGTTTTTGTATAACGGCCGAATGTCGAGATAACCGCTGTCTGTCCTTCATCGATGATATAGATGCCGGATGCCATCCAGAAAACAGTGACAATCAATGCAAGGAGGACAAGGACAATGCGAAATCCTCGGGAATCATTTTCCTTGTAATTGTATGGGTCGTCATCATCTGGCCCTTCACCATTCCCGTTTTTCTTTTTCTTGAGACGCAACAGGCTGTTCAGCTTCTTGTTGAAGTTCTTCCATGCTTTGTCCACATCCGGCGGCGGTTCCTCATTATTGAAACTGCTGCCGTGGCCGAAAAGATCATCCCTTATCGGCTCTGGACTGAAGATGTCTGCTGTTTTTTCCATAAAAACCCTACAGGCAGCTGCATCAGAAAACTTGGGACTCAAAACGTGGATCCAACACAGTCGTTCCTATCCCTTTCTTGTCCGGCTTGGCAGCCTCCGCCACAAATTCGGCAATCGCCTGACGCAGCAGATCAAGCCCTGCGCCAGTCACTGCACTGACAGAGACACGGCGGATTCTGCCTGCTTCATCACGGTCAATTCCCGGTTCAAGCCCCGCAAGGTCAATCTTGTTCAAGACAAGCAGCTGCGGCACCTTCTGTGCATCAATTTCTTCCAAGACCTGATTGACCTGTTCAATCTGCTCAAGCCGCATATCGCTGGAAGCATCAACCACATGCAACAATAAATCAGCATGGATGGTTTCTTCAAGTGTTGCCCTGAATGCCGCTACCAGCTGGTGCGGCAGTTCACGGATGAATCCAACCGTGTCAGAGATGACCACATTACCGACAGGCTCAATATAGACTCTTCTTGATGTGGTATCGAGCGTTGCAAACAACTGATCCGCCGCATAAGTCCCCGCTTTGGTAATTGCATTGAACAACGTGGATTTTCCGGCATTGGTATAGCCGACCAACGACATGGAAAATGTTTGGCTGCGGTTGCGTGAACGCCGCTGCGTTTCACGCTGGCGCTGCAGCTTATCCAACCGCGAACGCAGCATCTTGACACGGTCGCCAATCAGGCGGCGGTCGGTTTCAAGCTGGGTTTCCCCTGGCCCACGCAGGCCAATCCCGCCTTTTTGGCGTTCAAGGTGCGTCCATCCCCTGACAAGACGTGTCATCAAGTGCTGCAGCTGGGCAAGTTCAACCTGTACTTTTCCCTCATGACTTTTTGCACGCTGTGCAAAAATGTCAAGGATCAGGCTGGTACGGTCAACAATACTGATATCCAATCTTTTTTCGAGGTTGCGCTGTTGTGCTGGAGACAGTGCATGATTGAAGATGACCATTTCTGCCCCGTATAGATGAACTGCCTGAATGATTTCATCGACTTTACCACTGCCTACATAATAAGTAGCGTCTGTGCTGATGCGTTTGGCAGTCACTGTCTGTACCGGGTCGGCTCCCGCCGACCTGGCAAGCAATGCCAACTCTTCAAGGCTGGCATTGAAACCGCCTTTCCCAAAATCGACACCGACCAGGACTGCTTTCACCGTGGTCTTTTCAGGAATCCCCATAACCTCAGGCGTTGCTGCTGTCCCCGTTAAGGTTGATGGCCTTGGATGGTACGATTGTGGAAATCGCATGTTTATAGACCATCTGGGTAACACTGTTACGCAAAAGGACAACATACTGGTCAAATGATTCGACCTGTCCCTGCAGTTTGATGCCGTTAATCAGATAAATGGATACGGAAATACGTTCCTTTCGCAGGATATTCAAAAAAGGATCCTGCAGCATCTGTCCTTTGTTTACACTCATTTTTGCCTCCATACTGGTTTTGTTTATCTATTGCGATGGTTCTTCTCTGGAAAGCATCACCGGTTCATATCAGTTTCATCGCTTGTCAAAAGGGTTGTCTCCTGAACGGAATTCAATATGCAATGGGGTTCCCGTCAAGGAAAAGGCATCACGGAAATGACGTTCCAGGTAACGTCTATAGTCATCGGCAATATACTCAAGGCTATTGCCATGGATGACAATGACCGGCGGATTTTTTCCGCCTTGATGAGCATATCGCATCTTCGGCCTGATACCTGCCTGACGGCGGGGGGGCTGCTGATGCTCAACCGCTTCCTGAAGGACACGGGTCAGTTTAGGGGTTGCCAGTTTTGCAGTGGCAGCAGCATATGCAGCATCCACAGAATGCATCAGCGACGCTATCCCTGCTGATTTCAGGGCAGATATGTAATGGAACCGGGCAAATGACAGGAAATGCAGTTTCCATTCCACATCTTCCTTGATCGCTTTGCGCCTATCTTGCGAAAGCCCATCCCATTTATTGACACCAACAACAAGCGCCCTGCCGCTCTCAAGGATGAATCCCGCAATATGTGCATCTTGTTCAGAAATATCCTGACGAGCATCCAACAGCAGCAAAACCACATTGGCATCTGAAATCGCCTGAAGTGTTTTGACAACAGAAAACTTTTCAACTGTCTGGAAAACCTTGCCCCGTTTCCTTAACCCTGCTGTATCAATCAGCGTGTAATGCTTGCCATTACGCTCAAAAGGAATTTCGATGGCATCACGGGTTGTTCCCGGCATATCAAAAGCAATGACCCGCTCCTCTCCCAACAGGGCATTAACCATTGTTGATTTACCGACATTGGGACGCCCGACAATCGCCAATCTGATGGCTTTCTGTCCTTCAGGCAAAGTACTATCGTCATCTTCAGAAAAGGCTTCTTCCTCAGGAACATGGCCAAGCGCTGTTTCCACAAGAGAATAGACACCGTCACCATGTGCCGATGAAATCGCCGCTGGTTCACCCAATCCAAGTTCATAGAACTCAGAGACCGCAGCGGTATATTTCATCCCTTCAGATTTGTTGACTGCCAACAGGACTGGACGGTCACAACGGCGGAGGTATTGGGCAATAACCCGGTCATGAGGGGACAACCCTTGACGGGCATCAACGATAAAGACAACAACATCAGCTTCTGCAATCGCTTGCTGGGTCTGCTTTGCCATCTCTTGTACAACACCTTCTTTGACAACCGGTTCAAAACCACCGGTATCAATGACAAGAAAAGGGCGGTTGCCAATCCTGCCTTCGCCATAATGACGGTCCCGGGTCAATCCAGGGAAATCGGCAACAAGCGCAGCCCGGGAACGGGTTAGCCTATTGAATAGGGTGGATTTCCCGACATTGGGGCGTCCCACCAACGCAATAACAGGTTTCATTTCTTCTTATTCTTCTCTTTCTTATTCTTTTTATATTATTTTTACAGCTTGGCTTTATAGGGC
>CAVERB010000065.1:0-21393 GCA_963618105.1 Oxalobacter sp. | reverse complement strand
AAGCAGGCGGTGCATTTGATGTTCCACCTAAGAAGAAAAAATAATCTTGGGACTGCGAATGTCTGATAATCCCTGCAATGGGGTTGTGAACAATGGGTGATGTCCTTCATCACCCATTCATTCATTCTTTTTAAAGGACGAATATGAATATTCATGAATATCAGGGTAAGGAAATCCTGCGTAAATACGGTGTGACCACGCCGCGTGGTATTCCTTGCTTCAGTGTTGACGAAGCTGTAGAAGCCGCCAAGAAACTGGGCGGAAATGTCTGGGTTGTCAAAGCTCAGATCCATGCAGGCGGCCGCGGTAAGGGCGGTGGCGTCAAGGTTGCCAAATCCTTGGAGGAAGTCCGCGAACTCGCTGGTCAAATCCTGGGGATGACATTGGTCACTCATCAGACCGGGCCTCAGGGCAAATTGGTTCAGCGCCTGCTGATCGAAGAAGGTGCGGATATCCAGAAAGAATACTATGTCGGTATGGTTGTTGACCGTGGCACCCAGCGTGTTGCATTGATGGCATCTTCCGAAGGCGGTATGAACATTGAGGATGTCGCTGCCAAGACCCCTGAGTTGATCCATAAGGTCTTTATTGATCCATCCACTGGTCTGACAGATGCGGAAGGTGAAGATATTGCCCGTAAGATCGGTATGCCTGAAGGGGCTGTCAAGGAAGCATGCAAGTTCATGCAGGGGTTGTACAATGCGTTCGTTGAAACCGATGCTTCTCTGGCTGAAATCAACCCGCTGATCCGCACGGGTGACAACCGTGTTATCGCTCTGGATGCGAAGTTCAACTTTGACTCCAATGCGTTGTATCGTCATCCGGAAATCATGGCGTTGCGAGATTTGTCGGAAGAAGATCCAGACGAAATCAAGGCTTCTGAGTTCGGTCTGACTTATATTTCTCTGGATGGCAATATTGCCTGCCTGGTCAATGGTGCTGGTCTGGCGATGGCAACCATGGATATCATCAAGCTGTATGGCGGTTCTCCTGCAAATTTCCTGGATGTTGGAGGTGGTGCAACGACTGAACGTGTTACCGAAGCGTTCAAGATCATGCTGGCAAATCCAGCAGTCAAGGCAATCCTGGTCAATATCTTCGGCGGTATCATGCGTTGTGATGTTATCGCAAACGGTGTTGTTGCAGCCGCAAAACAGGTTGAGCTGAAGGTACCGCTGATTGTTCGTCTGGAAGGTACCAATGTTGAGCTGGGTAAGAAAATCCTGGCGGAATCCGGTCTGCCTATCATCTCTGCAAACGGTATGGCTGATGCAGCAGAAAAAGCAGTTAACGCAGCAAAGGGTAACTAATTATGTCTATTCTGATCAATAAGAACAGCCGTGTCATCGTTCAGGGTCTGACCGGTAAGACTGGTGCATTTCATACCGAAATGTCCATGAACTATGCTTTCGGTAAAGAATGCTATGTCGGTGGTGTCAATCCTAAGAAAGCTGGCACCAAATTCCTGGGACTGCCTGTCTTTGCCACTGCGAAAGAAGCCAAGGAACAGACTGGTGCGAATGTCTCTGTCATTTATGTGCCACCTCCATTTGCTGCTGCTGCCATTGATGAGGCGGTTGAGGCAGAAATGGATCTGGTTATCTGTATCACTGAAGGTATCCCAGTTGAAGATATGCTGCGTACCCGCTACAAGATGCAGGGCAAGAAGACGATCCTGGTTGGCCCTAACTGCCCAGGTGTCATCACACCGGATGAACTGAAGATCGGTATCATGCCGGGGCATATTCACCGTAAGGGGTCTATCGGTGTTGTTTCCAAGTCTGGTACCCTGACTTATGAAGCCGCTGGTCAGTTGGCTGAGTTTGGTTTGGGTCAGTCCACCGTCGTCGGTGTTGGCGGTGACCCGATCAATGGTCTGAAACACATTGATGTGCTGAAGATGTTTAACGACGATCCGGAAACCGAAGCTGTCATCATGGTTGGTGAAATCGGTGGCAGTGATGAGGAAAATGCAGCACGCTGGGTCAAGGACAACATGAAGAAACCAGTTGTCGGTTTCATCGCTGGTGTCACTGCGCCTCCAGGAAAACGGATGGGTCATGCCGGCGCCATCATTTCTGGCGGCAAGGGAACTGCCCAGGAAAAACTGGCCGTCATGGAAGAATGCGGTATCAAGGTAACCCGCAATCCTGCTGAGATCGGTAAGACACTGAAATCTGTTTTGTGATCTTTCCGTTTCCTGATGGAAAAGCCCGATGGTTTTTACTGTCGGGCTTTTCTGTTTTGCGGGAAAGAAAGTCAGAAGTGTCCGGTTTCAAGGTAATGACAGAGGCATGTCAGGCAGTATTGGATGCTCTGACTGCGGATGGCTTCACGGTCACCGTCAAAGCGTTTTTTGTCGGTGCTGAAGACACCGTCTTTGGTGGCAAAGCCAAAACAGACGGTACCGACAGGTTTTTCCGGAGAGCCGCCATCGGGACCGGCAATGCCTGTGGTGGAGATGGCAATATCCCCATTGGTGACGGACAGCGCGCCTTTTGCCATGGCAAGGGCGACTTTCTGACTGACGGCGCCTTGCTGGGCAATCAGCTCAGCCGGAACCTTGACTTGCTGGGTCTTGGATGCGTTGGAATAGGTGGTGAAACCGCATTCAAACCAGGCTGAAGCGCCGGGGACATCTGTGACGAGTTTTGCTAGGCTACCGCCTGTGCAGGATTCAACGGTGACGAGTTTCAGTTTTTTCTGCAGCAGCAACGAACCCGCTTGCCGGGACAGTTCCAGAGCGTTGTCTGTCATGGTATTTTCCTGAAAGATTAAAGGAACATTGGCATTATTTTCTCATAAAGCATGAAGAAAATGATGGCAAAAACCGCAGCAATGATGTCATCAAGCATCACACCGAAGCCACCATGGATATGACGGTCAAACCACCGGATAGGAGGCGGTTTTGCCATATCAAAGAGACGGAAAAGGATAAAAGCGACGATTTCCTGAGTGAGGGTGGCTGGCATAATGAATGCCAGGATCAGCCACATGGCGATGATTTCATCCCAGACCATATGACCGCTGTCTGGACTGTTGAGGGTGTCTCCGGTGAATTGGCAGGCTTTGATGCCTGCCAGGAAACCGACAGCGCAGATGAGGTACCAGGCAACCGGTGTGAACAGGGATGGGAATTGCCTGGTCAGGATATGGAAGCTGACTGAGCCGAAGAGGGTTCCGATGGTTCCTGGGACAACCGGAGAGAGACCGCTGCCAAATCCCAGGGAGATAATGTGCCAGGGATGGGACAGCATGAAAGCGAAGCTGGGGGAGGCGCTGTGTTTCCGGTTCATTTTTTCGGGGAAGCAAAATGGTCAAATGAGCGGATGCCGATACGGTCCAAAGGTCCTGCTGCATTGAACAGCCGAATACCGGCTTCTTGTTCAATTTTGCCGATACAGGTGACAGGGACACCAGCTTGTTGTGCGGCTTCAAGAACAAGTGTTCGCTTTGTTTCTGGCGCGGTGAAGCACAGCTCGTAATCATCTCCGCCGCCAAGGGTGCATTGGAGACGCCATTTCTCATCCTGGTGTTTCAGGGTGTCACTGATCGGCAGAGCATCCGTGTTGAGGGAAGCGCCAACATGGGAAGCGTCTAGGATATGGGAGAGGTCTCCCAAAAGTCCGTCTGACAGGTCCAAGGCGGCGTGGACGATGTTCCGCAGTGCAATCCCCAGTTCAACGCGTGGCGTGGGTTTCTGCATTCGCGGCAGAATCTGCCGGAATTGGTTTTCAGGCAGTATCAGTTCTTGCCGCATATGAGCCAAGGCAAGCCGTGCATCGCCAAGGGTGCCGGAAACCCAGATGTCATCTCCGATTCTGGCACCATCCCGCCGCAGCGCTTGTCCAGTCGGGATTTGACCGAATACGGTGATGCAGATGTTCAGGGGGCCTCGGGTAGTATCTCCGCCGATAAGCTCACACTGGTGTTTGTCCGCCAATGCCAATATGCCTTTGGCGAAGGGGGCGATCCAGGCTTCATCGGATGTCTGCATGGAGACGGCAAGGGTGAATGCCGCAGGGGTAGCGCCCATGGCGGCCAGGTCTGACAGGTTGACGGCCAGTGCTTTGTGCCCCAGCTGTTCAGGGTCGGTGTCTGGAAAGAAATGGGTGCCAGACACAAGCATGTCTGTGGAGATGGCAGTTTGCATACCGTCTGTCTGTCTGAGCAGAGCGCAGTCATCACCGACACCAAGATCGGCCTTGGAAACGGGTCTGGTGAAATATTTTGCAATGAGGTCGAATTCAGAAATCATGGGCGAGTAAGGGCTGGAATTGGATGCCAAGGAATCAACATAATAAATCTTATCGTTGCAACAGCAAAGCGAGACGGTGTTAAACTGCATCTTTATGACGGTAAAAAGCGGCCTTTCCGGGATTTATGGATCCGCAGGTCAGGCATGGTGTCCTGCCGGATAGCTTTTCTGGTTGAGACGGTCTGTTTGGTATGAATCAGGTATCTTTGATTGAATATATCGGTGCAGGGTTGTTTTTCCTGGCGCTGCTCCATAGTTTTTCGACAAAATTCTTTGTCCGCCTTGCCAAGCGCAGCGACAACCATTCCGGTTTGTGGCTGATGCTGGGCGAGGTTGAGGTCGTTTTTGGTTTCTGGGCATTTGTCCTGTTGGGATTCATGTCTGCGGTTGAAGGCTACCAGAGTGCTGTGGAATACCTGGATACACGGAATTTCACAGAGCCGCTTTTTGTGTTTGTGATCTTGGTGATTGCCGGAACGCGTCCTGTGCTGCAGGCTGCCCAGCTGCTGATTGATGCGTTGGATCGCCTGATTCCCTTGCCGGGGACAACCGCCTATTATTTCCTGACGCTGTCGATTGTTCCTATTCTGGGGTCTTTCATCACAGAGCCTGCTGCCATGACATTGGGGGCGATTATCTTGCGTGACCGTTATTTCACGAAGCGGATTCCTGAATCCATGCGGTATCTGACGATTGCAATCCTGTTGGTCAATGTTTCGATTGGCGGGGTATTGACACCTTATGCGGCACCGCCGGTCTTGATGGTGGCTGGCAAATGGGGATGGGGTTTGCATCATATGCTGATGAATTTTGGGTGGAAGGCGGTGATTGCCATTATCCTGAATGCATTGGTCGCATGTCTGGTGTTCAGGAAGACGCTGTTTTCCATGGGCAAGCAGTCTGAAGATCATGAGGTTCCCCGTGTTCCCCTGCTGGTGATGTTGATTCATCTGATGGCATTGGTATTGGTGGTGCTTTTCAGTCATCATCCTGCGGTGTTTATGGGGGTATTCCTGCTGTTTCTGGGGTTTACCGAGGCGTATCACCGGTATCAGAGTCCGCTGATGTTAAGGGAAGGGCTGCTGGTGGCATTTTTTCTGGCAGGTCTGGTGGTTGTTGGCGGGATGCAGAAATGGTGGCTGGAGCCGATCCTTTCCAGCATGGACAGTACGGTCTTGTTTGTCGGAACAACGCTGCTGACGGCAATCACTGACAATGCAGCGTTGACTTATCTAGGGTCTTTGGTTGAGCATTTGTCTGATGTCAGCAAGTATGCGTTGGTTGCGGGAGCTGTGACTGGCGGCGGTCTGACAGTGATTGCCAATGCCCCGAATCCGGTGAGTTTTTCATTGTTGAAGAATACGTTTGAACATCAGTCCATCAGCCCACTGTCCCTGTTCCTCTATGCGCTGACGCCGACCGTGATTGCAGGCTGCTGTTTCATGCTGCTCTGATTTCCAGAGTTCCAGAAAAAATAAATCTATCCTGCAAGAGTATGGATTCCATATTTGGTATAATTATAAGAAGGGAGAAAAGGAATAGATTGGACAATGCCAGCAACCGACTTGCAGTTAGAATCACTCCATACTCCACCGCATTCCATTGAGGCGGAACAGTCGGTGTTGGGTGGGTTGCTTCTTGACAATTCTGCCTGGGACCGTCTCGGCGGGTTCCTGAAAGAAACTGATTTTTACCGTTTTGACCATCGGCTGATTTTTCAGCATATCGTGCAGTTGATTGTTGCATCAAAGCCAGCGGATGTAATTACGGTTTTTGAGTCATTGCAGGCATCCGGCAAGGCTGATGAGGCTGGCGGCCTGGAATACCTGAATTCGCTGGCGAGGAATACGCCTTCAGCGGCCAATATCCGGCATTATGCCCAGCTTGTCCGTGACCGGAGTGTCTTGCGGCAGCTGATAACGGTGTCTGAAGAGATTTCTGCCAGTGCTTTCCAGACACGGGGCAGGGATGTCAAGCAGATCCTGGATGAGGCTGAAACCCGTATTTTTGCGATTGCAGAGGAAAGCAGTCGTGAAACCCAGGGATTTCGGTCCATCAACCAGTTGCTGTCGGAGGTTGCAGAGCGGATTGAGGAACTATACAATAGTGATAGTGACAGTGACATCACAGGTATTCCAACGGGGTTCATTGATTTGGACCAGATGACTTCCGGCCTGCAGCCAGGGGATTTGGTGATTGTAGCGGGACGTCCTTCAATGGGGAAAACGGCTTTCTCGGTCAATATTGGTGAGCATGTAGCGATCGAGCAGCAACTGCCGGTCTGCATTTTCTCAATGGAAATGAGCGGTGCCCAACTGGCAGGTCGAATGTTGGGGTCTGTCGGCAGGTTGGACCAGCACCGTTTGCGGACTGGTCGTCTTCAGGACAATGATTGGGACAAATTGACTTTTGCAATGGGCAAGATGAATGATGCCCCATTGTATGTTGATGAGACACCGGCATTGAACAGCATGGAGCTTCGGGCGAGAGCAAGACGGCTGGCAAGGCAATGCGGTCAGCTGGGACTGATTATTGTTGATTATCTTCAATTGATGTCTCCCAGCAGTGCTGGTGAAAATCGGGCAACCGAGATTTCTGAAATCTCCAGAGGGCTGAAGGCATTGGCAAAGGAGTTGAATTGTCCGGTCATTGCATTGTCGCAGCTGAATCGTTCCGTTGAGCAGCGTCCTAACAAGCGTCCGGTCATGTCGGATCTGCGTGAATCCGGTGCGATTGAACAGGATGCAGATTTGATCTTATTCATTTACCGTGATGAAGTTTACAATCCGGATTCGCCTGACAAGGGTATTGCGGAAATCATTATCGGGAAGCAGCGTAATGGTCCAATCGGCAATGTCCGGCTGACATTCCTTGGACAATATACCAAGTTTGACAATTATGCCGACAGTATGGGTTACGGCGGTTGACAGTCATCAGGAAACAGGTTATCTGTTCAGGACCGTTGGTCGTATTGAGTGATAGGAAAAAGGTGCAGAAATGTTCGGGAAATTGATGCCAAAAGAAGCGAAGTTCTTCGATTTGTTCAATATGCATGCGGAACTGTGCGTCAATGCCGCGACAGAGCTGCTCGAGTTGATGAAGGATTCCGCAGACAATTTTGAGCGGCGGATGCACACGATTGAAAATATCGAGCATCAGGCTGATGAGGTCACTCATGAAACGGTTCAGGCTCTTCGTAAAACGTTCATTACACCTTTGGACCGTGATGATATCCATCGGCTCATTTCACGCATGGATGACATCATCGACTTGATTGAGGATTCGGCCCAGGCAGTTTCTTTGTACAACATTGAAGTTATCACACCAGAGACTTTCCGTCTGGCTGAGCTTTGCCTGATCAGCTGTGAAAAAATCAAGGAGGGGATTTCTATGCTGAACAATATGAAGAATGCCCCGAAAATCCTGGCGCTTTGTGAACAGGTTGACCAGCTTGAGACGGAAAATGATCATGTTACTTATAAGGCGATGTCCAATCTTTTCCGTAATGAACCGGATGTTCGTACGCTGATCAAATTAAAGGCATTGTATGAATTGTTGGAAAATGTCTGTGATATCTGCGAAGAGGTGGGCAATATTATTGAGGGAATTGTTGTTGAGAATGCCTAAAGGCACGGTTGGTAGCAAGCGTTTTTTTCTGATAGGACAATCAAGGTGTAGAGAGTTATGCAGGCGATACATGTCAGTTTAACGGCAATCATCATTATTGTCGGCATGGCGTTGCTGTTCGATTTTATGAATGGCTTCCATGATGCAGCGAATGCGATTGCGACCGTCGTTTCTACAGGGGTCTTGAAGCCCCAGGTTGCGGTCGGTGTTGCCGCGTTCATGAATGTCATTGCGATTTTTATCTTTGATCTGCATGTGGCGACAACTATTGGGAAAGGCATTGTTGATGCCGCTATTGTTGACCACTATATTGTTTTTGGTGCTTTGTTCGGAGCGATTGCATGGAATATCATTACTTGGTATTACGGTATTCCTTCCTCATCTTCGCATGCGTTGGTCGGCGGTTTGATTGGTGCGGCGCTTGCCAAGAGCGGTGCTGGTTCGCTGATTGCCAGCGGTATCCTGAAGATTGTTGCCTTTATCGTGATTTCCCCAGTGCTGGGGTTTGTCTTTGGTTCGTTCATGATGCTGGTGGTTTCCTGGTTGTTTGTTCGTGCCACACCAAGGAGCGTGGATCGTTGGTCCCGCCTTATCCAGTTGTTCACTTCATCTTTGTACAGTCTGGGGCATGGCGGTAATGATGCTCAGAAAACCATGGGGGTGATTTGGATGCTGTTGATGGCTTCTGGTTATGCAACTGGTGCGGACAGTCTGCCACTATGGGTGATTGTCTCCTGCTACAGTGCGATTGGTTTTGGGACATTGTTCGGCGGATGGCGCATTGTGAAAACCATGGGGCAGAAAATCACTAAAGTAAAACCGGTTGGCGGCGTTTGTGCTGAGACCGGCGGGGCTTTGATGCTTTTCATGGCGACAGCCTTGGGTATCCCGGTTTCGACAACCCATACCATCACAGGTGCGATTGTCGGGGTTGGGGCTTCCAAGAGGTTGTCAGCAGTCCGTTGGGGGGTCGCTGGCAATATTGTCTGGGCATGGATTCTGACGATTCCTGCTGCTGCAACAATGTCAGCAATCGGCTGGTGGATCGGCACCAAGATTCTGTAATCCTGTTTCGTCTTGTACCAATGTCCTGGAAAAAGGGGTTTTCAGGCGGCTTTTGCGGGTCCCTGCTTTGGAAGAAAGACTTTAGGGACGGCCAGGTATTTTTTCAGGCTGTTTCCGGCAACTGGTTGGATAGGGTAATGAACTGTTCCAGCGTCAGTTGTTCAGGACGCTTTGCCGGGTCAATGTTGTATTTTTCCAGTTCGGATTCGGAAAATAGGGGAACCAGGGTGTTGCGGATGATTTTCCGGCGTTGGGAGAATGCCTGGGTGACAATCTTGGAAAGGTTATCCAGGTTGCATGGGATGGGTATTTTTTTCGGGATCATCCGTACTATAGCAGAGTCAACTTTCGGTGCTGGTTCAAAGGCTGTTGGCGGCACAGTGAACAGTATGTCGATGTCATATCGCCATTGGAGCATGATGGAAAGTCTGCCGTAGGCTTTTGAGCCATGGTCTGCCGCCATGCGTTCCACCACTTCTTTCTGCAGCATGAAATGTTGATCCTTGATATGGTCGGCAAAGGTCATCAGATGGAAGAGCAGGGGGGTTGAGATGTTGTATGGCAGATTGCCGACAATCCTGATCTTTTTGTCTGGATGAGACTGAAGGGACTGGAAGTCAAAAGTTAATGCATCACCCTGATGGATGGTGAGGGGACTGTCTCTGAATTTTTTCTGGAGCAGGGAGACCAGGTCACGGTCAAGTTCCACAGCATCCATCCGTTTCAGATAAGGTAGCAGTCGTTCAGTCATTGCGCCCAGCCCAGGACCAATTTCTACCATGATGTCTTCTGGTTCAGGGGCAATGGCATCAATGATGGCATCAAGAACAAAGGTGTCTTTCAGGAAGTTCTGACCGAATCTTTTCCGCGGAATATGTTTCATGGTACATGGGATGAATGGACCGCCATTTCGGCGGCAGTCTGCAAGGCAACTGACATACTGCCTGCATTGGCAAAGCCCAGTCCTTTGACGGCAATGTCCAATGCTGTGCCATGGTCAACGGATGTCCGGATGATCGGCATGCCCAGCGTGATATTGACCCCGTGCCCAAAGGTGGCGTATTTCAAGACAGGTAAGCCCTGGTCATGGTACATTGCCAAGACGCAGTCAGCCTTTTCCAGAAAATAGGGCTGGAAAAGGGTATCGGCAGGATAAGGACCGGTGATGTCAATACCCTGTTGCCTCAGGGAATGGATGGCAGGATTGAGGATCTGGATTTCTTCCATGCCCAGATAGCCGTTTTCACCGGCATGGGGATTGAGGCCTGTCATCAGAATACGGGGAGAGATCAGTCCAAACCGTTTTTTCAGGTCTTTATGAATAATGGAGACGGTTTCAACCAAGCCGTCAATGGTAATAGCATCAGAAACGGCTTTCAAGGGCAGATGCGTGGTGGCAAGCGCAACGCACAGCATGGTATTGGGAAGCTGGCTGTTCTGCTGGATGTTTCCTGCCAGCATCATGACGACACGTTTTGTTCGGGTTTTTTCCGCAAAATATTCAGTATGTCCTGTAAAAGGAATGTTTGCGTCATTGATGATGCTTTTTTGAACAGGTGCCGTGGTTACGGCATCAAAGGTGCCGTTCAAGGCACCGTCAATGGCAATGTCCATGAATGACAGGACAGCAGGGGCATTCCGGGCATCCAGCTGTCCTGCAACAGGCGGTATAGGCAAAGGGATGTCAATAACGGCAAGGTTTTCAGGGAAGGTTGTTATTTTCTCCCTGGACAGATTGCCTGGCGGCAATCGGCGCATCAATGAGCCATATCCCATCTGGCTGGCCAGGTCAGCAAGTTGGCGGTAATCACCAATCAGGACTGGCTGAATGCGCTCCAGACAATCTATTGCACCACGAATGGCGGTCTCTGGTCCTATGCCGGCTGGTTCACCGGTTGTAATGGCGATAATGGGTTTTGCCATTGTCAGTCTTGATTGTTCAGACGGTATTCAACGTAAGCCTGATCCCGTAACTGGCGTAGCCATTCTTCGGTTCCTTCGGCAATCTTGCGTTCCATGATTTTCTGCTTGGCGGCTGCGCGTTTACGTTCTTGGGAGATGTCATCCGTTTTCTTTTCAAGAACCTGGATCAGGTGAAAGCCGAATGGGGTTTCAACAGGATCACTGATCTCGCCGATATTCAATGCCATCATGGCTTTCTCGAATTCAGGAACCGTATCCCCTGGATAGATCCAACCTAAATCCCCGCCTCGGCTGGCAGAGGTATCATTGGAATGGGTTTTGGCCAGTTCTTCAAATGTGGCGGAATTGTTGATGATGCGTTGTTTCAGGTCAACCAGCTTGCGTTTGGCATCATCAGCAGAAACCAGCTGGTTAACTTTGATCAGGATATGACGGGCATGGATCTGCTGGACCGTATTTCCTGTGGCTACGGCAGGATCACCATCTGCAGGGCTGCGCCGTTCAAGCACTTTCAGGATGTGGAAACCATTGGGACTCCTGATGATGCCTGTGATGCCGCCAACAGGGACATTCGCCAATGCTTCAGCAAATGCCTGGGGCAGACGGTCGGTATGCCGCCATCCGATATCACCGCCGCTCAATCCTTCATCAGAGTCAGAAAAAGAGGCAGCATTCTGCTGGAAATCGCCGCCAGACTGGATCAGTTTCAGCACTTTTTCAGCACGTTCGTATTTTTCCGCAATCTGTTCTGGTGAGGCATTTTCCGGAATTCTGACCAGAATATGTCCCAATCGGACTTCACCAGCGGTCTGGGAGGCTGTTGGGGAACTGCTGACTAGGTTCTCGATTTCGGCATCATTGATTTGTATTTTGCTGTCCACTTCATGATAGCGCAGACGCTGCATCGCCATTTCTTTGCGGAGATCTTCCCGGAAGTCTTCAAAAGACCGGCCTGTTTTCTCAATTATTTCCTGGAACTGACTGATAGTCTTACCTTCCTGTTCAGCCAATCTGGCAATACTTTTATCCAGCTGCAGATCAGTAACATTGATGCCCATGTCCTTTGCCAGCTGAACCTGTGCGCTTTCAACAATCATCCGTTCAAGAACCTGCTTCTGCAGGAGTTCTGGCGGAGGTAGCTCAACATTCTGTTTTTTCAGTTGTTCTGTAATCAGTTTAACGCGGGCATTCAGTTCAGATGTTGTGATGACATCTTTATTGACAACGGCAGCGATTGAGTCAATGACAACAGACCGTGGCTTTTCAGGAAGTGCTCCATGTTGGGAAGTTTCTGCCGGAGCACGGTTTTCTACAGGAGCAGGTGCCGTTTGGGCAAAACAGGGGGATGTACCGATGAGCAAGGCTGCTAAAAGCAGCAGCCATTTTGTGGTCAATTGCCTGAAATCAAATTGAGGGATGAAAAGCATGGGGAAATCCTTGTCAGAAGTTGTCTTCTTTCTGATAGCGTTCCGTCAGAGCATCGTATCCAGTGACTTTTTCCTGTATTTCCTTGACAGGATCGTTGCCCAAACGCGCAAGACCTTTCAGCTCCAGCTGTACAAAGAAAGCGGTACTGCTGTCGTCTGAAGACGTTGCCTCATGTTGTGCAACCAGTCGCAGGACCCAGCAATCAGCGTTGTATTCCAGACCGGCAATGCTTTCAATCACCCTGTTGTTGGCGAGGGAATAGTTATGCTGTCCTACAATATACCATCTGTCTCCAATAGGCCATTGTCCCGAGATGATGGTCTGGTCCAGTTTTTCTCCGGTGATTGCATCCGCACTATCACGCATATAACGGTATTCTGCATTGAGGGTTTTCATCGGACCGGGTTTCCAGTGCATGGAAATATTGCCCATATTGACCATATCATGGTTCAGACCATATTGGACATTGGAGTCAAAACTGAAATCATCCGTCAGCTGACCACTGGCCTGAAGCAGCAGGTCGGAATAATCCATGGAATTTTCATCAGACCGGGCATACATGTAAACCCGTTGTTTCTGAAAATTGTATTTCTGACCGATGGTAAAACGCAGTCGTTCGGTGCCATCCTGTTCCAGGAACCGGGTCGTCAATGCTGCTGTCAGGCTGTTCTGGTCAGCAATGCGGTCATAGCCGCTGTAAGGGTTGTCTGCGAAGAGCTTGGCATAGCCGAAAGTGAATTGACTTGAATCAAAGATGGGATATTTGCTTTGATTTCTATAAGGCGTATAGGCATAGAACAGACGGGGTTCCAATGTCTGGATGCTTCCTTCACCAAAGGTACTTGAATCCCGTTCAAAAATCAGTCCATTGTCAAGTGTCAATGTCGGCAATGTTCGACTGAGCGAGGTGTCTGGTACCAAGCTGTTGTCCAGGTCTTCCAGCTTGTATTTTGTATAGGAGACTTTTGCCTTGGGAATGAAGAACCAGCCAGCATGGTGAATCGGGTAGGAAAGGCTTGGTTCGATAACATAACGGTTCCCTCGGTTCTGTTTGTACTGGTTATACCGGTTGCCTCTTTTTTTCACCCATTCTTTAGTTTGCTTCCAATGGTTGCCCCAGTATAGGTCCAGGTCTTTGTTGTCAAGCCAGAACCGGGTTGCTTCCGCGTGGAAACTCCAGTCAAAACCGCCGACATCGTCATCATGTCCATGAAGTACCAACTGGGGCAGTCGGGAATGGTCACGCACGATGATGGAATTCCAGTCCTGCAGAATACGGTAACCGGATGCTATGAGTGATGCATTCCAGGATCCAAAGTTTTTCGAGGAGAAGGATTTGCTGACTTGACCATAGCGTCTCAGTTTGCGTTTGTCGTCATCGTCATCGTAGCCCCTGAATGAGGAGATGGTATTCAGGGCTCCTGCATTGCGGTACATTGAGAAGTCATCTGGATAATCATTATCTGAGGCACCTCGGTAGTCCCATTTCATTGACCATCCATCTGCAAAGCTTTGCTGATGCTGGGTGATATAGAGATAGCGGGAATGCCCTGTTTGCTTGTCATCTGGCAGGTATTCCAAATAAGCATTCCCTGCATAGTTCTCCCCTATATATCGGTATTCACCGCCAAGCTGGAGCCCTCGTTTTGTCATTAGATTGGGGAATAGTGTGAAATCATAATTCGGTGCCAGGTTGAAATAATAGGGCACGGAAAGTTCAACCCCTTTATCAGTCGAGATTCCGATGGTTGGCGGCAAGACCCCCGATTTCCTTTCCCCAGTGACCGGGAATGCCAGAGCAGGGGCTCCGAGAACAGGAACATCCTTGAAATAAAGCGCGGGGCTCTTGGCAAAACCATCATTCAAACCGGTATCCAGATGCAGTTTGTCAGCCTTGAGGTACCAGTCAGGATCCAATCCATCACAGGTTGTGAGAGTGCTGTTGAAAAGGTCAGCCGTTTCTTTACTTGTTAGATCAATGCGTTGCGCACGTCCCTGCCGGTTACCGACTTCCAGTTTGTAATAAGCCTCTTTCAGGGTCCCTTCATTGGTGTCCAGGTTTAAATTACCCTGTTTGGCGGCGAATTGGTCTCCAAAACGCTGGATGAAGACATTGCCAACCATTTCTGCTTCGTTTTCTTCATTATGAAGAATGCCGTGGTCGCCGGTGATGATGGTCTGATCACGCTCAATTTCGACATCGTAATCCATATACAGATCACGAGACTGCCGCCCCGTCATTTGTTCTGCACGGAGAATGGTAGGAGCATTCTTGTTTTCGGCATGGACGGGTTCTGCTTTTCCGTTTTTCTGCTGATGTGTCAGAGCGGCAGATGCGGGTACTGCTGTATACAGTGCGGCAATCAGCGAAAATAAGACACTAGTTTTGAAAGATGCAAAAAAACGGCTCATGAAAAAAGTACAAACGGTTTAACAGCAATAATTTCAGCAGGAATCGCTTATTATATGAGAAGTTTAAACTGATAATGTAAAGAATTGTTTTCTATGTCAACAACAGTATCGAATATTGCATCAGATTCTCGATTGACCCTGCTTCTGCCATGGCTTCAAAGCTTGGAAGGATTCAGTCTGGACGTTTCTACTATTCGTCCTGCTTCTTCTGATGCCAGTTTCCGCAGGTATTTTCGTGTCAATTCTGGCAAGGATTCCTATATTGTAATGGATGCCCCGCCAGATAAAGAAAAGATTGAGCCTTTCATCCACGTCAATGGGTTGTTCAAGGAAAGCGGGGTTGCTGTTCCTGAAATATTGGCAAGGAATCTCAAGGAAGGGTTTCTTCTGCTTTCTGATCTGGGGAGCCATACTTACCTGGCGGTGTTGACGGAAAGCAATGCTGATCAGCTGTACCGTGAGGCTTTGTATGCGTTGATTCGTATCCAGATGGTTAGCCGCCCAGGCGCTTTGCCAGAATACGACCGCGAAGCTTTGCACCGTGAACTGACTCTTTTTCCTGAATGGTATATCACCAAGCATCTGGGGGAAGCCTTCTCCCCAGAAAGGCAAACAACGCTTGATAAGGTATTTGATATTCTGTTGGCAAACAACCTGGCGCAGCCGCAGGTTTTTGTGCATCGTGATTACCATTCCAGGAATCTGATGTACCTGGAAAACGGCAATCCAGGTATCCTGGATTTCCAGGATGCGTTGTATGGTCCTGTCACTTATGATTTGGTGTCTTTGTTGAAAGATGCTTATGTGGAATGGGAGGAAGCACAGGTCCTGGATTGGGTGATCCGTTACTGGGAACAGGCACGCAAGATTGGTCTGCCAGTCAATCCGGATATTGATCAGTTTTACCGTGATTTTGAATTCATGGGATTGCAGCGGCACCTGAAAGTACTGGGGATTTTCGCACGGCTGTATCATCGGGATGGCAAGGAAAATTACCTCAAGGATATTCCGCTTGTCATGAAATATGCCAGTAAGACGGCACACCGTTACAGTGAATTGGCACCTTTGGCAAAGCTGTTGGATGAATTGCAGGATATCAAACCTGGCGCTACTTACTCTTTTTGACCAAGAAGGAGCATTGGATAAGCATGAAAGCTATGATATTTGCTGCAGGGCGTGGTAACAGGATGCGTCCTTTAACGGATAGCTGCCCTAAACCGTTATTGAAGGTGCGGGGACGTCCGTTGATTGTCTGGCATATCCTGAACCTGGTGCGTGCAGGTATTACGGAAATCGTTATCAATCATGCTCATTTGGGGCATATGCTTGAGGAAGCATTGGGTGACGGTTCCCGATATGGTGCCAAGCTTTATTATTCCAGGGAACAGCCAGGAGCATCGCTTGAGACAGCAGGAGGCATTGCTTATGCCAGACCCCTTTTGGGAGAGGACGCTTTCGTAGCGGTTGCAGGGGATGTTTATTGTCCTTATTTCAATTTCAAGGAGGTGGATTCTGTCTTGGAAGACAATGATGTCTGGGGAAATCCGCATGATCTGGCAAAACGGGATGTTGCCTGGCTGTATCTTGTCAAAAATCCTGATTTCCATCCCCAGGGCGACTTTGCGTTGAATGCCTTTACAGTCAGCAATGAAGGGGAACCGAAATGGACATTTTCAGGTATCGGGGTTTATCGGATGTCCATGTTTGATGCTATCAAGCCTGGGGAAAAGGTTTCCCTTGGCTCAGTCCTTCGTGAATATATCGCAAGAGGTCAGGTGGGGGGCGAGGTTTATCGGGGGGATTGGTACAACGTCAATACCATTGAGGAACTGGAAGTCCTCAATGCACGGCTGACATTGTAATTATCGTGTATCGGTCTAAGAAAACAGAAAGGGCAGGAGATTTTCCGGCCCGGCTTATTTTCATGGAAAACCTGAATGGCTCAGTTCTTGACTGCTGTAATCCGGTTCTTTTCATCAACCAGGACAACCTTGGGACGGAATGTGCGTGCTTCCGCTTCTTCCATCAGACCAAATGCCGCAATGATAACAAGGTCGCCGAGATGGACACACCGGGCTGCAGCACCGTTCAGGGAAATGATGCCGCTGCCTCTTTTACCGGGAATGATGTAAGTCGAGAAACGTTCACCGTTATTGACATTCCAGATGTCAATCTGTTCATATGCCATCATGCCTGCGGCATCAAGAAGATCTTCATCAATTGCGCAGGAACCTTCATAGGCGAGGTCACACTGGGTAACAGTCGCACGATGGATTTTCCCACGTAACATAATCCGTTGCATTGTCAATTTCTCCTGTTTTCAAGACTGGTCATGCTCAGCAATGCACAACCGCCGTCCCTATTATAAATCAATCAGCAAAAGCGTACAGAAATCCTGAAGATGGAAATCTTCGATAGAAACTGGACTATCATTGAAACATATAACAACTAAAACTACTGGACGACATTACCATGTGCAGTCCAGTAAGCATCAGCGCCACACAGCCTTTTTCCTCTTGATTGGAAAGCAATCAATGATACACAATTTTCTGGAAAAGAACCCCCAAAAAATCAAAATCCTTCAAAATTCATTGGTATTTTGACCACTTATATGCTGTTTGTAACAGCAATGCTGACATCTATGGGATTCTCAGGCTGCCTATCAGCAAGAGCAATACGATAGAATAAATTGTTATCCTTAAAACTGTTATCTATGTTAAAGCCAGAAATCACCGTTGCCTGTATTATTGAGAAGGAAGGGTATTATTTGTTGGTAGAAGAGAATACCGAGTCTGGTGTTCGTCTGAATCAGCCTGCCGGACATTTGGAACCAGGAGAAAGCCTTGAATCAGGCGCTATCCGGGAAACGATGGAAGAGACTGCCTGTCAGGTCGTTCCGGTGGCATTGGTTGCTGTCAACCTGCTGGAGTATCTGCAGGAGAGACAGGCGGATCGGTCATTTCTGCGGTTTACCTTTGAGGCAGAATTCATCAGGCAGACGGATGCTTTGCTGGATCCGGATATCATCCGTACCCATTGGATGACTTATGAAGAGATCCTTGCCTGCAAAGACCTCCATCGCAGTCATCTGGTATTGGATACGATTGAGGCATATCGACGGGGGAACCGTGTCCCTATGTCGCTTTTGTCCACACGGATTGTGGGAAAGGAATGAATGGTGGTCCAGAAAACAGTAGTTATTGGCATGTCTGGTGGGGTTGATTCATCTGTATCAGCCTGGTTGCTGAAACAGCAGGGGTACAACGTCATCGGGCTTTTCATGAAGAATTGGGAAGATGATGATGACGGTCAGTATTGTTCTGCCAGGCAGGATTGGCTGGATGCCGTGACGGTGGCGGATATTATCGGGATTGATATTGAGGTGGTTAATTTTGCTGCAGAATATAAAGACCGTGTTTTTGCGGATTTTCTCCGTGAATATGAAGCAGGGAGGACGCCAAACCCGGATGTGCTCTGCAATGCGGAAATCAAGTTTAGGGCTTTTCTGGATCATGCGATGCAGCTGGGCGCAGAACAAATCGCAACAGGACATTATGCGAAAGTCAGGGAGAACAATGGACGGTTTGAGCTGCTCAAGGCGGTGGATGAAACAAAAGACCAGAGCTATTTTCTGCATCGCCTGAACCAGGAACAGCTTTCTAGGGCCATTTTCCCTCTGGGAGAGATCCGAAAGACTGAAGTCCGCAGGATTGCCGCAGAGATTGGATTGCCCAATGCCAGGAAAAAAGACTCAACGGGCATTTGTTTCATTGGCGAAAGACCGTTCAGAGCGTTTTTAAACCGTTATCTATCGTATAAACCAGGACCGATCAAGACACCGGATGGCAGACAGATCGGTGAACATGTCGGGTTGAGTTTTTATACTATCGGTCAACGTAAGGGAATCGGCATTGGCGGATTGAAGTCTTTCAAAAAGACTGATGGGACTAGTGATGCCTGGTATGTAGCGAGGAAAGATATTGCTGCTAATACACTGTATGTTGTCCAGGGGCATGACCATCCATGGCTGCTGTCATCTTCGTTACAGGCAGGACAGCCTAGTTGGATTGCCGGGGAAGCGCCGATACAGGAGAATCTCGCTGTCAAGACGCGCTATCGCCAGAAAGATGTTCCTTGCCAATTGGTTTTGCAGGGGGATTCTGGGTTTTCAGCCAAGTTCCTCTCACCACAATGGGCTGTGACACCAGGACAGTCTGCAGTGTTTTATGATGGGGACATCTGCCTGGGCGGCGGTATTATTGATAATCCGGCTGTATTGCACAGTTGATGACAGCTGAGTATTTGTATTCAGGCATGGTGTTTTTTGGAAAATCGGTCACTAGCGTGTCTGATAAACATCATGGTTGGCAGGATAAGGAAATCCGGGCATTTCCATTGTTCCGGAAAGTGATAAACTTATATATTGTATTAGTTTGGGAAATTGCCGTTTATGGAACTGTCTGCACTTTCAGCATTATCGCCTCTTGATGGACGGTATGTCAGGAAAACCAGTGCGTTGAGACCGATCCTTTCAGAATCTGGTTTTATGCGTCATCGGGTCAAGGTCGAGATAGCATGGCTGTTGGCTTTGTCTCAGGCAGGTCTTGCTGAAATCAAGCCATTCTCTCCAAAGACAGCAGGGTTCCTGCAGGCGCTTGTTGACAATTTTTCAGTTGATGATGCAGCCAGGATCAAGGAAATTGAAGCCATTACCAACCATGATGTAAAGGCCGTTGAATATTGGATCAAGGAGTCTGTTGGGTTGGCATTGCCACCTGAATTGGCACGGTTGGAACCCCATAAAGTGGAAGTTGATCCAGCCATTACGGAAGAAGTCAGCCCTGTTGCGGAGTTCATTCATTTTGCCTGTACATCTGAAGATATCAACAATACTTCTCATGGCATGATGATCAAGGCGGCTCGTGATGAAGTGGTCTTGCCGGCTTTGCAGGCTGTTATTGAGAAACTGCGCAGCATGGCACATGAGAATGCCTCATTGGCGATGCTTGCCCGTACACATGGGCAGACTGCCAGCCCAACTACGTTGGGTAAGGAAATTGCCAATATTGTCTCCCGCCTGAAACGGGCAGCAGACAAGATCCAGTCAGTAGCAATCATGGGCAAGATGAATGGTGCAGTCGGGAATTACAATGCCCATTTTTCAGCGTATCCAGAGGTTGATTGGGAACGTTTTTCCAGGAATGTTGTTGAAAACCATCTGGGACTCACTTACAACGAATACACTATCCAGATTGAACCGCATGATTACATTGCGGAATTGTTTGATGCCATTACCAGGGCCAATACTATTCTGATTGATATGAACCGGGATATCTGGAACTATATTTCACTCGGATATTTCAAGCAGGTCACCAAAGCAGGGGAAGTCGGTTCAAGCACTATGCCGCATAAAGTCAACCCTATTGATTTTGAAAATTCGGAAGGGAATCTGGGGGTTGCAAATGCATTGCTGAAGCATATGGCAGAAAAACTGCCGATTTCCCGGATGCAGCGTGATTTGACGGATTCGACCGTCCTGCGTAATATTGGGATTGCATTAGGATATGCTGTCTTAGCCTATGACAGCTGTCTGAGAGGACTGAACAAGCTGGAAGTTAATGCTGAGAAGATATCCAACGATCTTGAAAACGCCTGGGAAGTCTTGGCGGAACCTGTCCAGACGGTGATGCGCCGTTATGGTATCAAGAATCCCTACGAACAGCTCAAGGCGCTGACGCGTGGCAAGGGAATTGATAAACAGGATCTGCATGCGTTCATCCAGGGATTGGCGCTTCCGCAGGAAGCAAAGGAAGGATTGCTGAAGCTGACCCCTGCCACTTATACAGGGATTGCTTCAAAACTGGCAGCAAGAGTTTGAATTTAAGGATTTAGTTAGCATAGGTTTTCTTAAGAAAGGGAAAGAAGCATGGGATTTATGAAGAAGTGCTTGGGAGCTGCGCTGGTTTCCCTGGCAGCTGTATCCATGACAGCGCAGGCTGAAGAAACAAGAAGCATGTTTGTGCCAGACGGTGTTTCCTTTGAAGTTGGTGCCGGTGAACATGTCCAGCTGGCGCGTGTCGGTTTACAGTGGGACTGGAACAGAGACTGGTTCAGGACTGAAGGCGGCTACCATCTGAACGGCTACTGGGACCTGAACCTGGGGTGGTGGCATGGTGACCGCCATCGTGACAAGAATGAAGACCAGGATCTGGGCGTTATTGGATTTACACCAGTCTTCCGCTGGGAAAATGCCAGCAAGAAAGGCTTTTATGTTGAAGGGGGTATCGGTGCCAGCTTCTTCTCAGAGGTCTATAACAACAACGACAACAAGATGTCTACCTCATTCCAGTTTGCAGACCATCTCGGTGTGGGTTATGTCTTCAACAACAACTTTGATTTGGGCTTGAGAATCCAGCATTATTCCAATGCTGGCATCAAGCATCCAAATGACGGTGAGAATTTTGTCGTCCTGCGTGGTGCTTACCGCTGGTGATAGCCACTGATATAGAAGGGCTGAAAACACATGGGCAGTATCACAGAGAAGCCTGAGATTGCTTTTATCGGCATCGGGTTGATGGGGAAGCCTATGGCTTCCCGTTTACTTGAAGCAGGCTATCCGTTGAGAGCTTGGAACCGCACCTATGAAAAGGCGTTGCCGCTGGCTAAAGCAGGGGCATTGG
>CAVERB010000064.1:0-5994 GCA_963618105.1 Oxalobacter sp. | reverse complement strand
GCAACAGCCAGGGACATTACGGTGCTGCCGTTGGTGCAGGGTACATGTGGTAAGCCGTTGGAAGAAGGACAAGACAGGAAAACAAGCACCATGAAACCGGTCAACCTGAAAAACCTGTCCTTCCAACAACAGCATTATCTCTGGAATTCAGGAAGCAGCTGGCACAGCATCAACCAGAAAATCCTGCCTCGTTGCTGCCATGATCAGACCTGTCGGCTATACCCTGGAAGGCAAATATGCGGCCATTAACGAGAGCAGTGCTGGTTGAATTGCTGTATGAAAACATCACATCCAGCAAGGCGGAAGCCAATGAACTGGTTGATGCGTTCTTCGGGATCATTGCTTCACAACTGAGGAATGGGAAAAAAGTCAAACTGTCAGGATTTGGCAGTTTCGAACTGCGAAACAAGAAAGCCCGTCCGGGCAGAAATCCGCGTACTGGTGAAGAAGCGCTTATTGTTGCCAGACGTGTTGTCACGTTTCGCCCCAGTCCGAAGTTAAGAAAACTGGTTGAAGCGGGAATATCCAATGATCCCTGAACCAAGACATCACAATGACAGATAACCGATATTATCTGCTTCGGCTATCAGTTTGTGTGATTCAACCGTGCTGATTGACATCCTGTTCCTCTCCAGAAAGCGCAGGATGCTATTAAATAGTCTTTGCGAAAACCCCGTTCCATCTTGATCTGCTTCACTGAAGCGTGATATCCGGGGCTAACCCCTGTTGGAAAAGCCATTTACAGAACACCTTGACTGCTGACAAATAAGCGCTTGCGGCAGCAGTCTGGTAGTTCAACAGCAAAGAAGCCTTCCAGCGGCTCAGGGAAGCTGCTCTCCGGTGATGTCACTCCATTAGCCAAACACCATATAGCGAAATTCCACAGAGTGGTACGGGATGTCATTAGGATATTCAATTTGAAATCAGATTCGGCCAGAAAATAGGGGAAACAGAGCGGTTTCCCAAGTACTGATCGATGAGAAATTCATAAAAAACCTCGAAAGGGTTACTAAAGAAATACCCCTTGAAAAAACAGGGCATTCAAACCCTTGTCAAAGATGTATGGGAAATGCAACAACGACGGGGAAAGCCAGTTAACTTCCATTAATAATCATTAATGGAACTAAACGCTGATTCACGCAATTGGATGCCTGTTGAGAGGCTTTAATGGCACACCTATAAACACAGCGATAGCTAGCGGGGAAAGAAAAAGATGAACAAGATATTTAAGGTTGTTTTCAACAAGGTCAAGGGCATGTTCGTTGTCGGTAGCGAACACATCAAGTCTCATGGCAGGTCCAAGAAACTGAAAGCATCCATCACGGCTTTGGCTGCTGTCGCTTTGATGGGTGTTGTTGGCAATGCGGTGGCAGCAACCGAAAGACTTGTCGTTGGAGCGGACGAAACGGAGACACTGGCAGGAGAAACTTTCCAGAAACTCACCAACACAGACGCCGAAGACGATACCATGAACAATGGCCGTGGCGGTACAGTTTATAACAGCGGCAATCTGACAATCAGCGGGCTTACTTTCGGCGGTGTTGATGAAGAAACCGGGGAGAGTTTGGGCAATACAGCAATCAGAGGAGGTGCCATCTACAACAATGAAGGGAATCTCATCCTTTTCGATACCAATACCTTCAAAAAGAATGCAGCAACTGACGGTGCGGGAGGTGCCATCTATAGTATACGAGGTATGGTAATCATCAATGGCAACAGCGTCGACGGTGCCAGTTCTTTCATTAACAATACAGCAGCTTCGTCTGGAGGTGCCATCTATAGCCAGGGAGGAACGCTGGACATTACAGGTGCAGCATTTTCTGATAACACAGCAGTCGGTAGAGCAGGTGCTATTTATGCCGTTATTGGCGCCGATGGCTCCAGCGCCAGCACAACTATCACTAACAGTACCCTTACTGATAATAGTGCTGGTGAAGGAAATCGGGGCGGTGCCGTCTATTTCTTCAACCATATTAATTATGCTCCGGTTGAAGATTCTGTGGCAATCATCTCCAACAGTGCTTTTCAGAACAACAGTGCCTCAACCTATGGCGGTGCTATCTATGCCAAATACGCAGATCTTACTGTTATAGGCAGCAACTTCAGTGACAACAGAACTTCAAATAATACTCCAAGCTATGGAGGTGCTATCAGTACCGTTGGTACGATCCTTGCTGTTGAAAACAGTACTTTCAGGGACAACAGTACCTTAAGTACTAGGGGCTATCTCAGCCATCAACACAGACCTTACTATTGTAGGCAGCAACTTCAATGGGAATACCGTGGGCAATGAAGGAGTAGAAAATTCCTTTTCCGGGGGAGCTATCTACATCTATAATGGGGCTGCAACCATCAAAAACAGTTCTTTCGAAAACAATAAATCCATATCTAGTTCTGACAACACCTCTCAGGAAGACAATATCTATTCCCGTGGTGCTGCTATTTATAGTACCAATAGTAGTACTTCTATTGAAGCCAGCTCTTTCTCCGGTAATTCTGCTGCTTGGGCTGGTGCTATTGCTAATTACAGCGACATGACTATTTCTGGTAGCACTTTCAACAATAATGTTGCTGTCGGCAACGGCGATGAATGCTACGGCAATGCGGGCGCTATCTATACTCGTGGCTCACTCATCATCACTGATAGTAAATTCACCAATAACATTGCAACATCCCTCGGTGGTGCCATCAGAAATAATGGCAGTTCAAATTACAATGGTATTGAGCACGGTACACTGACAATTTCGGGTACCAACTTTTTCACTAACAACGTAGCCACTAGTATTGGTACAGATACTGGTAATGGTGGCGCAATCGCTAACAATAACCGAGGTATAGTAATCATCTCTGGTGTCAATACTTTCAATGGAAACTCGTCTGGACGCAATGGCGGGGCGATATATAACACTGGTTATTCAACCCTTGAACTCTCCGGTGAAAATATCTTCTCCGATAACATCTCCAGCTTTTCGGGCGGAGCGATATTTAGCTCTGCTCATTCAACCTTTGAACTTTCTGGAAAAAACATTTTCGTCAATAATGTCGCCTCAAGTGGCGGAGGTGCCATCTTAAACTATACTTCCAGTACGCTAATTATCTCTGGCGAAAACTCTTTCACCAGTAATTCCGCCAGGACAGGTGGTGCCATCAGCAATACCTCCACTGATACAGGTAGTACGATGATTATTTCCGGCGAAAACACCTTCTCCGGCAACACCGCCACAAATGTCGGCGGAGCAATATATAATTCTGCGTCCCTTGAACTCTCCGGCACAAACACTTTCTCTGGCAACAAATCTACAAATGGTGGCGGAGTTATTGCCAATTACAATAAAGGTATATTGATACTCTCCGGCGAAAACACTTTCTCCAATAACGTGGCTATAAGGGCAGCGCCATCGCTAACTACACTACAAGTACATTGACTTTCTCTGGAAAAAAATACTTTCTTCAATAACACTAACAAAAATGGTGTAAATGAAGACTTATGGAATGATCCAAATGCCATCATCAATGTCACTGGTGGCATAACCACATTGGGAAGCGGTCTGACCAATAATGGCGATGTCAATTTGACTAGCGGCATGTTGACGATGGGTTCGGGAACAGCTATCAGAGGTTCTGGCAGCATCAACATTGAAGGTGGCATGCTTGACATCTCCGCTATGGGCAACGATGCCATCAGTAACATCGCTAATACAGTCAGCTTCACGGAAGATACAGAAACCAGCCGTTATTCCGGTGCCGTCCAGGCGGTTTCAGGACAGATATTTGAAACCGCACTTGGAAATTATGATGCAACGGCGACAAACTATGGGCTTGAACAGGCGCCTGGCAGTTACAAATCAACAGATTTTGGCAACATCATCTCCGGCAAGTCTGGTGCAGACTTGGTGCTTGCTGATGACTATTACAATGCTGCTTACATCGGCGGTGTGAAGACCCTGATTCAAAACACTGGGCTCTCCATGCTTGGTACGCTTGTTGATGAGACAGAAGAAATCAAGTCACTTGTTGATGCAAGCGTCATATCATCGAACGCCAACCTGAGTGCAGCTCAAGGGGCACAGTGAACCTCGTCGTTGGGGCAGGGGATGCAGACATCACTGGAACGGCATATGCAGGATCAGAAACCCATAACAACAACCTCGCGGCGAAAGTCCTGAAACTGGAAAACACCAACAGCCATCGAGTACTCGTGACAGGCGGCAAATCCCTGATATTGACGGGAGATGGTACTGACCTGCTGATAGTTGAAAGTGGCACACCCATTATTGATGTGGGAGATGTCACACTTGGTAACGGCACCTTGAACCTCAAATCCGGCAGTGATGCTACAGGCACTGGCGGAATGCTGGACGGTGAAATCAATGTTGCTAATGGCAGCGAAGTCAATGTGACGGGAACGGGGGCATTCTCTGTTACCACCCTTGCCAATAATGGCACCATCAACGTTGGCAATTCGACATCAGCAGGCAGCTTGTCAGTCGCATCACTTACTGGCAGTGGTGTCATTTTCGTTGATCCGGCTTGGGAGACTGGTTCAGAAGGTATAGCAGATGCCTCCGGTCTTGCTGTGGGAACCCGGTCTGCTGGCAACAGCATCGTCATTGGACAGAACAGCAAAGGCATCTTGGGCAACAGTACCATTGCTGATGCAACGACTGCATTTGGGAAAACCAGTGCCACATGGGGTGAAGACCATATCGGCTCTGTCCTCACCATTCTCACTAATCAGACAGTTGAGGGTAGTGCATTGGTTGTTGACAGCAGTTTGACAGCTTTGCCAGACCTGACAACCGACACCTATAAGGATACTGTTACCGTTGGTGAAAAATCGCTGCTGATAACCGCCAATGTTGACATTTTGGCATCAACCTCGTCATCATCTGTTTACTTTGCCGCCAACTCGGCATCATCACGTTATGCAAAAGTGACCGCAGATACCGTCAACAACAGCGGCTATATCCTCAACCTTGGCACATTGTCCGCAGACCAGATCAA
Source organism: Oxalobacter sp. (assembly GCA_963618105.1). Classification (GTDB taxonomy): domain Bacteria; phylum Pseudomonadota; class Gammaproteobacteria; order Burkholderiales; family Burkholderiaceae_D; genus Oxalobacter. The sequence continues at coordinate 990 of CAVERB010000064.1, read as the reverse complement.
CAATGATGGCACACTGATTTCCCAACTGACAGGGCTTGATACCGATGAACTGAACCTCAACAGCGATAGCAGTCTGGAAACCATCGCCAATGCGACTGATATTGACGGCAATTTGTCCGGTGCCGTCATTGCCAGAACAGGTGGCATTACCGTCAACCTGAATGGCGGGAAAGTCAACATCTATGAAACCCAAACAGATTTCTTCAGTGCTCTCGATGCTATTGCATCTGGTTCAACTGTCACCAGTACCACCGTCAACAACATCCGGATCGGTACAGCAGAAAACGAAGCCACCGTTAATGTCAATGACACCTACAGCTTTGGTACCGTTGAGGTTGCCGCAGAAGGTCAGCTGAACATTGCCAAGACAGCTACAGCAAGCCTGACAGCAGAGAACCTGATTGGTGATGGCATCGTGACAGTTGGTACTGTTGTTGATGAGACAACGGATCCGGTCACAACCGTTGATGGTGCACTGACAATAACTGCTGCCGATGGCGAACTGGCAGCTCTCACCGTTGCCACAGAAGGTAGTCAAGCAACAATCACCACATCAGATAATGGTTACACCGTCAACAAACTCGTCAATGCGGGTACTATCACAGTTAATGGTGGTATCGCCATTGGTAACAGTCTCATTAATGATGGTGATTTTGACACAGATGCGTGTACAGTCAGTAACAACGGCACCTTTAACATCAAGGGTACTTCTACATTGGGAGCCATTACCAACAATAACGAGCTGAACATCAACGGTGGTGTCAGTTCAGGTGCTACCATCACTGGGACAGAGACGAGCACCATCAGCATCGCCAACGGCGCAGAACTTGACCTTGCTGGTAATAGTTCACTGGGTATTGTCACCAATAAAGGGACCCTGGATATTGGAGCTACGAACAGCAATGCTGTCAACGTTATCAGTGAAGACAATGCTGTTACCCAAATTGACGGCGGTACCCTGACAATGGCAAACGCTTCAACCTTGGGCAA
>CAVERB010000063.1:0-25129 GCA_963618105.1 Oxalobacter sp. | reverse complement strand
CCTTTTCCTCAGGGACATACCGGACAGCAGCGCGGGCAACAGAAAGTTTCAGGGCATCTTGAGACATGCTTATGTGTGGAAAACTGGATAAGGGCGAAGTTTATATTTTAACTGAAATTGACAATAAATCGAACCAATACACTGATTTTATTTGTAAAAAATGGAAACATTCAGGAAAAACATCAAGTCATTCAATAATATATAAACCTGATCGTCTGGAAATCCGGGCATCTGCTGAAAGCAAGGTGACGGGTGTCAAGACAGGGCTGGTATCCCTGTTAGCTGATTGAAAAAAACCGGCAGAAAATGGCAGGGAAAAGAGGGATGAGAATGGAAGGCAATAGAACTGGTCTAAAATGGTGCATAAAACTGATGAGAAGTCAGAAGATACCGATATAATAAAAAGACCAATCAAAAAACTGAATTCAGCTGAGCCAGGCAATGCCATGAAAAACACGACTTTCTTTACCGCCGCCGATCTGCCTGTTGGTACCTGTGCCTGCGGGCCTATCATCATGCCGCCAGAACTTGCGCCTGTGGAAGGCATCTATCCGGTCATCCAGGCTGCGCCTGTCGAACAGGCAAAAGTTGAAGTCGAGGAATTTCAGGAATATATGTCAGCAGGCTGTACAGCCACCGTCCCTGCAGGTGCTCGCAAGATGTATCTGGTTATGGCGGCAATCTCGACAGCCATCGGGGCGCTCATAGCCTACGCCATCATGCAATTCACCTGATGGACTGACAGCACTGTCAGGTTTTCCTGCATAAAAGCTTTATCCCTTTCTGCGTTGACTGATGCCTGTTCCCAAAACCATCAGGGGGCTGCGCCATTATCGGGGAATACGCACTTATCAGCCCCGATGAACCACACCATGCCATTTGTATTGCGCCAAGATACGCATACAGCCATTTTAATTGGAGTGCTTTTTCAGATGGTCTGAACCTGATGCCGATTGCTCAGTATCCTGCATCTCTTGAACCTCTGGAAGCAGGGGATTGAAAAGTGTCTTATCCAGTACACATTGTTTAACTTCCATTAATATTTATTAATGGAATTAAACCAGATTCCACCCCAATAAAGGATGTTGACAATGTCTAAGAAAGATAAAACCAGATTTTTGCCGCCCCATATCTTGACCAAACTGGCAGTCATATTGGGGCTTGCTTTTGCCATGCCGAATGTGTTTGCAGCCTCTATTACTCCATATTACGGCTTTAAAAGCGGTGATAACTATGTCTTGGAAGTCGAAGCCGATGGCAGCAATGGCAAGGTTAAAACAGGAGCGACAAACGAAGCTGGATATCAGGGCACTGTATGCATTCTGATGACCGATAACCTGTCAAGCAATTCCTATCCCATAGACTGAACGATACCCCGTTAAGCATAAACGCCTCAATGGGGTATCATTCAAAGATTACTATCCGTCACTAATGATGAAGCGCCAGCAAGGGGCGCTTTTTTTCCTTTGTTACGCTTATTCTCAAGTTTGCCTTAAAATATGAATTAAATTTCATATGAAAAATGTTGACTTTCTTCAAGAAAAGTTGAAAAATCATCAATAATAACCGTATTTATCCTGCTGTCTGCTCAATCTATCATGGTTGCGATGGCGGTCATATTATGAACATTTTCATCATATGGCTATCATGTTAGGAAGGTGTTTAAGCTCAATGACGGATAAGGTTCGCCATACACTGCCTAAACATCTGTTGGATATAAAAACTTGAATAGAGGAATCGTAAAATGAATGCAGCTGCAACAATTGCAGACAGCAGGGAAAATGAAGATCCACGCAAAGCTGGCGGGCTGCGCGTCTGGTATCTGATACTTGCTGTTCTGGTTATGTGCATGATTTCAGGGGTTCAGTATTCTTGGACACTGTATGCAAGGCCAATGCAAGGTGTCCTGGGTGTTTCCCTTGCGGTGGTTCAGGTGTCCTTCACCTTGTCCCAGGTTATTCAGTCTGTTTCCCAGCCAGGCGGCGGTTATTTTGTTGACCGTTTGGGGCCTAAACTGCCATTGATTGTCGGTGGTGCGATGGTCGGAGCTGGTTGGATTGGTATGGGCTATGCGACAAATGTGCCGATGCTGTATATCCTTTATACGCTCTCCGGTGCTGGTGTGGGCATTTGCTATGGTATTGCAATTAACACGGCAAACCGTTGGTTCCCTGACCGTCGCGGCATGGCTTCCGGTTTCACGGCTGCTGGCTATGGTCTGGGTGTGCTGCCATTCCTGCCATTGATTACTCGTGTCATCCAGGATCCGGATCTTGGTGTTCAGGCGGCATTGAAGATCACAGGTATCATCATGGGTGCGCTCATTATCCTGATTGCATTCTTCATCCGCTTCCCTGGCGGCGCAAAACCGAAAAAACCGGTTCCTACCGAAAAAGATTTCAGGACTGGCGAAATGCTCAGAACCAAGCATTTCTGGCTCTGCTGGCTGTCTTTCTTCTCCGTCAACTTCGGTTTCCTGTTCCTGGTTGCAAATTCTGCGCCTTTCGGTCGTTCGATGGGGATCGTTGCAGGGACGATGGCAATCTGCGTCATGATGCAGAACGTCTTCAACGGCGGCTGCCGGCCATTCTGGGGGGCGGTTTCCGATAAGATTGGACGTTACAAGACGCTGTCCATCATGTTTGGTGTCAATGCCATCGCCATGTTCCTGTTTGGATATGTGGCGAATATGGGGGTTGTTTTCTTCATCATCATGCTGGCAATTGCATTTTTCACGGCAGGTGGTTCTTATGCACTGTTCCCTGCGATCAACCAGGATTTGTTCGGGACAGCTTTCTCCGCTCAGAATTATGGTTGTTTCTGGGCAGCCAAAGCCGTCGCTTCCATCTTTGGGGGCGGTATCGGTGCGGCAGTTGCCACCAATCTGGGCTGGGTCGTTGCATTCTCCATTTCTGGCGTGATGTCAACGTTGGCATTCATTATCATAACCTTTATTGTGCCGAGACTTGGGCGGCCGCAACGTAAAAGGACGATAGAAGGGGTTACGACTGGGATACAACCTCAGCATTAAGAAACAACAACGGTCAGGACTTGTGCCTGGCCGTTATTTTTAGTCTGCATGAAAACGGTCTTTTGAGGTTTTGGGACTTGTTCAGCGTTAAATTTAGGAAAGGGGAACAGCTATGGAACAGCTTAAGATCAATTATCGGCATTTGTATTATTTCTGGATGACGATGAAAGAGGGGACTATCTCCAAGGCGGCGGAGCGTCTTGATGTGGCAGTCCAGACGATCAGTATGCAGCTGTCCGTGCTGGAGAAAGCGATTGGCAAGGTGTTGATTATCCAGAAAGGCAGGCGTTTGGTCCTGTCTGAAGCAGGCCGTATTGCCATGGCATATGCCGACAAGATTTTCATGCTGGGCGAGCAGCTGAAAGAAGACCTGAGAGAAGAAGGGGAGCCGCGTATCAGACTGATTGTTGGTTTAAGTGACTCATTGCCGAAAACAGAGAGTTACAAACTGTTGTCACCGATGTTCCAGGTGCCGAACCTGCGGTTTGAATGTTATGAAGGCATTTTTGACAATCTGCTGGGTAATTTGGCACTGCATAAACTGGATATAGTGATTGGGCAGAAACCAGCAGACATTTCGGAAAATGTCAGGTTCCACAATCACCTTTTGTGCAAAGAATCCGAAGCCGTGTTTGGTCCGCCTGAACTGGTGGAAAAGTATCAGGGAGAGTTTCCGAAAAGTCTGGATGGTGCGCCGTTCCTTCTGCCAAGCAGGGAACATGCTATCCGGTCTCGTCTTGACAGATGGTTCTGTGAGAACAACATCACACCGAAAATTGTCGGGGAGGTATCGGACGATGCGTTGCTCAAGACGTTTGCAATGCATGGTATCGGCTTGTTTGTTGCACCGGCATCATTGGAGCAGGAAATGAAACAGAACTTTTCCTGTGTACAGGCGGGTTTGTTGCATGGGATGGAAGAAAAATACTATGCGATTTTTTCAGAGCAGAAGATAACCCATATCGCCATCAATAAAATCCTGGAAGCGAGTGATATCAAGTTCTAGGACCCTGAACCGCAATGATGCAGTATTCATCGTTCCTGCTGAATAGGGTCATGGAGAAAATGGTGGTTTATCAGTTCTGTTTTTATAGCCGATTTTAAATAAATGCGATCTGTTTTTTGAAAAACGGGATGTCAGGACGGTTTTCTGATTTTGATTGAAACTGAATGGCTTAAATAAAAATGAAACAGGCGTCAGTTTTTCCATGATTAGATTGAAATACCATGTGCGTATAATCTTTTCCATACAGGATTGAGAGACGGAAAAATGAGCGAAAAAATCCAGAAACAGCTTCGAAGGCAACAGGTTGAGGCGATAGCCTGTCATGTAGGATGCCAGGAGATAGAAAAACAGGCGAAATATATCAGTGTCAGGCTGATGCCGTTGATACCGCTTATTGCGATGGTGTTTATGAGCAGCCAGGGTGATCTGCTTATTGCAGATAATTTCAAGACATTCAGAAATATCTGGTATATCGGCGGTTTGGGCTGTGCTATTTATCTGGGGCTCTGGTGGTTGGATATTGTTTTGCTAAAACACCATGGTTGGGAAGTTGGCGGCTGGAAATGGCTGGGATTATTCCCCCCGATTGGATTTGTTTATCTGTGGATCCGTGCGAAATACACTGACAGGGATTATGGTTTTGCCATTGTTTACCTGTTGATAAAGACTGTCTCAATCGTTGTTGTCGGTCCTGGACTGTTTATATAACCATTACCGTTTCTAGCTGTCAGATTCGAAGATAGGGCAGGTAGGGGTGTTTTGAATTGTTGTTATGATTGATTGGAGGTCATGATGTATAAAAAAATCCTTCTCCCGACAGATGGTTCGCCTTTGGCAACACAGGCAGCCCTTGAAGGGGTCGCCTTTGCCGGAAAAGTCGGTGCAGAACTTGTCAGTGTTTATGTGATGCCTGAAAGGCCAATTCTGCAGTTTGATACGCTCTGTCCCACCAAGGATGAATACAATGCGATTGTGAAGAAGGCGGCAGCAGAAGCGGCTGCCCCCATCCGCAAGGCGGCGTCAGATGCAGGGATATCATTGACAGAACGTTCCTGCAGTGCGGTTTCTATTGCCAAAAGTATCGTTTCAGTGGCTACAAGTAATGGCTGTGACTTGATTTATATGGCGTCCCGAGGTCATTCCGGGTGGGATAAGTTCTTTCTTGGCAGTACAGCCGCAGCAGTCATTGCAGAAAGCCCGATTCCCGTGTTGATTTATAAAGTCAGTGAAAAACAGCTCCCCTCAAATTATTGGGAATATGCGACGCCAGTGGCTTGATTTATTTTTTCCCTCAACCTACTCTCGTTTTGAATGTCCCGTTAAGCAGGCAATGGCTTGACGGGTTTTTTTTGCCTGGTGCCAGAAATATCGGTATGGGTATTTCAATAAACCAATCAATAGAATAATTTTTTTCGTCATATTTTCGCCATAGTCAGAAACTATAGCGAACCGTAGGAAATCCGTATTTTACAGAGCCATCTGTCAGGCATAAACTGTCTGCCATGTCATGACATTCATTTATGGATATCGTCTTTTAGACGAAATAAATCCTGCCGCCATGCTCGCAGTTTTGATGCTGTGTGGCATGGGGTGTGCGTCTTTTGGATTTTCAATGAAGGAATTGACATATGCAATATTCAATCGTCGGGTTTCCCCGCATCGGTATCAACCGGGAACTGAAATGGGCAACGGAAAAGTTTTTCCGCCATGAAATTGATACGCAAGCCCTGATCAATGAAGCCTCTGCCTTGCGTGCAGAGCAATGGAAAGTCCAGCAGGCGGCTGGCAATGCTTTTATCCCATCAAACGATTATTCCCTGTATGACAGTATGCTGGATACCGCTTATATGCTGAATGCAGTTCCAAAGCGTTATGAAGATCTGCATATTGATGAGATCGGCACCTATTTTGCCATGGCACGGGGCTATCAGGGAAAACAAGGTGATGTCAGGGCATTTGCGATGAAAAAATGGTTCAATACCAATTACCACTATATCGTGCCTGAGCTTGATGATGATATGCAGATCAAGCTGAAATCTGATGCTTTCCTGGATGGTTTCCGGCAGGCTGCCCGTCTTGGCATTGAGACAAAACCTGTCGTTATCGGTCCATTTACTTTTCTGAAACTCGTCCGTTATACAGGCAGGAAGACCGCAGCGGGTTTTGCTGATGATACGGTCAATGCTTATATTGATATGCTTAAGACCTGCAATGCCAATCATGTGAAATGGCTTCAGATTGACGAACCATACTTGGTGATGGACCTGATGGATGCTGATATTGTTTTCTTCAAACAGCTTTATTCACGGCTGCTCGCTGAAAAAGGCAATGTCAAGGTTTTGCTGCAGACCTATTTTGGCGATGTTCGTGATTGCTACCAGGAAATCTGTGCGCTGCCATTTGATGGTATCGGTCTGGATTTTGTTGAAGGGAAGCAGACCGTCCAGCTGATTGCAGAACATGGTTTTCCTGCTGATAAGGTTTTGTTTGCCGGACTTGTTAACGGCAGGAATATCTGGCGCAGCAATTATGCAGATGTTCTGAAAAAGCTTGCAGACCTCAGGGCTATCAATCCACAGATGGTGCTCAGCACTTCCTGCTCGCTGTTGCATGTGCCATATACCGTGAAGCATGAAACCAAGCTCAGCGAAGACATCAAACGCTATTTTGCATTTGCCCATGAAAAACTGGATGAATTAGGCGAAATCTGCCGTTTGGCGGATTTGCCTGACTACACCAAAGCCCCTGCTTTCATTGCCAATCAGGCATTGCATCAGGGAACCCTGCGTACAGATGCTGAAGTCCGTGCCCGTACAGCGGCACTGACAGAGGCTGATTTCCATCGTGAGATGCCACGCAAGGAACGTCAGGATATCCAGCATAAACAGCTGCACCTGCCGTTGCTGCCAACGACCACCATTGGCTCATTCCCTCAGACTGCGGCTGTAAAAAGCAACCGTGCCAGATTCCGTCGTGGTGAAATCAGCGAAGCGGAATACCGTGCCAATGCCAAGGCTTTCATCAAGGATTGTATTGCGCTACAGGAAAAAATCGGTCTGGATGTGCTCGTCCATGGTGAATTTGAACGCAATGATATGGTTGAGTTCTTTGGTGAGAACCTGACAGGCTATGTTTTTACGGACAATGCATGGGTTCAGTCTTATGGTACCCGTGGATTGAAACCGCCTATTGTTTTTGGTGACATCAAGCGGGAAAAATCCATCACGACCGATTACATTGCTTATGCCAACTCCCTGACGGATAAAGAGGTTAAAGGTATGCTGACGGGACCTGTAACCATCCTGAACTGGTCTTTCCCCCGTGAAGACATTCCGACACAGGAAATGATGAATCAGATTGGCCTGGCAATCCGTGATGAGGTCATGGAACTGGAAAAAGCCGGTATTCGTATTATCCAGATTGATGAAGCAGCCCTGCGGGAAAAACTGCCGTTGCGTCGTGCCGACTGGCATAAGGATTACCTGGATTTTGCCATCAAGGCATTTAGGCTGTGTTCAGCCAAGGTCAAGCCTGAAACCCAGATCCATACTCATATGTGTTACAGTGAGTTTGAAGACATCATTCCTGAAATTGATGCGATGGATGCGGATGTCATTACCTTTGAGGCATCCCGTTCCAAGCTGGCTATTCTGGATTCACTCAAGGCCAACCATTTTGAGACTGAAACAGGCCCCGGTGTCTATGACATTCATTCACCCCGCATTCCAAAGGTCGCGGAAATTGAACATGCCATCAGGGAAATGCTGGAACGTATTCCTCAGCAGCAGCTGTGGATCAATCCTGACTGCGGCCTGAAAACCCGTGGAGAGAAAGAAACCGTCGCCAGTCTGACGCATTTGGTCGAGGCGGCAAGGAACATCCGCGCATCGTTGGCCTGACGGACAAGCGTTTATCCATTGGATGAAAAATCTTTTCGTCCAATGGATTTTTTTGCCTGCTATTGGAAATAGCCGATCTGCAAAACAGGTATCATAACGGCTCTGGTTAAAGGTTGTGGACAGTGAGGGACAAATATGACATTGCAACAGCTGAGATATATCATCACCGTTGCTGCAAAAGGCACCATCAGTGAGGCGGCAAAGGTGCTTTATATTTCCCAGCCCAGCTTGACTGCCGCCATCAAGGAACTTGAACGGGAAATAGGCATCACGATTTTCAGCCGTACCAACAAAGGGGTTGACCTGACGCCTGACGGTGAGGAATTTCTCGGTTATGCCCGCCAGGTCATTGAACAGACCAATCTCATTCATGAGAAATATCATGGCAAATCGGCTGGTAAACACCAGTTCTGCGTTTCAACGCAACATTATTCCTTTGCGGTCGAAGCGTTTGTTGACTTGTTGAAAGCACTGGGCGGCGATGAATATGACTTCCGTATCCGGGAAACCCAGACCTATGAAATCATTGAGGATGTTGCCAGGCTGCGCAGTGAAGTCGGTGTCCTTTACCTTAATCCGTTCAATCAGATTGTGCTGAAGAAAGCCATTAAAGACAATGACCTGACTTTCACAACACTTTTTGTCGCAAAACCGCATGTTTTTGTTGGCAGCAATAATCCGCTTGCCCGGAAAAAAACGGTCACGCTCGAAGATCTTGAACCATATCCCCGTCTGTCTTATGAACAGGGCGAGCATAACGCTTTTTATTTCTCTGAAGAAATCCTCAGTACTCTTGAATGCCGCAAGAATATCCAGGTCAGGGACAGAGCGACCTTGTTCAACCTGCTTATTGGATTGAACGGCTATACCATCTGCAGCGGGATTCTCAATACCGAATTTAACGGCAGACAGATTCTTGCCATTCCTCTGGAAGTGGATGATTACATGGAAATCGGCTATATCCGCCATAACAAGGTCGTATCCAGCCGTTTCGCCAATCATTATATTGAAGCCCTCAGACGCTTTACGCAGAACAATCGTTAAAAGCTGTCTCGGGATGGCTGGTCTGGTGTTGCTGACAAAGCTGAAACCAGGACAATGGAAGCGCTACGCCTGCCTTTTTATCGGCAGGCATAGCTGATGGTCACATCGTTGATGGTTTGCCGTTCGAGGTGTTTCCAGCAACCTGATGGCTGGTGTTTTTCATGACCTTGTAATGCTCTGCCAGTTGCAGGGTTTCTGCGTCATAGGTGTTTCCCAATGCGTATGGGAGTGGTTTAAAAACTGAATGATCTTGTGTGCCCAATGTGGCACCAAAGATGAATCCCATGAAAATCAGGCAGAAATATATTGCACTTGCTGTGATTTCTACAGCGGTCATTTTCTTTTTGTCAGCCATTTTCAAACCCCTTTCATTAGATAAGTCTTTCTTGTCATGTCGCTGCCAGAACCATGATGGTCTGGCATATCAGGCTGCACCAGAGGATATCTGTGAGCTGATAGGTTATTTATAAGTCTTTATGCGACAGGGAAAGAGCGGCTCTTCTATGAAATAACTTTAGGTTTTTCAAGGCGTTACAGAAAATAATGAAGGATGATGGCGGTTTATTCTGAACAAAAAAAGACCATGCCGTGGAAGCATGGTCATGAAAAACAAAACTTGAATAGGGAGTTTCATTATCTAGAAACCAGAGATTGCTTTCAATAAAAAGTGATGGATTGTTCACTTTTATTGATATATATCAATAAAAATAAGGCTGATTTCCTATTTTTGGAGGGGATTTCGTTGTGAAATGGCAAAAAAAGGATCAGTTAGCTACGGAAGAAAAGGGAGGGATAATCAAACGCCGAGGCCGTAACTGACTGAATCATCGTTTGTCTCATAGTGACTTGATACCAGGATGCCTTTATCAATGGTCAGGATCAGATACTGTTCATAAACAGAAGAATAGCCGATGCAGATGGCATTCTGCAGTTCACCTTGCGGCAGACTGAATGTACCGGAATACCATGCGGCAAAGACACGTCCATCAGCATCGGGAAACACGGTTTTCAGGCTGACGATCTGACCGTTTTCCAGCATGCCTTCCAGCGCCGTCAAAAACAATTTGCCGTTTTCCAGTTCCCATGTTCCCACATAACCGCGCCATAAAGCCGTATGGGGTATATAGAAATCAGGTCGGTTCCCATTCATCTTAAACCAGGCTTCCAGGGGCTGTTCATAGGGCAAGTCGCAATGTTTACCTTGATAGATCAATTTTTCGGGCACCTGTGGCAGCATCTCAACTCCTTCGGATAATAGGTTCGATAGCGTTATACCCCAAAAAATCTGTCAAGACAAAAGGAATAGCGCCTTCATCCATTGATTGGATATAACCATACGGGAATACTTGAAAAAAAATACATCCTTGGATATTGTGGATGAAAACAATCACGGGAGTTGAAATGGCAAAAATCATTTGTCCGAAATGTGGCAGCAGGCATGTTGCAGAGAACCGATGGGGAAAGCATATCTTTACGGAAAAACTGTTTGATGCCGTAGAGAAAGGACGTGTCCGTATCAAGAAAGGGAAAAAGAAAGACAGTTCCTGTGAATACTGGTGCCATCAATGCCAAAAGAATTTCTGTAGGAGCAAGCCACGTTATCCTTCAGACGCCATTTCCCGTTTCTGCCTTTCTGTCGGTGATGCCTCCAATGGCTATATGACAGTTGAGATTTATCCCATTGATAAGGTCATCATGGCGGTAATGGACCACTCCGCCCAGGAAGTCATCATTCCCAACCGTCCTGCGCTATGGATCAATGGCAAACGCTGGAATGCCTTTACCAAGAAACTGCTTAAAGAGAATCTGTTGCTGGAATGGTCAAAACGGTATGATGGTTCAGAAAGTCTTGGCGGTATGCAATGGTCATTGGATATCCAGTTCAGCCTGTCCAAACATATTCGATGGTCAGGAACCAACCGGTATCCGCCATACTGGCATATTGTGCTCAGGCAGCTGCTGAAACTTCTGAAAAAATCCCTGCAGGGGACAGAAGCCGATAAGGTGACACGGGTCTGGCTTGAACAGTGCCTTTCCCATATCGAAGCATGCGCGTCCCAGAAAGACCAAGTGGAAACTCCGGATGAAACTGTTGATCTGGAGGAGGGTGATAACCAGCCATAAGACAGGAATGGTGTCAGGATATCCGGGAAGACAGGAGGCGGACTGCCTTTTTCACAACACTTGACCGGATGGGATGATGTTACAGGAAAGCCGTTTCACAGACGGGCTGGCGGGTAATGCTATACTTGCAGCCGGAGGTGCGCTGAATGCTCAACATCGTTATGAATGCATTGGCAAAAGGGTTTTTCCGGGCATTCATATTTTTCTGTATCTGGTTTCTGGGCTATCTGCTCTGGCGGTTGATGGGGGCTAAAAAAGTGGGAGCTGTCCGTCCGCTTTGGCTTGATATTGTCATTGTCGCAGGCATTGCCGGGATGGCTGGTGCTGTCTGCGGCATGCGTTATCACCGTTTGGATATGATTGTTACGCCTGTTGCCTTCATCATTGGCGTATGGATTGCCTGGTTCAGATGGAAAAAGCGGAAGTCGATGCCTGTCAGACAAACAGATGGGGGACGGCAGCCGGATAACAGCAGTACCGCCAGTCCTTTGAGGCGGAACAGCCGCTGAACGCAGGATTCAAATGGGGAAACCGCCAGATGGAAAACGAACCTGAAACAGATTTCCTTCTTCTGTATGAACAGGCTGAGAACGGTCATCCAGAAGCTCAGTATCAGCTGGGACTCTGTTTCCTGAACGGCATGGGTATTCGCCAGGATATCCGGCTTGCCGAAGTCTGGCTGCTGAAGTCTGCATTAGCCCATCATCCAGAAGCAGTCCGCAGTCTTCAGTGGATACATGAGGCCGCATTGCTGGATGTTGACTTGGTCAACCAATGGCTGTCAGGACAAGCGGTACAGCCAGAACCTGTTCAGCCATCATCACCGCCTGCTGTACAACAGCCCGTCCCGATACCGGAACCAAAACCGGTTCCTGTCCTTGTTCCTTTACCGGATCATCTGAAAGTTCCGGCCTATACACCATTTCCTCGGAAAGACTATCAGCCAAGGCCAACGGAAGCAGGGGGATTGGCATGCGGGACACAGTATCTTATTGATGGACGTCCGTCAGTCAGGGAAGGTCAGTTCACTGGCTATATACCGGAGATTGCCTATACGGAACCCCAACCGCCTTATCGCAAGGCAGTTGACCGTCAAGCGGCAGGCGGGACTTCAGTGGGTACCGAATACCTGCTTTCCCATCTGCTGGCGGATAACAGCATTGAAGACACCATCATTGACCATGAAAAACCAGGTTTCCTTGATCGGCTTATCATCGGTTTTCAGAACCAGAAATTTCATAAAGCCTGTACCATTCTCGGGGGGGTGCTGGTTTTTGTGATGGTAATTGGCATTGGTCATTGTGTAGGGCGTTTTGACCGCTTTCTCAGTGCTGCCAGCGACATGAAGAATGTGACCAAAACCATCCAGATCCATAATTCGAAAGGTGCGTCGATCGGCGTTGATAAAGATAGCATCAACAACATGGTCAAGGATCTTATGGACAGCAGTTACGGCCGTTTTGATGTCAAGCTGGGCTGCTGGGCATCTCGTAGTGGTGGCACGGAATTTTGTTTCAAAGTCAATCGGGTGGATGCAGTCAGGACAAAGGAAGGTCCCCGTATTTATGTCTTGGCGACAGGCCGTATGGCGAATGACAGCAATTTGGCAGATGGCATTATTGGCATGTTCGTCCTTGAACCGCAGTTTGGTATTGGCTATACGACAGTTGCCAAGAATCCTTTTGTCACGGCTGGCAGCGGCGATGAACCGCCTGAAAACTGGCAGTTTGTCCAGCTTGGCAGGAATGATGTCTGGGGATGGCAGGGCGAGATTGAGAACAATAACCTGGGAGAGACGGATTCCGGTGTAATCCTGTTCACTGAAATTGACGGGAACATCAAGAACATCGGTTATATTCCCACCTCTTTTGAGATGCTTGACTTGGGGCATGTCGATGGTCATATTGCCAATGCCCGTCAGTCGATTGACCTCAAGGGAACCGTCAAGATTGAGGAATATGGCAATGGCATGTATCCAATTCGACTGACGGTAAGCGGGATACGGAACGGATCCCAGAAGCAGGGAGAAAGTATCCAGGTTCCTTTCCGAAAGGATATCGGCGAATACGTTGTCCCGATGAGGAATCCATTTACCTATTGACCAGGGATATGAAAAGCGGCAGCAAGGACGGACAAGAAAGACCGGGTGGAGACAACATGGAAAAACAGACATTGGAACTGTATCGTCTTTACGGATTGGCAGTGCAGGGAGATGCAGATGCCCAATACCGGCTTGGTATGCGTTATCTCAATGGTATCGGTACCTCTCAGAATATCCGCCTGGCATATGTCTGGATTGGCAAAGCAGCTGACAAGAACCATGGACAGGCCAAACAGGATATTGCGCTTCTGCGGAAAGCTGGCATAGAAGCCGAAGTGCTCGCAGCAGGCATACCAACAGAAATGGGGCTCCCAGACAATATAATGCCTGCACCAGAAGGGTATGTTCCGCCAGCTGCTGTTCAGCCAGAACAGGTCCCGTTATCTGAATCGGTTGTCCCGGCTGCGCCGCAGCCAGTCCAGTCACCTGATCCAGTGCTTGTTCCTCAGACAGCACCTGTCCCGGCTCCGGAAGCAGTTCAGACGCCTGTCAGGAAACCTGCTGTTTTTCAACGTTCACATGATGATGCTGAAAAGGATGATGCAGGCGCAAGTCCGATGAAAAAAGTCTTATGGGGTGTGGTTGTCCTGGCAGTTGTTGTCATTGCTGGCTGGTTCTTCAAAGGCAGTTTCTGGGGGGCGGAAAAAGCGGCGGAAGACAAGCCGGTCAGCAACAAGGCGGTCATCCTGACTGACAAAGATCAGAAATTGATTGCCCAGAAAGTCTTTGACAGGCAGTATGGCGACGGAACCTACAAAAATGGCTGTTGGATGACGGAAGGAAATGCTTGCATGAAATTCAAGCAGGTCAATGCCATTCCGGTCAAAGGCTCCAGCCTTTATACCCTGTATGTCTATGCCTACAGCACAACAGGGCCAGGACGCATTGATGCTTATACGGTTGAGGTTGATGCCAATACACCCAATGAATTCCGTGTTCTGAACAGCAGTACGGGCATTACAGCAGAACCGAGTGATGGCCGAAAGACCTGGAAATTCGCCAAAGGCGGCAGAAGCTGGTCGGTTGACAGCTGGAATGAACATGATGGTGTCCGTGATACCATCCGTTCCACCTATACCATTGTCGGATCAGACATCCGCTCAAACCGTGTCCTGTTGAAATCAGAGCCGATTGTGGTCGAGAATACAGATGACAGCCAATCCGCAACGTCGGAAGCCACGCCAGATGGAACCAGGGCTGACAACAAGAGTGCTGATAAGAAGCCGGAAAACAATACTGGCGCAAGGCAGCCTGATAACGAAGACCGGATTGGCCAGAAAATCAAGAGCCTAGGGCACTGAACAAACGGAACTTTGTCCAGCTATTGGTTGGCGTGAACAGGGCATGGTTCCTGTATCAAGCCATCATTTGGGGAGCCTTATTGGCTGCAGCTTTCATCTGCCGAGCCGATACCGGAAATCCTCATAGCCGAATGCCCGCAGCAGTTCCACATCACCGTTGGCGCGTGCAACATAGATGCTCGGTAAAGGCATCCCGTTGAAGGTATTGTTTTTGCACATCGTATACAGTGCCATATCGGCAAATGCCAGTCTGCTACCTTCTTCCAGTGGCATATCAAAGCTGTAGTCTCCAATGATGTCACCCGACAGGCAAGTCTGGCTGCCAATACGGTAAGTAAACGGCTTTTCACCAGGCAGACCTGAGTCCAACAAAGGGGGACGGTAGGGCATTTCGATGACATCCGGCATATGGCAGGCACCGCTGCAATCCACCAGACAGAGATTTGTCTCCCCGTTTTTTGGCAGGTCCAGCACCGTTGTCAGCAGATAACCTGCATTCAAGACACAGGCTTCACCAGGTTCCAGATAGACCTGTAGATCAAAATCCTGCCTGATTTGAAGCAGGAGCCGTTCCAATCGTGGTATGTCGTAACTGGCATGTGTGATGTAGTGACCGCCTCCGCAGTTCAGCCATTGCAGGTGAGGCAGGATATCGGACCATTTGGCTTTCACGGCTGCATACGTCTGTTCAAATGGTTCCACGTGCTGTTCGCATAAGGTGTGGAAATGCAGACCATCCAGCAGTGCGATCAGTTCAGGCGTCATCAAGGCATCCCATTGATCACGTGTCGTTCCCAGACGGCTGCCTGGTGCACAGGGATCGTAAATGGCATGGCTTTGTGTACTGCATTCCGGATTGATGCGCAGTCCGATACTTTTTCCGGCAGCTTTGGCGATGTTGCCATACTTTTCCAGTTGCCGGGGACTGTTGAATACAATATGGTCGGCATATGTCAGCATTTCCGGCATTTCTGATTCACGATAAGCGCCGCAGAAGACATGGCATTCTCCTTCCTGCCAGTACTCCTTGCCCAGCCTTGCTTCAAAAAGACCGCTTGCCTCAGTGCCTGCCAGGAACGGTTTCATTGCAGGATAACAGTCATAAGCGGAAAAAGCCTTCTGTGCCAGCAGGATCTTGCAGCCTGTCTGTTCCTGAATGCCTTTCAGTATCCTGCCATTGGCAATCAACTGTCCCTCATCAATCAGATAGCTTGGTGTTGGCAATGATTTCAACAGATTCATATCCATAAGACACCTGAAAAGAAAAACAAAGGCGCAGTATAGTGCTGCGCCTTCAAAAAAACGACCGATTCCGATTACCGGTATGGCAGAAAGATACAGTGGTCAATCAACCAGAATTGGCGCGTGGCTCTCACTTCTTGGTAGCCCCCATTCATCAAGCGCATCCAGGAAGGGATCCGGATCAAATTCTTCAAGGGTATAAGCCCCTGGTTTATGCCATTTGCCAGTCAACAGCATCATTGCGCCACACATTGCCGGTACCCCTGTGGTATAGCTGACCGCCTGGCTGCCGACTTCCTTGAAGCATTCTTCATGGTCGCAGATGTTATAGAGGTAATACGACTTCGGTTTGCCATCTTTCATGCCCCTGAAAATACAGCCGATGTTTGTCTTGCCCTTTGTCCGTGGTCCAAGACTTGCCGGATCCGGCAGCAGGGCTTTCAGGAACTGGATAGGTACAATTTCCTGACCGTTGAACATGATCGGCGTTGTGGACAGCATCCCGACATTCCGCAGACAGTTCATATGGTCAATATAGCTCTGACTGAATGTCATGAAAAAACGGACCCGTTTCAATCCTGGAATATATTTGACAATCGACTCGATTTCTTCATGATGCAGGAGATACATGTCTTTCGGTCCTACACCATCGAAATCATAGACCCGTTTCACACTCATTGCGGGAATCGTATGGAACATGCCGTCTTCCCAGTAACTTGCAGGTGCGCTTACTTCGCGCAGATTGATTTCAGGATTGAAATTCGTGGCAAAAGGCAACCCATGATTGCCGCCGTTGCAGTCCAGAATATCAATATACTCAATACTGTCGAACTCATGCTTGGCAGCATAAGCACAATAAGCCTGTGTCACGCCAGGATCAAAGCCACAGCCTAGCAGTGCGGTTACGCCGGCTTTTTCGAATTTTTCCTGATAGGCCCATTGCCAGGCATAATCAAACAGTGCAACGAATCCCTTTTCTTCACAGCGTTTTTCATAAATGGCACGCCACTGAGGGTCATCCGTATCTTCCGGTTCATAACCTGCCGTATCCAGATAATGCACCTTGCATGTCACACAGGCATCCATGATTGTCAGATTGTGGTAAGGCATACCCAAATGCATGACAATATCTGGCTGGAACGCTTGAATCAATGCAACAACCGCATCGTAATGACTGGCATCAAGATGTGCTGTTGAGATTTTTGTCGCTGTTTTGCCTGCCAAAGAAGCTGCAACGGCATCACATTTGGATTTTGTGCGGCTTGCAATGCAGATTTCGCTGAAAACAGCGCTGTTCTGGCAGCATTTATGAATGGCAACCTGAGCCACACCCCCGCAACCGATAATCAAAGCTTTGCTCAATAGTCATCCTTTCATAGACCAAATCTGTACAGGCTATCCGTCTGTACAGCAAAAATATGGGAAATTCTCCATCACAGGACAGTAAGGCCGTTTTTTTGAACAGTCACCATAACCCCGGATGAAAGTATGAATATATAATGCAATTATAGTATTGCCCGGTTATGACTGCAAGAGAGCGTTAACTGCATTTATCTGCTGTCAATCTGTTGTTATCATCATCTAACTTGACAAGGTTGGCAGGGTTGGGGCTGAAATGTCGTAACAGGGATATCCCAGTGCCGGAAAATATGGCAGACTTGGGGCAGTTGGGATATGATGTGCAGGGAATCCCAGGAACATGATGGTATTGAAACTATTGGGGGAAAATGCCGTGGATAGGCGGTGTTTTTCCCTTGCATAAAAGGAGTTTTCCATGAAAACAATCAGAAAAACCAGTTTTGCACTGGTCTTTGGTACGGTGATATTGACATTAACGGCATGTGCCCAGGAAAAAACGCCCGTTAAATCTGCATCAGCCAGCCAGGCATCGACCATGTCCAGCTATGTCAGTCAGGATGGCATCCTGCTCGCTTACTTCTCCAGAAGAGGGCAGAACCATACCGATCAGGGTATCCAGACGCTCGAAATCGGTAATACCGAACGGGTTGCATTGAAAATCAGTGACAAGCTTAAGCAGCCTGCCTATCAGATTCAGACCGTCAAGCCTTACACGGATGATTTCAAGGAAATGCTTGAGGTCGCCAAAAAGGAACAGGCGGAAAATGCAAGGCCAGAACTCAAAGGACCTTTGCCTGACATGAAACCTGTCAAGACGATGGTTCTTGGTTATCCAATCTGGCATGGCACGATGCCGATGGCGGTTTTCAGTTTCCTTGAGAAGGTCGGCTGTGACAATATCACCATCATCCCATTCAATACCCATGGCAGCAGTGGGGTTGCCCGCAGTATTGATGACCTTCGCAAAGTCTGTCCAAAAGCGGTCGTGATGGAGGGGACCCCGATTAAAGGGACACTGGCGGCAAGTGCCGATAAAGAAGCAGCAGAAATCGCCAAGAAGGCAAGACCTTGAATCAATGAGGACAAAGGCAGGGTTTCATGCTGACATACTGCCTTTGTGGAATAGGCCTGATGGACGTTAACCTTTCTGCTGGTCCCTGCTGGCGGCTTCTGCCCGGATTTTATTGGTGTTGGGGCCAAACCAGATAGAAAAGGCGGCAATCACCAGGACAACCGCACAAGCCTGCATCACGGCGTTGGTCGCCAGCATGATACTCTGCCCTGTCACCAACTGGTCAATGATGCCGCGTGCGACTTCAGGATCAATGCCTGAACGGATGATTTCCCTGAAATATTCTCCTTGGCTGTCAATCAGGTAGGACAGCTGTTCATGCTTGTAATTCGTCTGGTTTTCCCAATAAGTGTTCACAATGGATGTGGCGAAAGCACCTGACAGCGAACGGCAGAAATTGATCAGTCCTGCCGCAGAATCCATTTCTTCTGGCAGCACACTCATCATGGACTGGGTGGAGATTGGGACAAATACGAAAGGCAGTCCCAATCCCATCAGGAACAGAGGAGCAGCGGCAATCCAATAATCCACATCCGTATCCATGAAACTGCGGACATAAGTCACGATAGCCATCCATAAGATGCCGCAGAAAATCAGCTTGCGGCAATCCTTGGTGCCCGACAGCTTTGCGGCAAGCGTGGCAACAGTCAGGGCAGCCAGTCCCTGAACAGCCGTTGTCCGTCCTGCCCATGTCGAAGTAAAGTTCATACACGTCTGTAGCCAGAGCGGTGTCGTCACATTGATGCTGAAGAAAGCGCCGAACATCAGGCATAGCGACAAGACACTTGTCCAGAAGCCGCTATGCCGGAAAACCTTGAGTTCTACAACAGGATTGGGTTCTGTCAGTTCCCAGATCAGGAATGCCGCAAAACCAATTGCTGCAATGATTGCCAGGGAAATGATGTAATTCGATTCAAACCAGTCATGGTCTTTACCTTCATCCAGCATAATCTGCAAGGCGGCGACCCAGATAACCAACAACAGTAGTCCGATTTTATCAATCGGGCTGTGGTCAGTCTTTTCCTGATGGACTTGGAACAGAAAATACAAAGCGATGGCACTCAGGAAAGTGAAAGGTACATTGATATAGAAGATCCATGGCCAGGAATATTCATCGCAGAGCCAGCCGCCCAGCAGTGGTCCAGCGACAGGCGCAATCAGAGTGGTCATTGCCCATAGCCCATTTGCCGCAGCAGCGCGTTTGACACCAAACACACGAAGCATCAAGGTCAAAGACAATGGCAGCAGAGGACCGCCGGCCAGACCTTGAAGGACGCGGGCGACAATCAGCATGCCCAGTGAATTTGCCAGACCACATACAGCCGAGAAAAAGCCGAATCCGACAAGTGAGATACTGAAAACCTTTACGGCACCAAATCGTTTTGCCAGCCAACCTGTCAGAGGAACCATGATGGCTTCTGCCACCGCGTAGGACGTGATAACCCAGGTCCCCTGGCTGTTCGATGCGCCCAATCCGCCAGCAATATGTGCAACGGACACATTCGCAATGGTCGTGTCCAGTACGGCGACAAAGTTCCCCGCAGCCAGCACCAGCGCGGTAATCAGCAGGGCAGGACCGTTCAGTTCCCACTTTGTCTCTTGTTTAGTCATGAATTAATCTCAATAGGCGCTGTCAATATTCAGTTCAAGTCGAAGAACCGTGGATGTCCTGAATTGGTGCAACCGCTCAGGGAAAGAATGCTCACAGCCAGTATCAATCCCATTCCTCATTGACTGGAGAGATGTTGATATTGAAAATCGGTCGAAGACACAACCTCCCTTTTGCCTTTTTGTGATTTTTTATAGAAAACGCTTTAACTGAACAATACAGTACGGTATGATTCTAGAAATTCATAACTGTACTGTCAATTGAAGTATAAATGAACCAATCATGAGAAAACGCACAGAAGCAAAACGTAATGCCATTTTGAAAGTTGCAGATGAGCTTTTCCGGGAGAAAGGCTACCAGAACACCTCAATGAGTGAAATCACGGCAAAAGTAGGGGGATCCAAGGCAACCATTTACGGCTATTTCAAATCCAAGAAACTTCTTTTCGAGGCGGTGATGAACGGCATGTCTGTGGAGGATGCTTGTCAGGCAATTCCTGCTTCAGACAGTCCCATACCGATTGTTCCGATGGAAAGATACCGGCAGGTAGCGCTGATCCTTGATGAGATGCGAAATTCCCAAGATGGCATCAAGGCAACGCTCTACCGTTTCAGCAGGCGTTTCATGCAGACGATTTGCCAGCCGGAATTTTTGGAAATCTACCGGCTTGCTGTTGAAAGCGCAGGCAGAACAGGCATAGGAAAGCGTTTCTATGAAAAGGGTTATCTCTATATCATTGGGGGATTACAGCAATATTTCCGGGCATGTATGGATAAGGGGAAACTGCATGCAACCGATGCGGAAATGGCAGCAAGACACTTTATCAGCCTAATCTGGGGACCAGTATTTGAACGTCATCTCTTTGGTTATGATTCGATGTCTAAGTCAGAAATCCAGCAGAAAACCCGCCAGTCAGTTGATGCTTTTCTGAAAATATATGGATAAGAAATCATGGCAGGTCAAGGTTGGGGAATGATTGGAAAAATTGTTTATATTAAACGATACAGTACTGTATAATTTTAAGCACATGGCAGTTTGACAAACAGACAAACATAACGGAATCGAAGTTATGAGAAGACGTACAGAAGCAAAACGCAATGCTATCCTGAAAGTGGCGAAGGAACTTTTTCACAAAAAAGGTTACCAGAACACTTCAATGAGTGACATTACTGCGAAGGTCGGAGGTTCCAAAGCGACCATTTATGGTTATTTCAAATCCAAGAAGCTCCTATTTGAGGCGGTGATGAATGATCTGTCTTCAGAAGAGATCAACCAGGAAATCCCTGTTTCGGCTAGTCCTGTGCAGATTATCCCTTGGGAGAATTATCGGCAGATAATCCTGATCATTAACCAGATGAAGGGTTCCAAAGACAGCATGAAAAAAACTCTCTACCGTTTCAGCAAGAATATCATGCAGACAGTCTGTCAGCCGGAATTCATGGAAATTTACCGGCTGGCCGTTGAGACTGCTGGCAGGAGTGAGATCGGCAGCCGTTTCTTTGAAACAGGTCCTCAGCATTTGCTGGGGAGTGTCAAAGAATACTTCCAGTCATGCGCGGACCAAGGAAAACTCCATCTAAAAGATGCAGAAATGGCGGCAAGACATTTTCTCAGCTTGGTTCGGGGACCGATATTTGAACGTCATCTGTTCGGCTATGGCAAACAGATGTCAAATTTGGAAATCCAGCGGCTTACCCGCCAGTCCGTTGATGCTTTCCTGAAGATATACGAATCGGATAAAACCAATAAATAAATTCCCTGACCTGTCATTGCCGTCCATGAAAGGCGAAGAAATCACCATCCAAATCGGTACCTGGCTGATGGAACAGGCTGCCGGAATGAATCCTGATATTGCATCAGACGTGGATCCGCGCATCCATCGCAACATCAAAGCCATGAACGCAGCGGAAGGGCAGACACCTGAAAGTGTGGATGCCCAACGCGGACGCTGCGCTGAAGCATTGGGATATGAAGACAATGCCGAGTTCCAGGCATTTTTCAAAATTGTCCATCAACTCTGGGCAACAGGACGTCTGGAGCTGATGATGGAATACTGGGAGACCAAAAAGATGGTGGATGACCTGAAAATCTCCTGAAACAAAGCCAGAATGACGATACCTTCCTGAGTCTTCCCTGTACCCAACTGCATAGGCGATTACCATGAGAAAAGCCGAGTTAAGAGACATCCCGCGCGTAGCGGAAATCCTCATCTTTACCAAACGTATGGCATATCGTCCGATCTTTGAGAATGATGTCATTTCGTTCAATGCGATGCAGGTCTGCAAGGAAGCCGAGCGGCTCAAAAAAGCGCATGCACTGGATGGTGTCTATGTCTATGACGATGGCATCATCAAGGGGATGTTGCGGCGGGAAATTGATGGCAGGATCATGCATCTCTATGAGCTTTTCATCGATCCGTTCTTCCAGAAAGAAGGGATTGGCAGGCAG
Organism: Oxalobacter sp.; assembly: GCA_963618105.1. Classification (GTDB taxonomy): domain Bacteria; phylum Pseudomonadota; class Gammaproteobacteria; order Burkholderiales; family Burkholderiaceae_D; genus Oxalobacter. The sequence continues at coordinate 2,893 of CAVERB010000063.1, read as the reverse complement.
ATGCTGTCAGACCTGGTGGTTGAAGCCCGTCGCCGCCATTGTTTTGAGATTGATTTGTGGGTGATCGAAAAGAATACGGGGGCTCGGAAATTCTATGAGAAGCTCGGTTTTGAATGGACAGGCAACCGTGAACCCATCACTGAAGTCGAACCTGCCGGACTCTTTCGCTTGAAATACAGCCTGAAACTCTAATTGCCAGAGTGGTTGAATCAATTGTCCTGTTCGACAGCTGCCAGTGCATGGCGCAGGCCATTCGACAGGCCACGGGGACTGCGTATCGAATAGACTCCCAGACTGCGCATTCTTGTCAGGGAAAATTCTCCATGCGGATAAGATTGCAACCGTTTGATACGCATTGCATGGGTGATGCGCACATATTCATCCGTATTATGATATGGGATATTGACTGCTGTCACCTTGCAGCGAAACAGGATGGAGGAGACAGGCGCCCCCATATACAGAAAGACAGTGTGACCGATGTCAATACTTCGTCCTTGTTTCCATAGGATTTCATCCTGTTCTCTGAAAGCCTGCTCAACATCGTAATACTTGGGATTTGCAGGTATCAGCCATTCCGTGATAATCCGTTTCGGCTTGGAAGACTGTCGGGTAGATGGACTTGTCCGGGATGTCTGTTCAAAACTCATGTCCAGCAGACCGCAGACTTCTTCCAAAGGGACAGTACCATCCAACAGGATAGATACCCAATGCTGTTTGTTCATATGGTAGGCAGGCAGGATACCTTCCTGCATCCGCAGGGAACCAATCAGCTCTGGGGGACATTTGACATTCAAGACATCCACGGGGGAATCATCTGACAGATCCAGTCCCAGGCGTGAACGTTTGACCCGTATCACCGCTGCAAACCATTTACGGTTGTCTGCATGACGGAGGACACCGGTATCAGGGGTGTCTCGCCATAGGAATTCCGGTTCCGTGTCATACTGTTTACGGGCAAAACCGAAAACCGATTCACGCAGCGAAGTGGGCGGGCGATGGCAGCAGTCCATGAGGAAAAACCGTTTTATTTCAGCATGATGCCATTGATGACGGCAGTGGAAACCGCTGCCTTGAAATAGGCTGCGCGGGAAATCCCCAACCTTTTTGCGGCGGCATCCACATCCGCCAGCAGACCGGCGGACAATTTCAGGGAAATCTGGACCATTTTTTCCCGTTTTGTTTCAGTGGCATCCTTGCCCGCACCGGCAATGAAAGCCATCATCTCGCTGTCAGAAACCGTTTTTTTATCGTTTTTCTTTTTGGCAGAAAGGTTTTTGGGCATTGTAATCGTTGTTGCCATCATCACACTCCATTAAAACGGTTAATTGGTATCTGCCAGCACGGCATCAGAAAGCGCTGCCAGTTCTTGGCAGGCTTTCTTATCAGAAGGTTTCATCTCAAAGACAGAAAGCCCTGTCCCGCCTGCGGCTGCAAAAGCCTTGCGTCTGACCAAAGCCGTTGGCAGTACCTCAAATTCCGGGAAAGCTGCCATGGATGCCATCGCAGCCTGATTGTCATTGCCTTGGCTGTCTGCACAGCAAAGAAAAGCCAGGACGCGGAAATCAGCCCCCAGGTCTTGGGCTTCCTGAATCACTTCCTGGAGATTCGACAATGCCCAAACATCATAGCTGCGAGGCATGACCGGCACGAGCAGCACATCACAGACCATCAATGCTGCACGCAGGGCAGAGGTATCACGTCCTCCAACATCAATCACAATATCTTCCCATTTCTTTTTCTGGGCACGGATTTGCGAGATCATTGAACGTCCGTCGCTATAGGCGGAGCAGGGCAATGCAGGTTCAACTGCCGAATCTGCGCGGATACCGACAGCCATCAATGCAGACTGCTGTTCATCTCCATCCACCAGCCAGACATCCCTGTTCAGTTTTGTTTTCCAATAAAGTGCCAGCTGCAGGGCGGTCGTTGTCTTGCCGGTTCCCCCTTTTGTATGAGCGACAGTAACAATCATAGGACTCTCCTTTCAATATCATTATCATATCAAAAAAAATGCCTGGGACTATCTGACCGATGTCTTTCTGCCAATGGCTTGAGAACAGGTATCCCTGTCTCAAAGCTGGGCAGCATAAGGGGTTAGTCCTGCTTTTTCACTGCATGAATGTCTTTCAGATATTGGCGGATTTGCCGCCATTTTTCAGGCATTTCCTCAAAGGTCATTGATTGCGGCACCGTTGTTGTGCCGGCAGATTTCGCTGTCGTGTAGAACCAGCATTTGTAGTTTAGGATATCCAGCGTTTTCTGAAGATCGGCAATCTGTTTTTTCACCGCTTCCCGCTGGCACTCAAACATGGCAAGACGTGCTTCAATCGTACTGTCACCCGTCTGAACCATATCAATGAATTGTTTGATGTCTTTCAAAGACATGCCCGTCTTTTTCAGGTATTCGATGATTCGCTGCCATTCAATATCAGTGTCCTTGAAAATTCGGACGCCACCGGAACTCCGTTCAATCACAGGCAACAACCCCTCTTTGTCGTAATAGCGCAGGGTAGAGGGCGAAACCCCAATCAAGGCGGCCATTTCACTAATGGAATAAGACATGGCTTTCTCCAAAAAGATAGGGATGAATAAACGGCATACAAACAGTTGACTTGAAGTTTACGCCTGTTTTGAACGATGCCTCGTTAAAACAGACCACACTGAATGGTCCACATATACCCCGGCGTTTCACCAGATACCGATACAGCAGGTCGTTAAAACCACTGTCAAAGATGTATGGGAAATGCAACAACAGCAGAGGAAGAGCGTTAGCTTCCGTTAATGATTATTAATGGACATTAATTTGGTATTAGGTATTACGTAAGACCGAATACACGATTTCTATTCTAGCAACAACCGAGAAAATTGTTGGTTAAAACTGTCCTTAAAAGCG
>CAVERB010000062.1:0-6420 GCA_963618105.1 Oxalobacter sp. | reverse complement strand
GGGCAAGAGAGCATCTGTCTTTCCAGAAAGATAAAAGGAAAATCCCGACTGCCTTGCAGCAACCGGGATTTCATTAGCATGTAAGTATTATCCGGTTACTAACCGACATCCGCCTACCGAAAGGACGCGGCATCAGATGCTGTACTGGTTTTTCCCCACCATGTACTGGGGGCTTATGAAGAAAGCTTATGGTATGTACTTTAACATGCTGTTTTTTACAAAGTTGTTTTTTTTTGTAACAAACTCATAATTATTCATTGTTAAAAAACAGTCACTTACAGCGACACCTGCAACCAGTATAAGCACTGTCTGACATAGTCCGTTTGGCGCGATGGCATATCAAGCCAAGACTGACAGAAATGGGGAACGGCCTTGAACAAACGACTGAATAACTAATGGCACTATCATCAATCGCACAGACTCAAGAAGATTTCCTGCTTTCCTGTACTGATATAATAAAGTGTTTTTCTGCCCTACTATCCGTTTTCCGATGACAGTGCCAAAAGTTTCGATTGTTGTACCCGTCTATAATGTTGAACGTTATCTGGAACAGTGTCTGGACAGCATTCTTGCCCAGACATTACAGGATATTGAAATCATTCTCATTGATGATGGATCCAAAGATGCTTCTGGTACCATTTGCGATGCCTATGCAGTAAAAGACCATCGCATCAAAGCCATTCATTGCCTTAATGGCGGCTATGGCAAAGCCGTCAATCTTGGTTTTTCTCTTGCTCAAGGTGAGTATCTTGGCATTATTGAATCTGATGACTTCATCAAGCCTGAAATGTTTGAAAAGCTGTATCTGACTGCTATTCAACATGATGCAGATATTGTCAAATCGAATTTTTACCGTTATTGGTCAATACCGGTTGAGCGGTCTGAAAAGGCAAACCTGCTAAAACGGCTTGTCAAAAATACCCCTGTCAGTGCAAAAGATTACCCTGCCCTTTATACGACAATGCCGACCGTCTGGTCAGCCATTTACAAGACAACCTTTATCCGCCAGCACAAGATTGATTTCCTGGAAACACCAGGTGCTTCTTATCAGGATGCTGCTTTTACTTTCAAGATCTGGTTGTATGCAGAACGCGCTGTTTTCCTGGATGACGCTTTCCTTTATTACCGCCAAGACAACGAAACATCATCCATCAACAGTAAAGGCAAGGTATTTTGTGTTTGTGACGAATGTGCTGAGGTAGAACGGCTTCTGAAAGCAGATTATCCTGATAACCAGCAATTATGGCAGTTGAAAGACAAGTTCAAGTTCGACAAATACAACTGGAATTTCTGGCGGCTGGAAGATCTGTTACGGAAAGAATTTTTACAGTAGTTCCGTAAAGAGTTCCTGCTTGAAGGGGAAGCGCTTTGGAAAAACCCTTATCTGACAGAACTTGAAAAATTTATGTTGCACTGGATAATGGATGATCCTGAAGGGTTCTATGAAGCTAGCCGGATACCATTCTCGACAGGGAAACTGCACAAAGCAAAACTGCAATCTGTATTGGGATTTGGAAGCGCAAAACTGGCTGGACGGTTCGCTTACCTTCAACAGAAGCATATGCGTGAAAAGGCAAAATATCCTGTCAATTGACTTTGTCTTTCGTTTTCTTCCTGAAAATGAAGGCTTCTTTCCCATTAAAGGTATTCAAAACCTTTTTCCTTATTCCTAACCGACTTTTCACCTGTAGGAAAGCCCGGATTAGTTCCCGCTTCGCTTTGATACCTAATCCCATCAGCCGTCTTACCCGACGTGCAAATCTTTCTTTCTTGGAACTTACGGTAGTACTTTTAAGGACTGAATTTTTTCCCCTGTATTCCATCTCCTGAATACAGACCGCAGGCACAACTTGATAACAGATGAATTCCTTGAAATAAGGAAAAAGAATGCTGAACATAAAATGATCGACAGGGATATAGAACTTTTCCGACATCTGCAGGAATTTCTGTGCAGCTTTTTTAGAAATGACATAGGCTGCCGTACCCAAGCTTGAAGAATAAAGGCGAAAAATTTCTTTACCTTGACAAACTTTTTCAGGGCTAACTGCCGTGATAATTTTCCTCGTCAGTACTTCAAGCTTCACAATATCCGCATCAACTGGTATCCAAGCGGTATCACTGAGAAACGCACCGGCCTTTTCTGAAAAGACAACATCATCTTCGAATACAACAGCATAATCATCATCAGCCTGGATGATTTGCTGCCAACATTTCCGATGGCTGAGAAAACAGGCTATTTCCCCTGCTGACATACCCACCCCAGAAAGGACATTCGGGAAAAAGCGAGCATTGAATGAATTATATTTCTTCATATAATGTGCTGCAATCGTTTCCTCATCCAATTTCCCTGCATCAACAGCGCTGATACGGATGAGTTCCATACTTCCCTCTGGTACCTGTGTTTGCAGATAACGAAACTGCTCTTCCATGAATTGCCGTCTGTCCACAGACCTATCCAAGTTGATGAAATAGCATTTCATTTTTGGGACAGTTTCAACCTTGGCGATATCAACCTTGGACATTAGCGCTTTCTGCAACATGGCAAAACTCTGTTTCCAGTCCAAGAACTGATCCGGCCTGGGCATCGGAACAGCTTCATGGTTCTTGATTTTGCCATGCAACAGCTTAACGGCTTCTGCAAGCCCCTTCCCCCCTCCAGAGAAAAAACTGGCGCCTTCCTGTGCAATTTCACGGAATATCGGAATGTCACGTAAAAGCAGCGGACGTTTGAACCATGCGCCTTCAGCTACCGGCAGACCATAACCTTCTGCTTTAGATGCAAGCACTACCGCTTCAGCATGCCGATAGAGGTAATAAAGCGTCCTATCATCTGCATTACGCAACCAGAATAGCCTTTTTCCCAATTGGGGATGATTCCGTATTTTCCGGGACAATTGATAGATATTCCATCCACGACGTCCAACAAAGACAAGATTCAGGTCATAACCTTCCGACCAAAGCCTTTCAAAACCATCAAGCAGATCATCGTACCCTTTTCGCGGTTCAACTGTACCAACCTGAAGGAAATAAGGAGATGCCCCTTCTGCTGTAATGACTTTGGCTTCTGGATCATCACAGGTTTCACTGCCTACAATATCTGACTGGATATCAGCACCTAGATGGAACCAATGTTTCTGGAAGCCCCTTGGCAGCTTGACATTATTGCTCTTTACCCATTCCTCAAAAGCAGCTAAAGTTGTCTGTGAAACAGCGACAATCCCATCGTATTGGATAATACGGTTCAGCCAGACTCTGTATAGACGGCTATCACGTTTACGGAAAAATTCAGACTGCAACTCAGGAATCAAGTCATGGACCACACACAGTACTCTGACACCTGTTTTCCGCAACAAAAGGAAGGTTTCATGCTCGAATTCGAGTTCATTCGGATTAACAGTTACATTCAGGAAAGTATCGCCTGAAGCGACAGTCATGATGTCTTCATAAGCGTCTAAAGCATCCCCTGTCAAATTCTTGGAAAACGCTTTGGCAACAAGGAAAACGCCTGTCTTCAAATCTGCATAGACAGGAATCAGTTCGACCTCATCAGAAAGCACGCCTTCCCTTGATAAATTTTTTACAACACGGGGGATGCCTGATCGGTTGTCTGAATAGGCAGTAGCACCAAGATTCAGAAAAATACGATTTCTGCCATCAGCTGGTCTTGTCTGAAAAGCGCTCTGCGCCTGTTCCTTAGTCAATGGAGAACGACGCATTGAATAGACAGGTATTCCCGCAATACGCAACCTAGACTTGAAATTGGTAAGCAGCTCTGTATTAATCAAAGAAAAAGACATTTCATCAACCCATTTTTCATGCGTGAAAAGACATTGTTCTATTCAACCTCCTTTACACATGCCGAATCCTTTTCAGATTTTCTTGATGGCGTTTCATCCGTTCAATTCTCGCCTTGGCCGAAATAATCAGTCTCTTCTCTTGTTCCAGGATTTTCTTCAAGGGCATCTGGAAATATTCTTTCATGAACCGATAGATATCACGATGAGTTAACTTCACATCCCGGGCTGAAAACAGCATCCCAATCAAGTCCTTGTCCCGCCATCTAGTCGGTACAGTTTCCCTTAACTGTGCACGGTGCAGATCAATAACTGATATTTTCAAATCCTGATCTTTACCCTTTTCCAGGTCAAATGGACAATGGACCAGAAAATGTGCCAGATAACAATCTCGGTGATTGATGCCACAAAGATGCATTTTCCGTACCATCTGCGCCAAGCGTCTGATAATCATCCTTTTGACGTTTACTGATACCTTAAGGTCTTGAAGGACATGGCGTGCATCCCAGGATGGTCCGACATCTTTAGTGATAATGAACGAAGTTTTTGATAAAGGGTTCTCTCCCTTCTCGCCATAGGCAACGCCTTCCATTGTATCAACGCCATTCTCAGCTAGACGATGGATGGCATACCATTCCCGATCTGCTCCCAATACTGGTGTCCTTAACCGGATCAGGCTCTTCATCACTTCTTTCATTCTCGTTCCATGATGAAGCTTGAGATAATAGCCTTCTTTATCTACTGTAAAACGCAACGTGCGGCGTGTTTCTAGGGCACGCTTGACATCTCCTGAAATTTTCTCGACCTCTGCAAACGGGTCTTTGCCTTCCCATAACGTGCGGAAAGGTTCTTCTAGGACAAGGATATCGGACATGGAATGTCTTTTAAAAAGCTACAGCAACTATGGGCTGCTTAGAGACTCACTGCATACAATCTTATCTACAGCCTGCTATTCTGCCAGACATATCACGAAATAGCCATCCATCCGTTCAAAGAGGATAGTCTAAACAAGATGGGCTAACAGATAATCTGCATATTGCAAATCTTCATCAGTTGTGATTTTGATGTTTTTTCGATGACCTTGAACCAAGATCACAGGAACACCATGCGCATGAAAAACACCTGTTACATCAGTTAGCCGACTAATCTGTTTTCTATCTAGCGTTTTATAAAGCTTAATGTATTGCGCCAAAAAGAATGTCTGAGGAGTCTGGATCTGATACATCTGGCTGCGGTCAGTTGTTGCTGTGACCACTGAACCTGTCTTTGATTGAACGATGGTATCTATGACAGGAATAGCCGTTGTTACTGCCTGTGCAGACTGCATCGCACGGATATTGGCTTCAATTATTTCCTGTGTGACAAATGGACGTGCTGCATCATGTGAAAGGATAATGGCATCATCTGGCGCTTTTAATTGTTCTTGAGAATAGATAAGAGCCTGATAGAGTGATTCCTGTCGGTTGTCTGAGCCTTCACAGATAGAGATATGGCTGTATTGCGAATCTGCAAAAAGTGCTTTTGTATACTGAATCCAGTCTTTATGCACTGCAACGACAATATGATCTATCTGATTACAGACCAAGAATTTCTCAACCGCATGACAAAGCATCGGTCTCCCCCCAATCTCGAGATACTGCTTGGGTTTATCTGCATTCCTAATCCTGATACCTTTACCTGCTGCAAGGATAACCGCAATATTCATCTCTTTCAAAATCCAAAAGACTTTTGTTATTTCTGCTATAACTGGTTAAGATATCACACTACTGTCTTGACAAGATCTGTTTCAAATTTCTCATCAGATCTTCCTCTAAGTTTTCCTTCCGATTTTTGAGGCAATTATATAACAGAAATTATAATACCAGAAATTCTATGAAAATTAACTATGATAAATTTTATATTCTTAGCTTCTTGTTTAATTATGAAAAAATATCATACCAAATGATCTAATTTATTTTCATAGATTTATTATACAAGATTGTTATTGTTTATCCCGGAACAATTGGTATGTTCTTTTGCTTAGTTTCGTATAAAAGAATATTGTCCATAACCATTTTTGGCGTAACATTTTCCTAACAAACAGCCTTTCCTGTTCCTGTAAGAATACATTTCTCTCTCCAATATGGTGTCAACCATTCACATGCCACCGAGCAAGAAGCAGGTCTTGCTGAAATATTGATATTTTCATCATAAGCCAGAAAATCCTCATCGGTTGGGTCAAACAGAACAATAGATGGCTTCTGCTTCTTACAGAGAAAATGCCTTATATGTACCATACCAGCATCTCCATCAATATGAAATCTTGCATGACTTAATAGTACTTTTAATTCCTCGAAAGTCGTTTTTCCTCTTAAGTCAACATCTATATTCTCAAGAGATACTGAAAACTCACTTCCTACTTGAATCAATTTTAAGTACCTGGTTTTATCCGAATTTTTCAACATCTTCATCAAAGTATTATAATTTTCAATACTCCATAATCGTGTAAGAGTAGCAGGATATTCTCCACTATAATCACCAACTCCGCGTTGTATGGTTATAAAACCATCGCTTGAAAGATTATACCGACTAAGAATTTCTTCTGAGCTTTTGTCATAATATAATGAAAAATCCGATTTTAAGACAC
>CAVERB010000061.1:0-30887 GCA_963618105.1 Oxalobacter sp. | reverse complement strand
CCCCAATAGTGATGCCGCCTTGGTCCTAGAAGCGGCAGCCTGAATTGATGAAAACCTCTTTGCCGATCGTCTGGTTCTTGCCGCAGTCGGTCGTGAAAGGCGGAAACAGCCTGAAATCATCCGGTACCGGTCGTCCAGTGATTTCTGTCATGATTGCCCGGATTTCTGCTGGTGTATGGTATTTTGTATTGAGTTCCATCGTCAGCTTGATGGCATCTTGGGAAAACTGATGGAAAGCCTTGCCGAGTTCAGAGTCCATTATCACCAACGGACGTTTTGCCATCAGTTCGCGGAATTTATCGACAGATAACGTCATTTAAAAAGCATTTTTTGAAACTTTGGGGAATTTACGTATCTATATGAGCAGATGATAAGACCGATATTTTACAGGATGCGCTGCCATAATATCCGGCAATGTTTTTCAAGGACTGCCGCGAAGCTGTAGAAAACGGCTATGATTGACACGGTTGATGGAAAAGAGAAAAGGAAATGTCTGGATTATTGCCTTTGGCTTTGTTTGATGTTCATCGAACAGAAAAGGGTTCGGTTGATCTGGAAGCAGGCCGCCATCAGATTGAAATGGTGCTGGCCGATCTGGGAATTTCGGCACAGATTGTGTCAGCGGTTTCTGGTCCTGTGGTGGCTTGGTATGAGATTGAGCTGGCGGAAGGCGTGGAACCCGTCAAGGTCACTATCCATGCCAGGGATTTCGCTCGGGCATTATCGGCGACAGCCTTTCGGGTGATTGAGGATGCAGCAGACGGCAACCGGTTGACCTTTGAGGTACCGAATGCAACGCGTGAACAGATTAGCCTGTCGGATATTTTGAGAGCGGAAGTTTTCAGGCATACAACATCCGTGCTGTCCATCGTTCTAGGTAAGGATATTGCCGACAGACCAGTCGTTGCGGATCTGGCAGCGATGCCGCATCTGCTGATTGGGAGTGATTCGACGGCTGAGAATATGGGGTTCCTGCAAGGCGTGATATTGTCGTTGCTTGATAAAAAGACACCAGACCAGCTGCGCCTGCTGTTGATGGATATCAAAAGCCAGGGATTTTCCTGTTATCAGGCTATTCCCCATCTTCTGGCTCCTGTCATGACTGAGGCACAGGCAGGTATCAATGCGTTGAAATGGGTTATCAAGGAGATGGAACGGCGAATCCAGCTTCTTGGGAAAGCTGGTTCAGCCGATAGGACTGGAGGTGACAAAGATGTCTCTGATGGTCTGGAGACAGCGGAAAAACTGCCTCGTATGGTCGTGGTTATCAATGGGTACCCTGACCTGTTTTCGATGGGACGAGAAGCTGAGATGCTGTTGGCGCGTATTGCGATGAGGGGACATCAGGCAGGAATCCATCTTGTCATGGCGACAGCACAGATTTCCTTCGATACCGTTACGGACCTGCTCAGAATGCTTGTTCCTGTCAGAGTGGCGTTCAAGGTCAGGAGCATGACCGATTCCAGACGAATGGTTGACCAGAATGGCGCAGAAGCATTGTTGGGGCAAGGAGACATGCTTTGCCTGGTTAGCGGCACTGGAAAGGCGCAGCGTATTCATGGTGCAAGCATTTCTGATGCGGAAATTTCACGTATTGCTGATTTTCTTCGTCATCAGGGCAAGCCGGATTATGTCGATGGGGTCACTGGAGATAATGACTAATCTATAATGTCAACCATCACTTATGGGAGAACAACAGATGGCAGCAGGTTTTTCGGAAAAGTTCGGTATCAAGATCAAGGTCAAATATACCGATGAGGTCAAGGCATCCCTTGACCGAAAACTGCACAACCTGTTCGGTGAAGACAATACCAATTTCCGGAAATACCTGGATGACCATGGGTATAACCTCTTTTCCGCAGATTACCGGGTCTTTGACCGCCATTTCAACGATTTCGTGAACCAGGTGCCTGAACTGGTGCCGTATATTCATGACTTCAAGCTGTTTGACAATATCCTGGTACAGCTCAAGGACCTGCTGCCCCCTGTCAAGCCGGAAGAGATTGAGGCGTTCGATAGTGCTGGAAAACCTGAATGACAGGAGCATCTGTCCTCGTGGAAAATGTCACCTGTTACCAGGTTGCATCTAGCAGGAAATCCCTGATATGGCGATGTTCAATGCCAAGCCGTGACTGGTTGACAGTGTCCATGGAAAGGACATATTTCGGATAATTGTCTTTGATGCCTGTCAAGACATCAAATTCCCTGGCAACTATCTCAGGGGATGCCAGCAGGTAAGCAACTTGTAGGTATATCTTTTGTTTATCTTTGCGGGCAATAAAATTGACTTCTTTTCCATTGAAGCTGCCGATGTGTACCTCCCATTGCCTTCTTCGCAGCTCAATATAGATGATGTTTTCAAGGATCTGGTCAATATTGGCGAGGTTGTTCTGTAGCAAAGCCTCTCGCAGGCCATGGTCTGTGATATAGAACTTGGGCTGGAACCTGAACAGTTGTTTGCCAGTGGCATCTTCTGAATCAACCCGGTGGAACAGGTAGGTTTTCACCGCTGCATCCATGAAATTGATGAGTGTATCCTTGGCGATGTTCCGGTTTTCTGATTTGAGGAATTTCTCAATGGAACTGCTGGACAAGCGGTGTCCTATTTGTTCCATCATATAAAGCATCGTTCGGTCAAGGTGCTCTGTTTCCCTGATTTTCCAGCGTTGCGCCATATCCTTGATGACTGTCGATTCAAAGACATCCTTGAGATAAGTCCGGGCACTGTCAGGAGACTGCTGGTAAACCATCAGCCCAGGCATACCGCCCTCGTTGAGATAGTCGAGGAATGCAGTATCCGCTGAGATGCTGCTGTCATAAGCTTGCCGCATCGTCAGGTATTCGGCAAAGGAAAAAGGAAAAACCTCGAACTGGACATAACGTCCTGCCAGATGTGTTGCCAGTTCTCCTGTCAACAGGCGTGAATTGGAACCGATGATGAACAGATTGCATTGTCCCCGTGAGCGTAGGGAATTGACAACAGGCTCCCAGCCAGTGACATTCTGGATTTCATCCAAGAAAATGACAGGCGGGGAAGATGATGATAGCACCTGCTTTTCGATTTCCTGATGCAAAGCATCTGCCTGGAGAAGATGGCGGTTTGCCCAATCTTCAAAGTTGTAAAAGAGGAAATGTGTCTCATGATAACCAGGGAGGCTCCGCATATCCTCTGCAATAAGCTGCATTAGTGATGACTTACCGATCCGCCTCATGCCAACCATCACTTTGACGAGCTGATGGTCTGCATAGAAAGGACGGATTTGCGTAATATAGGTCGGGCGGGGTATCAGCATGAGGCAATCCTGTCGAGTACAGTCGATATAATAGCAGTATTTTTTATGTTTGTTGAGTATAGTCGACGGATGGATAAACTTCCAAATAATCATCGAATATAATCGATGATTTAAATAATTTTGCTGTGTTTGTCGGGTATAGTCGATGAATTACCTGCGCTTGCCTTTGCCCTCAAGCACACTTTCTTTGCATTCAAACAGGATTTCCACATAGGCAATAGGGTGCGGACCAGGGATATTGCGGGTTGTGCTTGAAAGGACAAAATTGGAACCCGTACTGTAAGCGGCTTTCAGGACTTGATAAGGTGTGATGTTGTCTGCCTTGAAAAGGTCTTCAGGAACAAGGTCAGGACGTTTGCCGCCAATCATGGCAGTGCCGATCGGGTTGGTGCCGATAAGTTCGCCTTCAAAGCAGGCAATCAGCATATGGCGGCAGGCGGTGATGCCGGTGACACCAAAAAGGTTTTTTCCACAGACCGGGCAATGCCAATGCGGGGTTTTTGTATAGACCCAGTTCATTGCCACAACCTGTTTCTTGCTGCCATCTTCAAACTGCAATGTTTCTTCTTCAACAGGTTCTTCCGGCTTCTGGCTGATTTGAGGTTCACCGGACAGAGGCGTACGCCAGGCAAGCGCATACCGGTCCACGAGGTTGGCGCTGTGTTTTTCGTGCGTGTTCTGGACACGGTCATCTTCAGACCAAGTGACCTTGGGCAAAGGCAGGATGCCGGAGACATAAAGGACAATCTGTTCAACGATGGAATAAGTGGTCGCCATTTCGGCTTCCATGTCTTCAATCTCGAAGTCGGTCGGCAACGCCGTTGTCCATTGACCGCCATGCTGCATTTTGGCAAGCTCAATCTTCCGGGTGAGAATGTATTCCAGCAACCGCAAGTGTTCCAGCATCTTGATGATTGTCAGGGTACTGAGATTCTCGCCATAATGCTCGTTCCAGTCCCGGAGAAAGGTACGGAGATCAGAGACGATGAAAGAATGGGACTGCAGAATCTCCCAGTTGCTGTGCCATTCGCACAGCATGCTGACGACATGGTGCATGGCTGCATTGGCGGCATTCTCAAGATTGGGGGTTGATTCCATGTTTTCCATTTTCCGTCTCTATCAGTCATTGCAGGGAACAAACCTATAAGATACCCCGTTCGTGGAGTTCTGCCATGACCTGTGTCAGGTTTTCGCAAAGGATTCCGATTCCGCCTTTGGAACGCCATTCAGCGATGTTCTTTGGACTGTCATCAATCAGGATGTCGTCAGGATGGGTGCAGTAATGTTGTTTATGGGTGGTGAGCACAACGGTGTTGATGACGATCTTATCTGAAAGCATGCGTTTGACCCAGGCAATCTTATCATCCCGGACGGTTGGCATATTACGTTTGGGTTTTGGCAGTGCCGTCAGGATCTCGCATCGGTCACCATATTTGGCATAAAGACGGTCGAACAATGCTTTGGCACCTGCCATCATGTCAAGCGTATTGAAATAATGGGGAATCTTGTTCAGAGCTGCCCACATAGTGTCGCTGTCTGGGTCAGCGATACCGCAGACAGCCTTGGCACGTGTCCAGAAATCTACCAGTACCCCATCCATATCTAAGAAAATTTTGCCTTGATACATGCTCGTCCTTGATTGCTTGCAAAATACCAAGTATAGCGGATGAAATCAGACATGTCGTGGGGAAGGGCAACAGGCTTTTTAAAAGGTGTTCGGGAGAGTTGTCCTTATGTCCGTTAAGGATTATTAAAGGACATTAAAACGAACGTCCGTATTATAAAGGATTCTTCCTTCTCATGGAAAGATTTGTCTCAATCTCCTCTCTTGTTCCCAACCTGACGTTCCAAAGCAATCGTTTATTAAAACGCCGATTTTAATTTAATTATTTAAAAACAAATAGTTATCAGATTATTGATGTGCGTTAATAATCACTAACGGACATTAACTATCCTGTACCGAATTTTACTCCAATAAAGGATGTTGACAATGTCCAAGAAAGATAGAACCAGATTTTTGCCGCCCCCATACCTTGACCAAACTGGCTGTCATATTGGGGCTTGCCTTTGCCATGCCGAATGCGTTTGCAGCCTCTTATACCAAATATTACGGCCTAAAAGATAGCAACGACAACTATGTCTTGGAAATTAATGCCAAAGGCGAGATTAAAAAGGGCACGAAAAATGATGATGGAACATCGAGTAGCTTATCAACAGACACTGAAGTAACCAGTACTGATTTCCTTTATGGCAGATATACCTCAGGGACAACTGATGCAGCAAACGGCCAGGTAACGGTCAAAGGCAGCGAAGTTTACTATGTTTACGGTGGTTACTCCAATAACGGTGAAGTCTCTGGCAATACAGTCACTATCTCCGGCGGGACGATTAACTATGTCCGTGGCGGTTATTCTGATGGTACCAGTGAAACTTCTAGAAATGAAGTCATCATATCCGGCGGCACAGTTTCCGGCAATGTTTTAGGTGGTTTGGCATCTTCTACTTCATCAACAGGCGCTGTATCCAACAATACGGTTACTATTTCAGACGGAACAGTCTCCGGTGATGTCATCGGAGGGCGGACAAGGTCTAACGTTGCCACATCAAGTGCCGTTGGCAACAGCGTTATCATTTCAGGCGGTACGATTGGTGGTTATGTTGTAGGCGGTTCTTCTGAATCAGGCACTGCTGCCAACAACATCGTTAACCTGACGAATGCCACAATCAATGGCATCGTCTATGGTGGTGCTAAAACGACATCTAAGTATGTAATGATTGAAGGGGTACTTACTCAAAAAACGACAGTTGAAGAAGGCATAACGACCAGCAACACCATCACCGTATCCGGCATCAACAAAGTTGACGGTATCGACGGCTACCAAAACCTGAACATCCAGGTTGCCACAACCAACAACAGTGAAGCCAATGCCGTTAACCTGACTGACAAAACTGTCAGCGTTAATCCCGTTGAAGGACAGTCCGCCGCTGACTTCCTGGCAGGCACGACATATTATCTGATTCATTCCGACAATGGGGTGACAGGCGCAACCTCAGCCACCTTTAACACCACCTTCGTTGACTGGACAATTCCTGTCACCGAAGACGGTAAAAACCTCGTGCTTCAGATGGACAGCAAAAACGGCGCAGCCAACAAAAACAGCAAAACCCTGTCAGAAGCCATGCTGGGGGCAGCTGCTGTCGTCAACCAGGGTGCAGAATTTATTGCTGATGAAGGCATGGCATCCATCAATCAGGCAGTCGCTTCCGGTGCTGGTGTTTTCGGTGTCATGAATGGTGGTTCTTCACGTTATAACACTGGTTCCCATGTGGACGTTGACACCTTCTCCCTGGCTGCTGGTATCGCTGGCAAAGTGCTGCCGAACACCACCCTTGCCGGATTCATCGAAGCAGGCTGGGGTTCTTCTGAATCCTATGTCTCTCATGCAAGAGGCAGTGGAGAACATGATTACTATGGGGTTGGCGTTGCCGTCAAACACCAGTTTGACAATCCTTTCTATCTTGACGGTTCTGTTCGTCTGGGGATTGCCAAGACAGGCTTTGACGGACGCTATGCCGGTGACAAAGCCCATTACAGTTCCGACATGTTCTACACCTCAGCCCATATCGGCGACGGCTACGTCTTCAACATTGCAGACAAAGTCAATATGGACCTCTATGGCCGGTACACGATCACCTGGATGGAAGACGATACCGTTAAACTCCATGACAAGGCAAACACCAAACTCCATATGGATTCCACCACGACCCATGCGCTGCGAGGCGGCTTCCGGTTTACTGGCGATGTTGTTCAGACTGTCAAATGGAAAGCTGGCTTGGCGTATGAACACATCTTCAACGGGGATGCTGATGCGAAGATTAACGGCATAGCGCTGGATACACCAACCCTTGAAGGCGACACGGGTATCGGTGAACTCGGTTTGAGCATCAAACCGTCCGCCAACAGTCCATGGACATTTGATGTTACCGCTAAAGGCTATATCGGCGACCGTGAAGGGTATTCCGGCAATATCAGGGCATTGTATGCGTTCTGATTCTTGACATCATCTTTCAGAAAGCGGTTCCAGAGAATGGGACCGCTTTTCCTGATGACGGAAAAGCGGTCTATGACAGGGGAAAGGGATAGCGACAGTCAGGGGGAATCTGGCGGTTAAGGCTGTAATTCGGTTGTGAATGAACAATGCAGCTGAACAGTTCAGAGACCCAACTTACTGCTTCGGATGCAAAGCTTGAAAAGCTGGGAATTGTTTTGTTTGAAGAAGCCAAACGGTCAGCCAGACTGGAAGCTGAAATCTATGAAATCAAGAAAATGCTGAAGGTGCATGGAAAATAAAGCGGGGACAGTGTATATCAGTAACCTATTTCAATCTTCTTGGTAAGTATTTTCTCATCGCAGGGGAAGGCGGTTTTTCCGATAGGCAATGTGTGGCAAAGACTGGTTCAAAACGCTAAATCGGTTTAGTATGTCGGGCGTGTTGAAAAGTGATGCAATACGATGAAATTCCTGTTTGACCTGTTCCCCATCATCCTGTTCTTTGTCTCATTCTCATGGGCAGAGAAGAACATGGCTTCCGCTCAGGCGATAGCTGACAAGTATCTGTCTGTTTTCTCGTCAGGGCAGGGTATTCCTGAATCGTCTGTGCCGATTCTGATTGCAACGTCACTGGCAGTGATAGCCAGTGTCTTGCAGATCGTCTGGCTGCTGCTTCGCCGTCAAAAGGTGGAAGCAACGCTGTGGATTTCAGTGATTGTGGTGGTGGTTTTCGGCGGGGCGACCATTTACTTTGGCAGTGAGGAATTCATCAAGTGGAAACCGACAGTGCTGTATTGGCTGTTTGCGATCATCCTGTTGGGTGCTGAATTGCTGTTCAGGAAGAACCTGATCCGCGCGATGATGGAAAAGAAAGTCCAGCTGCCGGATACGGTTTGGGGAAAACTCAACAAGGCATGGGTGGCTTTCTTTGCGTTCATGGGAATTCTCAACCTTTATGTCGCTTTCTGGGGCGGTTTTGCCACATCAACCTGGGTCAGCTTCAAGCTCTTTGGCAGCATGGGGCTGATGCTGGCTTTTGTCATCGGGCAAAGTATTTATTTGTCGCGGTATATAAAGGACAGGCAGTAAAAAAGTTTTCTAAATGTATCTTGAAAACTATTGACAGAGTTGCCTGTTGCGGCAAGCGGTTTCCAGGTCTTTTCAATGCATTCATTTCCCTCGGAAGACGGGGTTTCGGTGTTCTCTGAAAGCCTGGCTACCTTCTCGGTAGTCTTCTGTATCATAGCAGTCAAAGCAGACATCCTTATCAGTTTCTGACAGAGGATGTCGGCTGGTGAGATGCCGGATGAATTGTTTATGCCAGCGGGCAGCAAGTGGCGCGCCTGAAGCGATAGCATCAACGGTTTTCTGGACGGCAGCACTCAAGTCCTCATCTTGGACGGCATGGGTGACCAGATGGTGTTCAACGGCTTCTTTTGCATGGTAGAGCCTGCCTGTCAACAGCATGTCCAATAGTATGTCTTTGGGCAGGATGTTCAGGAGCGGTGAGAGTTCAGGGTAAGCCATCACTAGCCCCAGGTTCTTGATGGGAGCACCGAAACGGGCAGTGTGTCCACAGATGCGCAGGTCACAGACTGAGGCAATCTCAAGACCTGCGCCGATACAGATGCCTCTGATCGCTGCAACGAGCGGAATTGGGCAGGTCTGGAAGGCTTTTAGGGTATCGTGCATCAGCCTGCCATAAGTTTTCCCTTGGGAGCTGTTGGCACGGCATGTCTCGAATTCAAGGATGTCGCAACCTGGGGAAAAGGCTTTTGGACTGGTGCTTCTGACGACGATGCAGCGTAGTTGGGCATCATGGGACAGTCGTGTGATAATCTGGTGCAGCCGATGCCACATATCGGTTGTCAGAGCATTCAACCGCTCAGGACGGTTCAGCACGATGTCTGCGGTCAGCCCTTGATAGAGATAGAAAACAGGTGCATTGCTGTCATCCAATGCCAACGGTGCCATCCGCATTTTCCTTTCAAAGCCGTGCCATCAACCGGTGTTGCGCATCCCGGCGGAAATGCCGTTGATGGTCAGGTGGATGCCACGGGTGGCACGGGCATCCATGTTTTCCGGATTGCCGTCTGGGTTGCGGTGACGTTTAATGAGTTCAACCTGCAGGTAGTTCAGCGGGTCAATATAGGCAAGACGGTCTTTCAAGGCGCGAGCCAGGTTCGGGTTATTGACGAGCCGTTCCCGTTCTCGGGTGATGATCTCAAAGCTGTTCAGTGTTCGTTTGTGTTCTTCGCAGATGGCAGAGAAGACGGTTTCACGCAGTTTGGCATCCTTGACCAGTTCAGAGTAGCTGTAAGCAATGGTCAGGTCGGTCTTTGCCAGCACCATGTCCATGTTGGAGAGGGTGGATTCAAAGAATGGCCAGGATTGGTACATTTCCCGCAGCAGAGCGGTTTTCCGTTCCCGTTCAGCAGGGTCATTTCCGTCAAGCCATTGCATGATGGCGGAACCGAAACCATACCAGCCGGGCAGCAGTACCCGGCATTGTGCCCAGGAGAAACTCCATGGGATAGCGCGCAGGTCTTCAATACGGCGAGATTTCTTGCGGGAAGACGGACGTGAACCGATGTTCAATGCTGCAATTTCAGTGATGGGGGTTGATTCAAAGAAATAATCGGTAAAGCCTGAGGTTTCATAAACCAGCTTGCAGTAAGCCCTGTATGCCAGTTCGGAGATTTCTTCAAAGGCGTTTTCAAAAGCCTGGAGTTTGGCAATGTGTTCTGCGGAGGGATCTTCAGGGACAAGGCTGGCTTCCAGGGTGGATGCCACCAGCAGTTCCAGGTTACGGTTGCCGATTTCAGGGTCTGCGAATTTCGAGGCAATCATTTCTCCCTGTTCCGTCAGGCGGATCTGACCGTTTACGGTACCATGAGGCTGCGCCAGGATGGCTTCATAGGTAGGACCGCCTCCCCTGCCGACAGTACCGCCTCTGCCATGGAACAGGCGCAGGGTAATTTTCAGCTCCCGGAACAGTTTGACCAGCTGGCGTTCTGCCTTATACAGCTCCCAGTTAGAGGTGGTATAGCCGCCGTCTTTATTGGAGTCGGAATAGCCCAGCATGATTTCCTGCAGGTTGCCTTGGCCATGGATTAACCGCCGGAAAAAAGGGATTTCCAAGACAGATCGCATAATGCTGTCAGATTGTCGCAGATCGGGAATCGTTTCAAACAGGGGGATAGGATGCAGATCCAGCTCGGCATCATCCCAGCTGTAGCGAATGCTGTTTGCATCAGCGTGTTTAGGATGCAGCAGACCGCCCTCGCGCTGGAGTACCAGCAGTTCCAGGATGTCGGAAACCGTTTCTGTATGGGAGATGATGTAATTGGTGATGGCACGGACACCGTATTTTTCACGGATTCTCCGGGCTGTCCGCAGGATACGCAGTTCAGAGGTGGTTTCTGCCGAGTATTCAGCGTAAGGCGTGTAAAGCAGTCGGGGTTTTTTCAGTTCATCAACTAACAGATTGATTTTTTCTTCTTCAGGTAGCGCTGCATAATCAGGCGTGACTTTTGCGGTTGCCAGGATTTCAGTCAGTACCCGTTCATGGACATCAGAACTCTGACGCATGTCCAGAGAGGCTAGATGGAAACCGAAGATGTCAACGGCAGCTTTCAGAGCGCCCAAACGAATGCGGACAATCAGCGCGCCGGCGTTCTGGGTCAGGGAATCAATTAGTACCTGAAGGTCTGCGGCAAATTCTTCAGAGGTGGTATAGGGGTCGTCTTCCCCGACTTCTTCACGGGGAAGGGCAGTCATACCGAAATGACGGGCAGTTGCAGCCAGGCGGTTGTAGATATAGATCAGCGCCCGGCGATAGGGTTCATCAACTCGGTGTTCAGAATCATCGGAAGACATTTCTGCGAGTGTTAGCACTTCGGGGTTGACATGGTTTAATAGTGCGGAGACAGCGAGTTCCCGTCCCAGTTCATGAACTTCATGCAGGTAGAAGTTCATGATGATATGGGACTGGCGTTCGAGTGCCTGAAGCATGGTATCGGCATTGACATTGGGGTTGCCGTCACGGTCTCCGCCAATCCAGCTGCCCATCTGCAGGTAACGGGCTTCAGAACCTGGTGAGGCAGTGCCATCGTCTTTTTCAGGATAACGTTCCTCGAGTTCTTCCTGGATGGCGCGGTAAAGGGCAGGCAGTTCCCGCAGGAAAGTCAGTTGGTAGTAAGACAGGGCATTGTCGATTTCATCAACGACAGACAGGCGGGAGTTGCGGAGCATACGGGTCTGCCAGAGAGATGCGATATGGGCTTTCAGCATCTCGGTGTTTTGTTTGCGTTCCCGAGGTGTCAGGTCGGTATCACGCTTTGTCAGCAGTCGGGAAATTTCCCGTTCTTTGTCCAGAGTGCTTTTCCGTTGGATTTCCGTCGGGTGCGCTGTCAGAACAGGGCAGATGAAGGTACGGTCCTGGAGCATTTTCTTGATTTCTGCACCAGGGACCTTGGCTTTGTCCAACAGGTTCAGCACATAGGTCATACTGCCTTTCGGTGGAGCAGCCCCCATGATCCTGCCGTGGCGGTAAGCGAGGTTGTCATGTTTATCAACAGCGATGTTGGCAAGGTGCGAAAAGTAGGAAAAAGCGCGGACAACGGAAATGGCATGGTTGCGTCCCAGGTATTTGAGCATGTTTCGCAGACTGTCTGAAGCGACAGGGTTGGGAGTACGTTTCAGGCTGACAGCCATCCGCCTGACTTGTTCAACCAGATTGAAGACGTCTTCACCTTCTTGTTCACGGATAACTTCCCCAAGGATGCGTCCCAGCGTCCGGATGTCTTCTCTTTCAGGAGATTCCTGCAAAGAGGATTGATGTTCGTTTGTGTTCATGATCTTCTAATCTATCGAGATGATGGAAATATCGCCATGCATCTTGTTTTACCTGACTGGTTCTGCAAGTGCTTGCCATCCCCTGATGACGGTTGACTGTTGTCTGTGGGTTTCCGGGAGATGCAGGAGCCTGTACGGCTGTCAGTGGGTGGGGAGGAAACTATCGTCACTGCCTGACAGGATACGCGAATCTTCTATTATACTAAAATAATACCGTTCAGGGACTGAAAAATGATGCTTCAAGCCTTGATACTCATTGCCTTGAGCCGTTTTTTCGCATCAGGATTGCCTTGTGCGGCGGCTTTCTTGAACCATTCAATGGCTGTTTTGCGGTTGGCTTCAACCCCGATGCCTTTTTCATACATGATGCCAAGGTTGTATTGGGCTTTGTCATAGCCTTTTTCGGCAGCGCGGGCAAACCAAAGGAATGCTTTGCTATTGTCTCTGGCAATGATATTGCCTTTCGCATACAGTGAACCGATCTTGTTTTCTGCTCTGCCATAACCGTGTTTTCCCGCCTTGCCATACCAATAGACCGCCTGTTTTTCATTGGGTTCTACGCCCAGTCCCAGTTCATAGACGAGCCCTAGGGCAAATTCGGCATCAGGGACTTTTTGCATGGCGGCTTTCCGCAGCCAGCTGACTGCCGTCGGATAGTCTTGTTCCACGCCATCACCGTAAGCATACAGGACACTCAGGTTGTATTCTGCATCAGGGTCCTGTTGTTTGGCTGCCTTTTCATACCAATAGAAGGCTGCCTTGTAATCTTGTTTGACAGCGGTGCCTTCGTAATAGAGTGTCCCCAGGTAATTTTGTGCCCTGGCATAGCCGTGCTGTCCAGCAGCTTCTGTGAGCAGTCGTAAGCCCAGTTCAGGGGCCGTTCTGACGGTAATCCCGTTTTGGTACAGGATGCCTAGGACATATTCAGCGCGAGCATCATGTTGGTTGGCAAGGTTATGCAGCAGTTTGATGGCTTCTGGGCGCTGGTTGTTTTGGTACATGTCAATGGCAGCATCAAAATCATCTGCCATGGCAGGTGCCGAAAGCAGAGAGACACTCAATGCGGCGATGGCAGAAAGCCGTTTCAGTTGTCGTAGCATAGGGATTTCCACAGTATGGTCCTGAAATACAATAAGCACTACTTTATTACAAAAACAGGGCAGGGGACAGTCCTGGAAGTCAAGGTTGTCTCTGCCAGGTATCCAGGAAGTTGTCGCATCAAAGAACAATACCCCATCAGACAGGGTTGTCTGATGGGGTATGGGGGATGCCGATTTTTGGATCAGGCAGACAACAGCTGTCTCAGGACATAAGGCAGAATGCCGCCATGACGGAAGTAATCAACTTCAATCGGTGTATCAATCCGCAGCAGGACTTCAACCGTCTGTTCAGAGCCATCTGCACGATGAATGACCAACTGGGCTTTTTGCTGGGGCCGGATATCATCCAGTCCTTTCAGGTCGAAGGTTTCGTTGCCGGTTAGTTCCAAGGATTGCGCACTGTCGTTACCGGTGAATTGCAATGGCAGGACAGCCATGCCAATCAGGTTGGAACGGTGGATGCGTTCAAAGGAACGGGCAATAACAGCCTTGACACCCAGCAGTTGAGTGCCTTTGGCAGCCCAGTCACGGGAAGAACCAGTGCCGTATTCTTCACCGCCGATGACAATGGCAGGGATGTTTGCCTGCTGGTATTTCATCGCAGCATCAAAAATCGGCATTTCTGAGCCTTCTGGCTGATAGAGGGTATAGCCGCCTTCACGGCGGTTGCCGTTCTCCATTAGGGGCAGCATCAGGTTCTTGATACGGACATTGCCAAAAGTTCCCCGCATCATCACTTCATGATTGCCCCGGCGGGAACCGAAGGAGTTGAAGTTCAGTTTTGTGATGCCATGTTCCAGCAGCCATTGGCCTGCCGGACTTTTTTCCTGGATGGCACCAGCCGGGGAGATATGGTCGGTTGTGACAGAATCCCCGAAAATTGCCAGAGGACGCGCACCATTCAGGTTGCCGATTGCAGAACCAGCTTCCATGGAAAAGCTGTCAAAGTAAGGGGGTTCTGCAATGTAGGTGGATGTCGGCCAGTCATAGACATCACCGGTAGCAAAACCGGAGATGGACTGCCACAGTTCACCAGGAGCATTCTTGATATTGCTGTAGTTGGCGCGGAAAGCCGAGGCATCCAGTGCCACAGCAACCAGGTCAGCCACTTCATGGGAAGATGGCCAGATGTCTTTCAGATAGATGTCTTTGCCATCTTTGCCTTTGCCCAGCGGCTCTGTGGTCAGGTCTCGGGTGACATTGCCAGCGATAGCATAGGCGACCACCAAAGGCGGGGATGCCAGGAAGTTGGCACGGATGTTTGGATGGATACGGGCTTCGAAGTTGCGGTTGCCGGAGAGGACTGCCGCAGCAACGATATCGTTCTTGAGGATGGCTTCGTTAGTGGCCGGGGTTAGATCACCGGCATTGCCGATACAGGTGGTGCAGCCATAGGCAGCCACATTGAAGCCCAGTTTTTCCAGATAGGGCAGAAGTCCGGTTTTCTGCAGGTAGCCGGTGACGATGCGGGATCCGGGGGCCAGGGATGTCTTGATGGTTGGCGAGACTTCCAGGCCTGCCTCAACGGCTTTTTTCGCCAGCAGACCGGCGGCCAGCAGGACAGCAGGATTGCTGGTGTTGGTGCAGGAGGTGATGGCGGCTATGACAATGTCTCCGTTTTTCAGATCGTTGCCATCAGCGGTTTTGTAGGAGGCGGACAGTTCTTCTGGCTGCTTGTTGAATCCACCATCAGCAACAGGCATGCTGAAAAGTTCCGTAAAACGGTTTTTCAGGCTGCCCAGTTCAATGCGGTCCTGGGGACGCCTTGGTCCTGCAACCGATGCTGTGACGGTAGACAGATCCAGGTTGACGACACGGGTATAGTCGATCTGACCTGCCTGTGGGATGCCATAGAAGCCCTGCGCTTTAAAATAGGCAGCTAGGGCGTTGACTTCATCTTCAGTCCTGCCGGTGTTTTTCAGGAAACTGATGGTAGCGTCATCGACCGGGAAGAATCCGATAGTTGCTCCATATTCCGGTGCCATGTTCGAGATGGTGGCACGGTCGGTTGCCGAGAGAGAGGCTGCGCCTTCCCCGAAGAATTCAACAAATTTGCCGACAACCCTTTCCTTACGCAGGATTTCCGTGATAGTCAGCACCAGGTCTGTTGCCGTGCAGCCTTCAGGCAGTTTGCCGGTCAGGTTCATACCGATGACATCCGGTGTCAGGAAATAGACTGGCTGTCCCAGCATTCCTGCTTCAGCTTCAATGCCGCCGACACCCCAGCCGACAACGCCGATGCCATTGATCATGGTGGTATGGGAGTCTGTGCCGACCAACGTGTCTGGATAATAGATGTCTCTGAGGCTGGCATCCTGTTTTCTGTGAACACCACGGGCAAGGTATTCCATATTGACCTGGTGGACGATACCGAATCCAGGCGGGACGACGCCAAATGTGTCAAAGGCCTGCATACCCCATTTCATGAACTGGTAACGTTCTTTATTACGGGAGAATTCCAGCTTCATGTTCAGATCAACGGCATCAGGACGGCGGAAATAGTCAATCTGCACGGAGTGGTCAACGACCAGGTCAACAGGTACCAATGGTTCGATTTTCTTGGGGTTTTTGCCAAGCCGTGCTGCTACATTGCGCATAGCGGCAAGGTCAACCAGCAAGGGAACACCCGTAAAGTCTTGCAAGACCACTCGGGAGACGACAAAAGGAATTTCATTAGTACGTTCCTCATTGGGTTTCCAGCTTGCCAACTGACGGACATGTTCTTCAGTGATTTTCAGGCCATCGCAGTTACGCAGGACAGACTCCAGGACAATCCGGATGGAAACCGGCAGACGGGAAACATCAATTCCCAAACATTTGCCCAGTTCGGGAATGGCGTAATACCATCCTTCTTTTCCTGTGGAAACCGTAAATGACTTGAAGGTTTTTGTTACGAGATCAGACATATCGCCTCCTTTTGCTGGGAACCTATGCCAGGGGTTCCCGCAATTCAAAATAATCAAACAGCACCATCAATCAGAAAGGCCAGAAGCTTTTCTTTTTCTTCTTTTCAGGGGTTTGCTGTGTATTGTTTTTCTGTGTTTGGGCAGTTTTTCCTTCAGCTTTTTTCCTGTCCAGTTCTGCCTGAACCTGTCGCTGTTCAGAATTACGACACTCCGTCAGGACAGGTTTACCTTGCTTGAAGTCGATCAACTGAGTCAGGTTGGAAACGCCGATATAGGTCAGTTTTGCGTCAGTCTCGAAACGTTCTGCCCCAGACTTGGCTGGTACTTTGTGCATTTGCTGTTTTTTGCCAGCCCAGTCAAGGATGACCGCATCCCTGTTGTCGTGGTAACGGTAGAGGGTGAATGATTTACCCATCTCACATTGATAATGGTCTGCGATCATGCCTTCTGTACTGATGGCTGACGTCTGGGTTTTAACAGGGTTTTTCGTTGTTTTTCTGACAGGTGTCTTTCGTTTGACGGTTGCTTTGCTTTTTGCAGGAGCTGCCTGCGCAGTGCTGTAAACCATGGGCAGGATCACGCCTGCTGCGACAAGAAGGGTTGCCAGTTTTTTTTGCATGATAATGAGCCTTGAAGAGAAAAAACAATTATCCCAAGATAATAATCGTGCTGTACCCGTCCCTGCAAGCCTTATTGATACAGCGTCCCAGATAACCCATATTCCCCGTATGTCAAAGCAATCAGACCGTCATTGAGCTTGTTGTTGGTCTGTTATCCGTTGCCGCCAGAGTTGCCATGCGTTGAACAGGTTCTGCCAGACGATATAAGCGGTTGCACCCATGGCGACAATCGGGAATAAGTAGGTGTGCGCCATCCAGATTGCCAGGACAACATTTTTCTGTCCCAGCGCCTGTCCACCGACAATCCGTTGACCGAAGCATGAGCCGATCCATTTGCCGAGAACGAACAGCATGCAGCAGATGATGGCTGCGGCAATGGCAAGGTAACCGACGGTGAGCAGGTATGACGAGTCTTTGACAAGGGAATCCACAGTTCTGGCAACGACCAGCATCAATGAGAAGCCCAGTAAATAGAAGGGCATATCAGGCCATTGGACAATATACTGGATAGTTTTTGGGGAAAACCGTCGAAGCAGCATGGCGGCTATCATCGGGATAACGATCATTGGCCCGACTTTTCCCAAGATAATCAGACAGGCAGTGAAGAACCCGATGCCCCCAGTCATTGGGTGGGCGATTGGAAAACACAGGGGAACTGCAATGGCTGCTAGCAGGTTTGAGATCAGCATGTACCCTGTCATACTGGCGGCATTGCCCCCCAGCTTCTGCGTAATCACTGCGGCAGCGGTTCCTGTTGGTGTCATCATGCAGACAAGGGCAGTTTCAGCCGCTAGGACATCGAACGGTGTCAACAGATAGAAAACCGCCATGCCGCCGATGACCTGGAAGCCGGCCAGGGCAAGGTGGATGAAGCCAAAATGGATGTCTTTCAGGGGAATCCGGCAGAAAGACAGGAACAACATTGCAAAAATAAGGTATGGAATCAGGAATGCCAGATACCGCAGCCCCCAGAAAAAGGCGGTACCAATGGCAATCGCAACCGGTAAGGTCCAGTTCTTGAGGAATGCGATAAGCATCTGGCATCTCCTTCTTCCTGTTGAAAGCGGCTGTCTGCTGGAAGTCAGTACAGACCGGCCTGCCTTCCCCGTTCTTGGGCGAGTGCCAGCAGGATATCCACCGTTGGTGTTGCAATCCCTGTCAGTTGTCCCATTTCGTGCACGACAGCAACCAAGGCATCAATTTCTCCCATTGAACGCCCCCGTTCAAGGTCTTGAAGCATCGACATCTTGTGGCCGACCGCTTTGCCTGCGACTGTCAGCCGCCGTTCAATCATGTCTTCAGGAATGAAGACATCCAGGGCTTCGGTCACTGCCTTGGTTTCATACATGGCTTTCCGGCAGACTTCTTTCAGTGCGCCAGAGGTGATTTTGTCCAATGGCGCATGGGTCAATGCGCTAATGGGGTTGTAGCAGACATTGCCCCACAGCTTGAGCCAGACATTCCATCGAATGGCATTGCGGATTGGAGCATCAAATCCAGCATCTGTCAGGATTTTCTGAAGGGTCTTTACCCGTTCAGATTCCGTACCATCGGGTTCGCCGATAATGAAACGGTTGAATTTCTCATGTTTGATAACACCAGGGGCAATGACTTCACAGGCGGGATCCACAACGCAGCCAATGGCACGTTCAGGACCGATTAAGTTCCACTGTTTTGCGCCTGCATCGACAGATTCCAGATGATGCCCTTCGAATTTTCCGCCTTCCTTGTAGAAATACCACCAGGGAATGCCGTTCATTGCCGTAACTACGGCAGTATCAGGTCCCAGAAGCGGTGCAAACTTGTCTGCGGATTCGAGGGACTGATGGGCTTTCAGTGCGCAGATGACATAGTCTTGAGGACCGAAATCGGTAGGATTATCGCTGGCAGGGATTTTCACGTTTTTCACCTGTCCATTGATATGCAGGGTCAGTCCGTTCTGCTTGATGGCTTCAAGATGCGCACCGCGTGCGATGACGCAGATGTCATAGCCAGCAGAAGCAATCTCAACGGCCATATAACCACCGATGGCTCCTGCCCCGAAAATACAGATTTTCATATGAGCCTCCTATGCTGATAGAAGAGAAAGAAATACGTCTGGAAAACAGTATACACAGTCATTATTTATATGGATAATACTTTTTTTATTTAAGATAAATATGTTTTTTATATAAATAGGAAGATTATGGATATCCGCCAGCTTCGGTATTTTTGTGCGATTGTTGAAGAGGGGCAGATCAGTCGTGCGGCGAAACGATTGCATATTGCCCAGCCGCCATTGAGCCATCAGCTCAAGTTGTTGGAGGAAGAGCTTGGTGTCAGCCTGATAGAACGCAGTACCCGGCATTTTGCTCTGACATCCGCAGGGCATCTTTTCTATCAGCGGGCAACGCAGATACTTAGCTTGATACGGACAGCCAGTGATGAAGCACGGGATATGGGACTGGGGCTGAACGGTACGTTGGCGATTGGCAGTCCGCCGGCTATTGGGGGACTTTATATCCCTAGCAGGATCAGGAAATTTCACCAGGCATATCCGCAGGTGCGTTTCTGCTGGCGAGAGGGAAACACTTATCGGGTGCTTGAACTGCTGGATAGGGATATAGTCGAGGTGGCGTTGGTTCGGCTTCCCGTTCCGATGGGGAATTATGATGCCAAGGCAATTCTGAAGGAACCATGGGTGGTTGTCGCATGCCATGATGATATGCAGTGGGGAGAACGTCAGAGTGTCCTGCTGGCGGAGCTGGCGGATGTGCCGTTGATTTTGATGCACCGGCAGGAAGGCATTATCTGTCATGATATGGTGGTCAATGAAATGGTGTCCCGTCAGATTCCAGCCAATATTATTTGCGAGAGCGATAATGTGTCTGCCATTCTTTCCTTGGTGGAAGAGGGGATTGGCCTGGCAGTGCTACCGGAATCAACGTTGTCTGTACGTCCAGAAAAGGACTTCCATAAAATCATGGTGTCTGATTGCAGTCTTCAGTCGTCAGTGGCGCTCATCTGGAAGAAATCGAGGCAGTTGTCCCGTGCGGCAAAGTTGTTCATCGACATGTTCGAATAACAGGTTGGTTTAGAATAAGGCTATTGCAGTAGGAGGAAATGCTGTCATGCTCAGTTACCGTCATGTTTTCCATGCAGGCAACCATGCCGATGTGTTCAAGCATATCGTCCTGCATCAGACATTGCTTTATATCCGCCAGAAAGAAACGCCTTTCTTCTATATTGATACCCATGCAGGGGCGGGTGCCTATTCCCTAAATAGTGAACAGGCGAAGAAAAGCGGTGAAGCAAAAGCGGGTGTTCTCAGATTGCTGGAGATTAGTCATCATCCCCAGACTGTATTGGATTATCTGCGGTTGATTCAGGCAGTTAATCCGAGTGGAAAACTGTCCATCTACCCAGGCTCCCCTTATATTGCGGAGTTGCTGCTGCGCGAACAAGACCGCCTGCGTTTTTTTGAGAAACATCCGGCAGATGCTCAAATACTAGAAAGGAATATCTGGAAATGGTCTGGTCTTAAGAATATTCCCCGTCTCGAACGGGGAAAACGGATTCTGGTTGCTAGAAAAGATGGGTTTTCTGCGCTCAAATCGCTTTTGCCGCCTCCTTCCCGGCGAGCGATTGTATTGATTGACCCTTCCTATGAAGTCAAGCGGGATTATCAGGCGGTTATTGCGACATTGTCAGATGCTTTGAAGCGGTTTCCAACAGGGACTTATCTTGTCTGGTACCCGGTCTTGCAGCGTATGGAATCCCGTCGTTTTGCTGGACAGTTGAAAAAGGTGTCCAATCGGGAATGGCTTCATCTGGTTTTCCGTGTGGCTTCTCCTGTTCCAGATGGTACCGGATTTGTCGCCAGTGGCATGTTTGTTATCAATCCGCCTTGGAAGCTCAGGGCACAGCTTGAAGAGGTTCTGCCTGCGCTGGTGGCTGCGCTGGGCAGGGATAACGGCGCTGGTTTTTTGATTGAAACGGGGCCTGTTGCAGAAAATGAACAATAAGTCTTCCTGACTCTGTCTTTTACGTCGCTAGGAACAAGAAAACAGTCGGTTTTCGCTGGAAGTCAGGTTGTTTCCCTTTTTCCAGGCGTTTTCGCCATTCGGCAATTGGCAATGTCTTGATGGATTCATCCGGGAGCGAGACATTGGTGGCAATACATAAACGGGTATCGGGACGACAGTATTGGCAGAGTGCCTTGAACAGTGCTTCATTGCGGTATGGTGTTTCAATGAACAGCTGTGTCTGATGGTCTTTATGAGAACGATTTTCCAATGCCTGGATGCGTTGTGAACGCTGATTATTGTCAATGGGCAAATAGCCATTGAAAGCGAAACTTTGTCCATTCAGGCCGCTTGCCATTAGGGAGAGCAGCAAGGAAGAAGGACCGACCAATGGCCTGACGGGGATGCCTTTTTCCTGGGCCAGCCGGACCAGGTCTGCTCCTGGATCTGCCACTGCCGGGACACCTGCTTCTGAAATCAGTCCGCCATCTCTGCCTGCCAGAAGAGGGGCCAGCAAAGCGGGCAATGCGGTCTTGTCTGTTCTGACGTTCAGTTCAGCCATATCAATTTGCTGGAGGGGCTTTTTCAGGGGATGTTTTTCCGCAATCCGTTTCAGATGGGTACGGGTGGTTTTCATGTTTTCGACAATGAAGTAGTCCAGCATGGCTGATGTTTGCAGGACGGCATCAGGAATGATGTTTGGCAAGTCGGTCCCAGTCTGGCTACTGCCAAGCGTGTTGGGAATAAGATACAGTGTTCCTGTTGTCATGCTGATGCTCCAGCAAAGAATCGTATCCCGCATTTGCGCAGCATGGAAGTCAGTGCAATCAGGGGCAGTCCTGTCAGGGCAGTTGGGTCATTGCTTTCGATTTTTTCCAGCAGGGCGATTCCCAGGCTCTCATTCCTGGCACTGCCAGCGCAGTCAAAAGGTTTCTCAATCATCAGATAATCAGCCAGTTCGTTATCCGGCAGGTTACGGAAAACGACAGTGGTTGTCACGACTGTTTTCTGAAGCGTATTGTTGTGTTGTCCGTCCAAGACACAGAGTGCCGTATGAAACAGGACTTGTTTTCCCCGCATCTGTTTCAACTGGTTCATTGCCTTGCCAAAGGTTCCTGGTTTCCCAATCGAATTTCCTTCGCATTCAGCAACTTGGTCAGAACCGATGATGATAGCGCCAGGGAAATGGGAACTGACTGCTTCGGCTTTTCGGCAGGCAAGCCGCAATGCTGTTTCACAGGGTGTTTCTCCCTGAAGAGGCGATTCATCAATGGAAGGGCTTTCCGTACTGAAAGGGATGCCCAGGCGGGAAAGCAGTTCTTTTCGGTAACGGGAGGAGGAAGCAAGTATGAGCAAAGTGCTGGAATCAGGCTGCATGATAGGTATCCAATGCTTTCAATATCAAGTAGTTTACTAAAGCTTTGACTGAAATAAAATATTGTTGTTAAAATCACAGATTTTACGCCTTAGGCAGATATGAGTTCTCATCTGATTGTTCCTTCTGATTTCTGCAAGGCAGGAGAGTGCCTTGAAGGGATTGTTCCGGTCGCAGGGCTGGAAAGGTTGGCATCGGTTTGTGCTGACGCTGCTGGGGAACTGGCTTGGAGAGTGGAAGGGGCATTGGATAGCCATCAGAGGCCAAGGTTGGTGCTCAGTGTCTCAGGGGATATCCGTCTGGTCTGTCAGCGGTGTCTTGATGTTATGCCGTTCAGACTTGATACCGAAACAGCAGTTGTCGTCACGTTTTCTGAACCGGAAGCGGATGAGGTTGAATCTGTGCTGGAAGATGATGACAGGACGGAAGTCATTGTTTCTGACGGGAAGACGGATGTCATGGTCTTAATTGAGGATGAGGCTTTGCTGGCATTGCCTGTGTCATCACGCCATGATATTTGTCCAGACAAGACTGCGGGTCGTTGGCAGGAGAAAAAGGATTCGCCGTTTGCGGTCCTTGAACAGCTCAAGCGTGGAAACAGCAACAAAAAGTAAAAGGTTCGCCATTTAGTTCCAATGGAATTGGATGGATGTGTTAGAATTCTCAAAATTTTGATTCAGGAGTAATTATGGCAGTCCCACAAAATAAAACATCGCCTTCAAAGCGTGGCATGCGTCGTTCGCATGACTCTCTGAAGGCAGTCAATTTGTCGGTTGAACCGACTACTGGTGAGAAGCATCGTCGCCACCATATCAGCCCAAGCGGTTATTATCGTGGCAAGAAAGTATTGAACACCAAGAATGATGAGTAATCATTTGGTATACTGATGGATTCAATGGCGCAATGGGTTTGACTGCTCACGCGCCTTTTTTTTGTTGTTGTTTTTAGCTTGGTAACGTGATGAAACGGAAGGAAATCCGGTTTGGACGTGCTTAAGAGCAGATCAGGCAAAGTAAGGATCTCAATTGACTGCATGGGTGGTGACCATGGACTGAGTGTCACTGTCCCTGCATCGCTGTCTTTTCTGAAACAGGTGGAGGATGTCCATCTTATCCTGGTAGGTCAGCAGGGTTTGATTGAAGCGGAATTGAAAAAGAACGGGGCGGAGAACCACCCCCGTATCGCGATCAAGGATGCTGCTGATGTTGTTGCAATGGATACTCCGCTAATGAAGGCGTTTAAAAAACGCCGTTCTTCGATGCATCTTGCCATCATGGAAGTCAAGGAGGGCAACGCAGATGCCTGTGTTTCCGCTGGCAACACCGGAGCACTGATGGCGATTTCCCATTATCTGCTGGATACGATCCCTGGCGTTGAACGGCCCGCAATCTGCGGCATTATGCCCAATGAGAAGGATTTACCGACCTATGTTCTTGACCTTGGTGCGAACGTGGATTGCGAGGAAGAGCATCTGCGCCAGTTTGCATTGATGGGTTCTGCCCTTTATACAAATGTTGAGAACAGGCCTTCTCCGAAAGTAGGACTTTTAAATGTTGGAACTGAAGACATCAAAGGCAATGAGGTTGTAAAAAAAGCAGGCAAACTGCTCCAGAAAGAACATCTGGATGGTACACTGAACTTTTTAGGAAACGTTGAGGGCAATGATATCTTTGAAGGAACCTGTGATATTGTTGTCTGCGATGGCTTTACCGGCAATGTGATGCTTAAGGCAGTTGAGGGGCTGGGGCGTTTTTTCCGGGATGTCCTAGTGTCTCAGCTTAAGAGCAGTGCTTTGAATATGCTAGGTGCGTTGCTGTCCCGCAAGGCGCTGAATGCAGTACGGCAGCGGTTGAATCCATCACGTTACAATGGTGCCTGTATGCTTGGGTTGAGAGGGCTTGTGTTCAAAAGCCATGGTGGTGCTGATGCCTACGCATATGGATTTGCCATCAGGCGGGCATATGATGCCATCAAGGGTGATGTGCTTCGCAAGATTTATTCTGCGATGGCAGATTTGATAAAGGATCCGAAAGGGTATCATCTTTCAGATGAAATGACTGAAAACGGTAAACAGGATAAATGACAGAATGACCATCTACGGCAAAATAATCGGTACTGGTAGCTATCTTCCTCCTAAACGCTTGACCAATGATGATATGGCAGCTTTGCTGGCCGAAAAGGGGGTTGAGACTTCTGACGAATGGATTAAGACCCGCAGTGGGATTGCTGCACGCCATTATGCGGATGAAGGTGTGTATTCCAGTGACTTGGGTGCTGAAGCGGCAAAGAACGCACTTGAAATGGCAGGGTGCAGTGTAGAGGATATCGACATGATTATCTGTGCAACGACAACGCCTGACAATTTCGGTGGTTTTCCCAGTACAGCTTGTGTCATCCAGTATAAGCTGGGTATCAAGTCCCATTGTGCTGCTATGGATGTTTCAGCAGTATGTTGTGGTTTCCTTTATGCGATGTCCACTGCAGACAGTTTTATCCGTGCCGATGTTTGCAAGAAGGTGCTTGTCATTGGTGCAGAGACCTATTCCCGTATCATTGATTTCCAGGATAGGACAACCTGTGTCCTGTTTGGCGACGGTGCTGGTGCTGTTGTCCTTTCTGCATCTGAAGAACCTGGTATCCTGGCATCAGCATTGCATGCTGACGGCAGCTTGGGAGACATCCTGAATCTGCCTGGCAGGCCGAACAATGGGGTCATTGAAGGCAGCCCATATGTCCATATGGATGGCAAGGCGGTTTTCAAGCAGGCGGTTTCCTGGATGGATCATGTTGCTCTTGAAGCGCTTGAAAAGGCCGGAATGACTACAGCAGATGTTGATTGGCTGGTTCCTCATCAGGCAAACCTGCGTATCATGCAGAGTTCTGCAAAGAAATTGAGTATCCCGACTGAAAAGGTCATTGTCACTGTCCATGAACATGGCAATACTTCCGGGGCATCAATCCCATTGGCGATTGATACCGGGATCCGTAATGGCAGCATCAAACCAGGACAAAATATCCTTATGGTTGCTATCGGTGGCGGTTTGACATGGGGAGCCATCGTGGCAAAGATGTAATCTGATAATCTGAATAACAGGAGAAACAGAGTTACCATGGCTAAATTCGCGTTTGTATTCCCAGGGCAAGGTTCCCAGGCTGTCGGCATGCTGGATGGTTTTGCCGGAAATGCTGCTGTGCAGGAAACAGTTGCCGAGGCTTCCGAGGCATTGGGGTTTGATATTGGCAAGATGATTGCTGAAGGACCGAAAGAATCCCTTGACTTGACTGTCAATACACAGCCGGTGATGTTGACGACTTCCATTGCTTTCTACCGTGCATGGCTTGCGGCGGGAGGAGCCGCTCCTGATGTTGTGGCAGGGCATAGTCTTGGTGAATTTTCTGCATTGGTAGCTTCTGGCGTAATTCCGTTGGCAGATGCTGTCAAACTTGTCCGTTTCCGTGCTACTGCAATGCAGGAGGCTGTTCCTGTCGGTGTCGGCGGAATGGCTGCAATCATTGGTCTGGACGCAGAGGCACTCAAAGCGGTCTGCGCAGAAGCCGCTGAAGGTGATGTAGTTGAACCTGCGAATTTCAATTCACCGACCCAGACAGTCATTGCAGGCCATAAGACGGCATTGGACCGTGCCTGCAAGTTGGCAAAAACAAAAGGTGCAAAACGGGCATTGCCGTTGCCGGTCTCTGCGCCCTTCCATTCTTCTCTGTTGGTGCCGGCTTCTGAACGCTTGGCTGAATATATGAAGGGTCTGGTTTTCTCTGCACCAAAGATTCCGGTCATCAACAATGTTGATGTCGCCATTCAGGATGACCTTGAAGCCATCAAAGATGCATTGGTTCGCCAAGTTGCAAGTTCTGTACGATGGGTTGAGACTGTCCAGAAAATGGCTGCCATGGGGATTACGCATATTGTGGACTGTGGTCCTGGTAAGGTGCTGGCAGGCATGGTGAAACGTATTGATAGTTCCATCAATGGACTTGCCATTGTTGATCAGGCATCACTTGATGCCGCTTTGGAGGCGCTTAAATGAAAGAACAGAATCTCGCAGGCAAGGTTGCCTTTGTAACAGGAGCTTCCCGTGGTATTGGTTGGGCAATTGCCTTGGAATTGGCTTCCCGAGGGGCTGTCGTTGTTGGGACAGCTTTGGATGAGCCAAGTGCGGAAGAAATCACCAAAGCTCTGAATGCAGTCCGTGAAGGGGCAGGCAAAGGGGTTGTTCTTGATGTTCGGGATACGGAAGCATGCCGCCAGACGATTGATGCCATTCAGAAAGAATTCGGTGCTCTGCATATACTGGTCAACAATGCAGGCATTACCCAGGATCAGTTGGCAATGCGCATGAAAGATGAGGACTGGGCAAATGTTCTGTCAATTAACCTGACTGCAGTGGCAGCTTTGTCCAGGATGGTGCTGCGCAGTATGATGCGTGCCAAGGAGGGACGTATCATCAGCATTTCTTCGGTTGTCGGTTCCATTGGCAATCCGGGACAGACGAATTATGCAGCAGCCAAAGCAGGTGTTGAAGGGATGAGCCGTGCATTGGCGCGTGAGGTCGGCAGCAGGAATATCACCGTCAACTGTGTTGCGCCAGGCTTTATTGATACCAACATGACCCGGGTTCTCCCTGAGGAAGTCAAGGAAAACCTGGTTAAGCAGATTCCATTGGCACGTTTGGGGAGCCCAGAAGATATTGCGGCAGCTGTTGCATTTCTGGCATCACCACAAGCGGCTTATATTACCGGCAGTGTATTGCATGTGAATGGAGGGATGTTCATGAACTGATGGTGGAGAATACACTGGCAGTTCTGGATTTTTATGAAAAATAGTTCACTGATAGGGTTAATTGACCGATACAGTGAATAAATCTGGCGCAAACCTGTTAAAATGCGTCAACTTAACTTTGTTTTTTTACTAACTGGAGCCAAGAAATGTCGGAAGACATCGTAAATCGCGTAAAGAAAATCGTTGCTGATCAGCTGGGTAAGCCAGAGGCAGAAATCAAACTGGAATCTTCTTTTGTAAACGATCTCGGTGCAGATTCCCTTGATACCGTTGAACTCGTCATGGCACTTGAAGACGAATTCGAAATTGAAATCCCTGACGAACAGGCTGAAAAAATCACCACTGTTCAGCAGGCGGTTGATTTTGCAAAAGCACAAATGGAAAAATAAGTCCTATTTAGGATACTGACACAGGGAGGGCACCTTGAGCCGCAACGGAAAACGCCGGGTCGTCGTTACCGGGCTGGGATGTATTTCACCAGTAGGCAATACGGTTGCTGATATGTGGAGCGCTGTTACAGCTGGTAAATCAGGTATTGCACTGATTACCAAATTTGATGCTTCTGCATTCAGTACAAGATTTGCCGGAGAAGTTAAAGACTTCGAACTGGAAAAATATATTCCAAGTAAAGAATCACGCCATATGGATACTTTCATCCATTACGGGATGGCAGCTGGTATCCAGGCAATTGAGGACAGTGGTCTGGTGATCACCGAAGAGAATGCTGACCGGATTGGTGTCAATATCGGTTCAGGTATCGGTGGCTTGCCAATGATTGAAAAGACCCATGCAGAACTGGAAAAACGTGGTCCGCGCCGCGTTAGTCCATTCTTCGTTCCTTCTTCAATCATCAATATGACTTCGGGTTTCTTGTCTATCCGCTATGGATTGAAAGGTCCTAACCTGTCTTGTGTGACTGCATGTTCAACCGGTCTGCATTCTATCGGCTATGCAGCACGTACCATTTCATATGGTGACGCTGATGTCATGATTGCAGGCGGCGCAGAGTCCACGGTTTCCCCATTGGGTATCGGTGGTTTTGCTGCAGCAAGAGCACTGTCTTCTCGTAATGATGATCCTGCAACAGCATCTCGTCCATGGGATAAGGACCGTGATGGTTTTGTCATGGGTGAAGGGGCAGGTGTGCTTGTGCTTGAAGAGTATGAGCATGCCAAGGCTCGGGGTGCCAAGATCTATGCAGAGCTTTGCGGTTTTGGCATGAGTGCTGATGCCCATCATATGACTGCGCCATTGGAGGATGGCAGCGGTGCAAGCAAGTGTATGACCAATGCCATCAATGATGCAGGCATCAATCCTGATCAGGTCAATTACATCAATGCTCATGGCACTTCCACACCATTGGGAGACAAGGCAGAAACCATTGCGGTCAAACGTTCGCTGGGTGCATCTGCCAAGTCTGCTGTCATGAGTTCTTCCAAGTCCATGGTTGGACATCTGCTGGGAGGTGCCGGTGGTCTAGAATCCGTCATTACTGTTCTGGCGGTTCATAACCAGATTGCCCCGCCAACCATCAATATCTTTAACCAGGATCCTGACTGTGATTTGGATTACTGCGCGAATGCTGCAAGGGATATGCGTATTGACTACGCGTTGAAAAATTCTTTTGGCTTCGGCGGAACCAATAGTTCACTGGTCTTTGGTAAGATCTGAAGTTTTTTATGAACAACAAAGCCACATTCATGCAATGAATGTGGCTTTGTTGTTTTGGAATTCCGGACCATGTCTTTCGCCCAGACCATCCACATCAGGAAATCCAGGATACATGCGTTCCTGATATTGGGCATGGCGACATGCTGCATAGTTACAGCAGGATTGATGCCGACAGGAAAAATCGGTGCATTTGCCTATGGGGCATCATACTGGATGCCGTTTGTGTTGATTGCAGTGGCATTGTTCCTCATCTTCAAATGGTACCGTATGCCGGCAGATTATCAGTTGATAGTGACTGCGGACAGCCATTTTCAGATTGTTCCAGGTATTCCGCAACAGGCAGATACCGGTATGCCGGAACAATGGGAAATGCAGGCAGATTCAACAGTCTGGACATCGGTCATCATACTGCAGCTGCATGCTGGATCAGGCAGAAAAAAAACACTGATCCTTTTCCCTGATGCGATGGCGCCTGATTCATTCCGGCGTCTTTATACAGCTTGTAACTGGCGTTTGATACATCTGCGTGAAGAACCGCTTCAATCATAGACCAGGCCTGTGATTTGTAAAAAACTGTTTAAAAACTTCAGTTCTCAGGGACAACAGAGTATCCTGACCAGAATTTTCAGTTCCTGTCTTAAGACAGGTTTTTTCTGTACTACTGGATTGGAAAATGATGCAAAAATTTACGTTGAATCCTATCAAGAAACTAACGCTTGCCACTTTCTTTGCATTATCGGCTTTAGGGATTGCCATTCCCCAACAAGTGCTCGCCGCACCGCCTATTGCAGTGAATGGGTTGCCTGACCTAACAGGACTGGTTGAGCAGGTTGCGCCTGCAGTTGTCAATATCCGAACGGTTGAGAAAGTCCAGATTCGCCGGGGAGTCAGTGAATTTGATGATTACTTCTTCCGTTTTTTTGGTATGCCTGTGCCAGGCATGCAGCAGCGTCAAAGACAGGAACCTGAAGAGCAGGTCAGGCAAGGGATGGGATCTGGTTTCATCATTTCTGAAGATGGTTATATCCTGACCAATCATCATGTTATTAATGGTGCGGACGAGGTCTTTGTCCGTCTGACGGATAAACGGGAATTCACGGCGAAAGTTATCGGCTCGGACAAGCGTACAGACGTTGCGCTTCTCAAGATCAATGGCAGCAATCTGCCGGTTCTCAAGACAGGACATTCTGCTGATATCAAGGCAGGGCAATGGGTATTGGCAATCGGTTCTCCTTTCAAACTCGACAATACCGTCACCGCAGGCATTATTTCAGCGACAGCCCGTGATACAGGAGATTATCTGCCTTTGATCCAGACAGACGTTGCAGTCAATCCAGGCAATTCAGGTGGTCCGCTGATCAACATGAACGGTGAAGCGATTGGTATCAATTCCCAGATATTCAGTCGTTCTGGCGGATATATGGGTATTTCATTTGCAGTGCCGATTGATGAAGCATTGCAGGTGGCTGACCAATTGAAAAAGAGCGGAAAAGTCAAACGCGGACAGATTGGTGTCCATATCAGCGAAATCAATGAAGAAACAGCCAAGGCGATGAACCTGCCTGACAAAAAAGGGATTTTGGTAGCCCATGTTGAAAGCGGTTCTCCGGCGGAAAAAGCAGGGATTGAAGCAGGTGATGTCATCCTGAAATATAATGGCCATGCTGTTGAGAAGGCATCAGAGTTGTCACGTCTTGTGGGGGAAACACCTGTTGGAACAGCGGCTTCTGTCACTGTATGGAGCAAAGGGACAACCCATGTCCTGTCAGTTCGTCCCAAGGTGATGGATAACGATGGTAAAGCGGGTAAGAAATCTTCAGCCAAAGTAACTAAAGGCAATCGTTCTGAAAAAGTACTTGGCTTGACCGTTGATGAATTGAGCGCGGATCAGAAAAAGTCATTAGGCGTGAAACATGGGGTTGTCATTACTTCTGCGAAGAATCGAGCACAGGCAATAGGCTTACGTAAAGGCGATGTCATTGTCCGGATGAATAATGCAGATGTTACCGATGTTGACGCTTTCCAGCAGGCAGTCGGCTCTTTAGATAAGCGGAAAATGGTTCTTCTGATGGTTCTGCGGAATGGCATGGTCAACTATATTGCGTTCCAGCCATCGTCAGACTGAAAGATCAAGGAAGGCGGAACCATCTGCCTTCCTTGATTGTCAACCGAAAACCCCAGGTAGGCTGGGGGTTCCAAAAAGCTTACAGCTATA